>CANPVF010000166.1 GCA_947581645.1 Candidatus Caribbeanibacter nitroreducens | reverse complement strand
GTACCGAGACGGGAGGTCCAGGTTCGCCACCGAATCGGGGAGGTTGTTCACGTCGTCTACCGGGACCGGCAGTGTGTCGAGACGGGTCCGGAGCGCCTCCGTGCTCTCCCGGCGCACCTGCGTCGGAATCGCCCGCCGCTCCACCCGGCGGCGCACGGCGCGCACCGTGTCGCCGCCCGGGGCAATCATCAGGAGGCGATATCGGCTGGACTCGCCCACCAGGAGCCTGCCCTCCGGCGTCACGTCCCAGGAGGGCGTGGGCCCGAGCGGGACGTGGTCCACGCCCCCGAGCATGCGGCCACCACCAGGACCGGTCCTATACCAGGGGACGTTCGGTGGCACTCCGGGCATCCCCGGCACCCGGACGGTATCGGTGAGGGTGCCGTCACTCCCGACCCGGAGGTAGAAATGGCGCATGGGCCGGTTCTCCTGATGCGGAAAGTAGACCCGCCCCCCGCAGGTGACCCGGAGCGGTCGGTAGGCCTGGGGACGAGCGACGGGCTGCCACGACCGGACCTGCTCCGTCGGGATCTCTCCCGGGGCGGGACTCGCCATGACGGTGACGCCTCCGATCTCCGCCACGAAGAGGCGGCCCTCGGGACCGATGGCCAGCGCCTCGGGCCACCGGAACTCTCCCGGCCCCTTCCCCTCGCCGCCGACCAGCCCCAGATGACTCCCGTCGGATCCGTAGGCGCGGACGGTGCTCCCGATCCGATCCCCGACGAAGATCCTCCCATCCCGGTCGACCGCGAGGCCGATGATCTCGCCGAAGGTCGTCGCCTCGGCGCCGCCGCGGATTCCGGTCTCCCCGACGAGAAGCGTTCGCCGGGCCCGTACGGTGTCCTGCTGCCACGCCCCGCCGCCGGTGTTCCTGACCATGACCCGGCCGTCGGACGCCGTGTCGATGCTTCCGGTCCAGCGTTCGGCGCGTGACGCTTCGGAAGGGACACCGCCGCATCCGGGGACCGCCGCCGCGGCGGCGAGCGGCACGAGCGAGAGGAGCAGGAACCGACGGACATTCATGCCCCCTCCCCTCCCGGCCGGGCCACGAGCCACCGGTAGGCCACCGGCACCGCCACCAGCACGAGAAAGGCGCTGGAGATCAGGCCGCCGATGGTGGCCAGCGCCAGGGCGTTCCAGATGTTCTCGTCCTGGGACTCGGCGAAGAGCACCAGAGGCAGGAGCCCGAGCACCGTGGTGAGGGTGGTCATGAGGATCGGACGGACCCGCTCCAGCGTCCCGGTGAGGATCGCCTCGCGGTCCGGCAGCCGTTCCCGGAGCTCGCCGATGTGGTAGACGATGAGGATGGCGTTGTTGACCACGATCCCGCCCATCATGATCGCGCCGATGTAGGCGGTCCGCGTGAAGGTGGCGTCGGCGGCGACGAAGATCAGGAACACGCCCACCAGGGCCAGGGGCAGGGTGAGGAGCATCGCCAGCGGGGCGAGCAGCGACTCGAAGAGAGCGGCCGTGACCATGTAGATGAGGAGCACGGCGGCGCCGACGGCCCACCAGACCTGGGTCCGCTGCTCGGGCTCCCACTGGAAGCGACTCCCCTCGGTCTCGATCCGGTAGCCCGGCGGGAGGTCGGTGGCCTCCACGGCAGCGTCTCTCACGATGTTGCCGAGCTTCCGGGGACCGCGGAACTCCCAGGCCACGGTGCGGCGGTACTGCTGCCTCTCGCGGACGATGCGGGAGAGGACCTCCCGCTCGCGGACGTCGGCCACCGACGCCAGGCGCACCGAGGTGCCGCCGTCGGTGGTGGGGACCCGGAGCTCACGAAGCTCCGACAGGCTGAAGTCGCGGTAGCCGGAGAGCTTGAGGGCATAGCGCACCTCGTCCCCGCCGATCCGCACCCGGCGTTCGCCGACGGAGCCCCGGATGTTGCGGCTGACGTAGACCAGGAGCTCCTGCACGGTCAGGTCGTGTCCGGAGAGGCGCTCCCGGTCGACCTGGAGGAAGTACTCCGGCGCGCGGTCTCGCCGGTACCACTGTCCGGACGCGTTGGGGTCGACCTCCCGAACGCGCGTGAACCGCTCGAGCCGGCTCGCCAGACCGCGGGCGATCCCCTCCAGCTGCAGATAGCTGTAACCGTAGAGATCCACGGAGTAGTTGGGGCCGGATCCGCCACCTCCCGTGGAGAACGCGGGGCCGAACCCGTACACACCGATCTCCGGCCCGGAGTACCGGTAGCTCTGGTTCACCAGCCGCTCCTTGACGGCCACCGGCGCCCCGGTCCGCTCGAGGGAGTCGGGAAAGCTGACCCGGATGCTCGCCCACCGGGGCTGCACCTGCGTCTCGTACCGCTGGACGGAGGAGAGGCCCGCGATGGTCTGCTCGTACTCGCGTGCCAGGCGGTCGGTGCGATCGAGCCCCGCCCCGCGGGGATACTGGATCCGGACCTGGACGTGGGTGTCCTGGCCCCAGTACGAAGCCCATTCGACGCCGCGCACGACGCTGTCGTCGAAGAGGCGCCAGCTTCCATACAGGGCGCCGGCACAGAGGAGCGCCACCGCGACGGGGTGGTCCAGGGCGAGGTCGAGGACGCCCCGGTAGACGCGCCGGTAGAGCGGCTCGCCGTCCGTCCTCCTGCCCGTGTCCTCCCCGAACGTCTCCGCGGAGACGCCCTCCCCCGGATCCGACGGGCCGTCTCCCGCCTCCCCGCCGCGGTTGCCGGCCATGGCCGGGACGAACGTGAAGGCGACGAAGAGGCTCGCCAGGATCGAGAAGCCCACGGCCCACGCCAGCGGCCGGTAGTAGATCCGGAGCTCGCCCTGGAGGAAGAGAAAGGGCACGAGCACGACCGCCGTCGTCGCCGTGGCGGCGACGACGGGGAGGGCCACCTGCCGTGCGCCCGTCACGGCGGCCTCCGGGGGCGAGAGAGCACCGCGCCGCCTGCGGTCGATGTTCTCCTGCACCACGATTCCGTTGTCCACCACCAGCCCGAAGCCCCACGCCAGGCCGGCCAGCGTCAGCACGTTCAGCGTGAAGTCACCCGCGAAGAGCAGGTTCACGGCGATCAGCACGCTGAACCCGATCGTGGCATAGACGGAGATCACCGCCCTCGTGTTCCGGAGGAAGAGCGCCAGGACCAGCAGGATGACCGCAGCCGCCGCCAGGGCCCGGAGCCGGAGGTCGGTGAGCTCGGCCCGGATTTCCTCGGACCGGTCCTGGTCGAGCTCCACCCGCACCGCGCCCGGCAGATCCGCGCGGGTCGAGTCCACGATTGTCTTCACCCGGTCGGATACGTCGAGCGCGTTCGAGCCCGGCTGCCGGCCCACCACCACCGAGATGGTCGGGTCGCCGTTCACGCGGTGGTAGGAGCTCCGCTCGGCCGCGTGATCGCGGATCTCGGCGACCTGCCCGAGCCGGACCGTGGTGCCGCCGGCGCCGGTGAGGCGCAGGTCCCGGAGCTCGGAGACGCTCTCGACCCGCGCCCGGACCGCCATGCTCGTCTCCCGTCCCGCCAGTCGGACGGAGCCCACGGGCCTCGGCTCCGAAAGGGCCCCGATGGTGGTGCGGAGGTCCGACGCCCGAATCCCAAGGTCCCGGACACGCTGCCGGTCCAGCTCGATCATCACCTCCCGGCGGACGTCTCCCCGGACCTCCACGCCCGCCACCCCGTCCACGGCGGTGACCGCGGGGCGGAGCTCCTGGCGGGCGATCTCGGACAGCCGTGCGAAGGTGAAGGGGCCGTGGAGCTGATAGCTCAGGAAGGCGGTGGCCTCCCCCTGCACCTCCTCGGGCACGTACTGCTCGACCCGGGTGAAGACCCCCGACGGCAGCTCGCTCCGGAGGGCGCTCACGCGCTCGGCCAGCTGGAACCGCGAGAAGCGCATCCGGGCATCCCGGTCGAACTCCACGGTGATTCGGGCCCGTGCTGCGCTCCCGCGTGGAGTGATGGAGGACTCCGAGCTCACCGAGCGGACGCCGTCCACCTCCTGTGCGGCGGCCTCCAGGCGCGAGGTCACACGGGCCTCCATGGTCTCCGGCGAGGCGCCGGCCCACCGGGCGGTCACCGTGAGCCGCGGGTAGCTCACGTCCGGCAGGAGCTGCACCGGAATGTACTGGAAGCTGTAGACGCCCAGCGCCAGCACCGCGGCGTAGATCGCCGCGGTGGCCACGGGCCGACGGACGGCGAAGCGGATCAACCGGCTGCCCCGTCCCGTCGGGCGACCGCCCCGTAGAGCACCGGCACGACGAGCAGGGTGAGGACGGTGGCCGACAGCAGGCCGCCGACCACGGCGATGGCGAGCGGGGCGCGGAGGTCGGCGCCGGCGCCCCAGCCCAGCGCCAGGGGCAGCAATCCGAAGACCGTGGTCACGGTGGTCATGACGATGGGCCGGAGCCGGAGCCGGCCCGCCTCCACGATGGCCGCCCGGAGGGCGACCCCCTCGCGGCGGCGCTGGTTGATGAAGTCCACCTTCACGATGGCGTCGTTCACCACGATTCCGATCAGCACCACGACCCCGATGCCGCTGATCACGTTGAGTCCGGCGCCGGCGATCCACAGCGCGCCCAGCGCCCCGACGGCGGCCAGCGGCACCGCGCCGAGGATGACGAAGGGATGGCGCAGGGACTCGAACTGGGCGGCGAGGATCAGGTAGACCAGGACCAGCGCCAGCCCGAACGCCTGCAGCAGCGATCCGAAGCTCTCCCGCATCCGCTCGTTCGCCCCGGCGACCCGTAGACGGGTCTCCCCCGGGAGGTCCAGCCCACCGGTGGCTTCACGAACCCGCTCGACGGCCGACGCGAGCCCGCCCTGCACCCCGGCCAGGACGCGCACCACCCGGGTCTGCCCCTCCCGCCGGATCTCCACGGGGCCACGCCCCCGCTCCACCCGCACCAGGCGGCGCAGGGGGACGTCCCGGATCCGGAGATCCAGCAGCGCCTCCAGGCTGCGTCGCTGTTCCGGAGGGAGCTGCACGCGGATCGGGACGCGATCGGCGAACCGGCTCAGCGGCCGTTCCGTTCGAGCACCCGCGGCGAAGTTCCGGAGCGCCGAGGCCACACGCTCCACCGCCACCCCGTGACGGGCCGCCGCGCCGCGGTCCACGTTCACGGTGACGGTGGGCTGGTCCGCGGTACCCTCGACGCGCGCGTCGGTGAGTCCCCCGATCTCGCGGAGTCGATCGCGGACGACGGCGGCCGCCGCGTGGAGGGAGTCCACGTCGCCGCCGCGGGCCTCCACCACCAGGTCCGCGTCCGTGCGGCTCACGGCCCGTCCCAGCGACGTGGTCCGCGTCGCCCGCGCCGTGAGGGCCGAGGAAGGCAGCCCTGCCGCCCCGGCCCGGGTCCGGATCATCCGCGCCGCCCGAACGGAGGACGGGGCATCGGGCGGAAGGTCCGCCCGGAGGAGGGCGACGTGCTCTCCGGCCACCTCCTCCGGCGCCCCCCGGACCGCGGACGGACGGCCGACACGGGTGAAGACCGCGGGGCCGCCGGGGAGCCCCAGGGCCGCCTCCTCGGCCCGGGCCGCCGCGTCGGCCGTCTCGGCCAGTGGCGTCCCCACCGGGAGCTCCACCTCCACCCGGAGCGCCCGCTCGTCCACCGACGGCATGACGCTCCGCGGCAGCGAGGCTCCGACCCACGCCGCGGCCACCAGCGAGAGCGCCGCTCCCCCGATCACCGCCGGGCGGTGGTCCAGCGACCATCCCAGCGCCCGCTCGTACCACCCGGCGAAGCGGTCGAAGCCGCGCCGGAAGGCCTCCAGCGGCCCGCGGACTCCGCCGCGGCCCTCTCGCTCGTCCCTGTCGTCGTCGCCGGCGGCCGCCGGACCGTGGGCGGAGGACGCCGCCGGGTCCGTGGATCCCGGGACGCGGACGGTGAGACCGGGGAGCAGGGCCAGCGCGGCGAGCAGCGACGCGAGCAGGGCGAAGGCCACCGAGAGCGAGAGCTCCTCGAAGAGGGTGCCGGCCACGCCCTCCACGTAGAGGACGGGCCCGAAGACGGCGATCGTGGTGAGTGTGGAGGCGGTGATGGCCGCGCCCACCTCGGCGGTCCCCTCCACCGCCGCCTCGCCTGCGGAACGTCCCTCCTCCCGGTGGCGGAAGATGTTCTCCAGCACCACGATGGAGTTGTCCACCAGCATTCCCACCGCCAGTGCCAGACCGCCGAGCGACATGACGTTCACGCTCACGCCCGTGAGGTCGAAGAGGGCCAGCGCGGCCAGCACCGACACCGGAATGGCGAGCCCGACCGCCAGCGGATACCGGGGATCGCGGAGGAAGAGGAACAGGACCCCGAAGGCGAGCAGCCCACCGGCGGCCAGGGCCTGGAGGACGCCCCGAATGGCGTCCCGGATGAATCCGGCCTGGCTGTGGGCCACCCGGAGCTCGAGCTCCGGGTACTCGGCCCGGAGCTGGCCCAGCACCTCGCCGACGCGCTCGTCCACGCGGATCGTGTTCGCCCCGGCGGCGGCGAACACCTCCAGGCCCACGGCCGGCTCCCCGTTGTAGCGAGTCAGTGCCCGGCGCTCGACCGAGCCCGACTCCACGGTGGCGACGTCGCCCACCTGCACGGCCCCGCCCGGCCCGTCGCCGTCGTCACCGGCCGCGTCGGGGCCGCCTCCGGATCCGGCGCGGATCGTGACCTCCCGGATGTCGGAGACGTCCCGGAACTCGCCCAGCGTCCGGAGCGTGTAGTGGTAACGGCGACGGTGGATCTGTCCCCCGGGGGCGGAGTAATTCGCCTCGTCCAGCGCCTGCCGCACCTCCCGGACCGAGAGCCCGTGCGTCGCCAGGCGGTCGGGCTCCACCGTGACGTGGACTTCCGGCCGCGGCCCACCGACCACCGCCGCCAGCGACACCCCCTCGAGCTGCTCCATCCGCCGCTTCACGACCGCCTCCCCGATGTCGCGGAGACGGACGGGATCCGCGCCGGTGAGGGCGAGCGTGAGCACCGGATCCTCCGAGGGATCGGTCCGCAGGATCGTGGGGCGCCCCGACGACTCCGGGAGGGACCTCCGGAGCCCGTCCAGCCGCTCGCGCACGTCCAGCGCCGCGAACTGCATGTCCGTGCCCCACGCGAAGGTGAGCCGCACCAGGGAGTGGCCCTGACGGGAGCGGGAGGTCACTTCGCGTACGTCCCCCACCTGGGCGAGTCGCTCCTCGATGGGGACGCTCACGTACCGCTCCACCTCGGCCGGGGCCGCGTCGGGATAGTCGGTGGAGACGATCAGCGTCGGGAACGAGACGTCGGGGAGCAGGTTCACCGGCAGCCTGGTGAGGGACACCATCCCCACGAGGGCGATGCCCAGGAAGAGCATCGCCGTGGCCACCGGCCGACGGACCGAGAAGGTCGGGAGCACCCGGTTCATGGGGCTCCGCCGAGAGCGTCCCCCCCGGGAATCGGCCCCGTCACACGCTCCAGCTCGGCCCACGCCGTCAGGTACGCGTACCGCTCGTCGATCCGCTCCCGCTCGGCGGCGTCGAGCTGCTCGATCACCCGCTGCAGCTCCAGGTAGCTCACGTCACCGAGCCGGAACCGCTCCCGCATGACCTCCACCCGCTCCCGGGCCACCTCGAGCTTCCGGCGAATGAGCGTCAGCCGCTCCCCGCGTCGGCTCAGCTCCTCGACGCGATTTCGGACGGTGGCGGCCACCTCCATGCGCCGCTTCGTGCGCTGCGCCCTCGTCCTGCGGAGCGTCGTGGACGCCCGGGTGCGCTGCTGCTCGCGCTGGAAGCCGTCGAACAGGTTCCAGGAGACCTGAAGGGACAAGCTCTGGCTCTCGTTCGAGGGGTCGAGGACGAAGAAGCTCCCCTCCCGCCCCAGCCGCTCGCTCCGGCCCAGGGAGTACCCGAGGCTCACGGTCGGCAGGTAGGTGGCCCGCGCCGCCCACAGGTCGGCGGACGCCGCCCTGGCCTCGGCCTCCAGCGCCGCGATCTCCGGGTGCCCCCGGACGGCCCGGCGGACGAGCGTCTCGACGTCCACGGAGTCCAGCTCGGGGAGCTCCCCGACCGGTGCCAGCGGCCTCCTGGCGGACACGCGGGACTCCTCGACGCCCATGGCCGTGCGGAGATCCCGCACCCGGGAGCGGGCCCGCCGACGTGCCTCGAGGAGCCGCATCCGGGCGTCCAGGGTGTCGCTCCGCGCACCCAGGATCTCCGAGCGATCGGCGTCGGCGATGGCGTACCGCTCTCGCGCCAGCCGCAGGTCCCGGCGCCGGGCCTCCAGCTGCCGCTCCGCCACGTCCACCAGGGCCCGCTGCTGGAGCGCTGCCAGGTAGGCGACCCGCACGTCGGCCGTCGTCTGGCGCTCGGCCCACGAGACCCGGTGCCCGGCGGCGTCCATCCGCGCCCCCCCTGCCTTCCAGTCGGCGAACCGCCGGCCGCCCTCCAGGAGCGTCCAGTCCAGGCTCAGGTTCTGGGTGCTCGACTTGCTGATTCCGGACTCGGGGTCCTGGAGGCGGCGGGAGGAGCCCTCCGGCGCCCGGAAGGTGACCGTGGTGAAGTCGTTTCGGCCGAACCGGGCGCCGGCGGTCAGACGCGGGAGAAAGGCCCCGTAGTCCGCCAGGCGCTCGCCCGAGGCCGCCTCCCGATCGGCGCGCTCCACACGGATGTCGGGATCCTCGTCGAGGCCGATTCGCACCGCCTGCTCCAGGGTCAGCGTGTCCCGGGACGCATCCGCCGCGGTGGTCTGCTGAACGTGAGCCGCGTGTCCCGCGTGGGGTATCCCCGTGACCGGCGATCCCGCCGTCAGGAAGACGGCGAGCAGGGAGACCCCAGCGGACCGGAGGCGCGTCGCGACAGCGGCGCTCCTCATCGCCCACCTCCCTGCCCCGCGTCCAGCGAATCGGCGTTCCGGAGCCGAACCCGCGCGTCGTGGGCCAGCGTCGTATGGCCCTCCGTCAGGACGACCTCGCCCGGCTCCAGCGTCTCGGTCTCCTCTCCGGGGACGATCTCCACGTAGCGGTCGTTCTCGAGGCCGGTCGACACGTAGCGCCACCGCGCCCGCCCGACCGCCGACCCCGAGTCCGAGGGCGCGAAGACGAAGACCACCTCTCGGCGGTCGCGCTCCACGATCGCCTCCTGCGGAACGAAGGTCCGTCCCTCGTGCAGACGCCCCGCGATCCGGACGCTGGCGTGCATGCCGGGGACGATCCGGGCGCGCGGATTCTGGAGCGAGACGGTGACTCGCGCCGTGTTCTTCCCGGCGTCGACCACGGGGTTCACGCTCACGACCCGTCCCGGGAACGTTCGGCCCGGGTAGGCCGCGATGCGCGCCTCTGCCTGACGCCCGACCTCCACGGCCGGCAGCTCGCTCTCCAGCACACGCACGTCGACGCGGGCCCGAGAGAGGTCCACCACCGACAGCAGCGAGTCGCCGGACGCCACCCGGTCGCCCGGCGAGACCGACACGCTGGCCACCTGACCGTCGATGGGCGCCCGAATCCGGGTGGCCTCGAGCCGGCTCCGCTGCCGCTCCAGCTCCACCCGTGCCGACGCGAGACCGCTCCGCACCCGGGCCTGCTCCCGACGCTGCCGGCGGAGGGAGTCGCTGGTGAGCTCACCGTCGGTGAGGGTCATGGACCGGAACTGCGCCCGGGCCTCCTCCAGGGTCGCCCGCGCCTCCTCCAGGTCGAGACGGACCTCCGTCGAGTCCAGGCGGACCAGCACCTCGCCCCGCTCGACGGACTGGCCCTCCCCCGCCGGCACGCTCTCCACCTCCCCCTGGAGACGGGTCGAGACCGTGGCCGCCTGACGCGCCGACGTCTCGCCGCGGGCCGTGACCCAGAGGACGAAGGTGTCCCGCCGGACCGGCGCTCCTTCCACCGGAATCGCCGCGGCGGCGCCGTTCTCTCCGTCCCCGGCCACCTCGGCGGCCTGGCGGCGAACGCTGTCCACCGCGCTGGTCGCGTCACCGCCGCCTCCTTCCCGGAGGAGCCAGATCCCGCCCAGCGCTGCGGCGAGAATCGCGACGGCGCCCGCCAGCCTGATACCTCGGCTCATACCGCCTCCCGCAGTCGGTGTCGTCCTCC
>CANPVF010000165.1 GCA_947581645.1 Candidatus Caribbeanibacter nitroreducens | reverse complement strand
CGGCTCGACCTCACACCCCGACCCACCACACACCCACACCCGAGACGACACGACACCACACCACCGTCTCGCCCACTCCAGTTACATACCGAACCCCCCGATCCGGGAGCATGCGCTCCACGGTCCCGGGGGGTTCTTCTGTTGTGGGGTGGACGGCGGCGCCGGACTCAGTTCTCCAGCACGTCGTAGCGCTCCACCGTGTACGCCACGCCGTCCCGTTCCTCGGAGACCAGGCGGCCGTTCCACCGCTCCCAGCGGAGCGCCTCCACCGGGGCGCCGTCGGTCGAGCGTCGGGACAGGTCCGACTCGGCGGCCTTTTTCGCCCCCTCCGGGGTCCGGCACGCCCGCACCCGCTCCCGGCGGGCGGCCGCCGTCGACGCGCCGGTCCCCTGCTGCGCCGGGGGGCGGACGCGGTAGAGCATCCAGAGCTTGCGTGGCACGTGGTGTGGTCCGGTCATGGTGACGGAGACCTGTACCGGGCTGTGGAGGAAATGTTGTGGAGGGCGTCTCCGCGGAGACGGTCCGGCGACGGCGCGGCGACCGGGCGAACGCGCGGTGACATCGTGTCCGGCGAGATCAGGACCCGGCGATCGCCTCCCGCAGACGGCGCACGGCCTCGGCGGGACGCGGGGCGTCCATGACGGCGCTGGAGACGGCGATGCCGGCGCCCCGGGCCGCCACGTCACCGGCATTGCTCTCGTCGATGCCGCCGATCCCCACGCCCGGGAGCCCCGCCGCCTCCAGGACCTCGGCCACCCGGTCCGGGCCGATCCGCTCGTCGGCGGCGTCGGCCTTGGTGGCGGTCCCGTACACCGCCCCCACCCCCAGGTAGTCCGCGCCGTCCTCGGCCGCCCGCCGGGCCTCCGCCGGGTCGTCGGTGGAGTACCCGAGGACGAAGTCGTCGGGGACCCGGCGCCGCACGTCGGCCAGCGGCGGGTCCTCCGGCCCCAGGTGCACGCCGTCGGCCACCACCGCGCGGGCGACGTCCAGGCGGTCGTTCACCAGGAAGAGGGCCCCGTGCCGGCGGACGACGGGCACGAGCTCCCGGGCCCGGCCGTAGAGCTCGCGGCTGGTGGCCTCCTCGTCCCGGAGCTCCACGGCGGTGGCCCCGGCCTCCAGGCACTCGTCCACCACGTCCCGGAGCGGCTGGCCGCACCGGGGTCGGGGGGAGGTGACGATCATCAGCTCGAGCCGGTCGGCCAGGGTCGGAATCTCCATCAGGGCTGTCGCACCCGCTCCTTGGCGGCGACGTGCTCCTCCCGCGTTCTCGTGAAGATGTGGGTCCCGTCGGGCCGGGCCACGAAGTACAGGTAGGGGACGTCCGCGGGGTTCAGGGCGGCGCGGAGGGAGGCGGCCCCCGGCGAGGCGATGGGCCCGGGCGGGAGGCCGGCGTGCGTGTACGTGTTGTAGGGGTCGTCCCCGACCCGCTCGATGTCGGCGTACAGGAGCCGCTCCTTCGGCCGGTCCAGGAGATACTGCACCGTGGGATCGGCCTGCAGGCGCATTCCCTCCTCGAGGCGGTTCGCGTACACCCCGGCGATGACCGGGCGCTCGCCGGCCACACGGGCCTCGCGCTCGACGATGCTGGCCAGGGTGACGACCTCGCGCTCGGTCAGGTCCAGCGAGTCGAGCCGCGCCCGCTCGCCGGGTCCCCAGAACTCGCGGTAGCGACGCGCCATGGCCGCCAGGGCCTCCCGCGGAGAGATCCCCGCCGCGAAGCGGTAGGTCTCCGGAAAGAGATAGCCCTCCAGGTGCGGACCCGGGACGCCGAGCTCCGCGGCCAGGGAGGAGTCACGGGCCAGCGCCAGCACCGAGTCCGCCGGGACGCCGGCGACGTCGGCCACACGGGGGGCGATCTGGCGGACGGTGAAGCCCGGGGGGATCGTCACCGGGTGCGTGACGACACGGCCCGACCGCAGGGCGTCGAGCAGCTCCTCCCAGCTGGCGTTCTTCCGCAGCCGGTACTGGCCCGATTTCAGCCCGGATCCGGCTCCCCGGAGGCGCGCGTAGAGGGTGAAGATCCGCGGATGTTCGACCAGGCCCGCGTCCTGCAGTCGCTCGGCCACCTGCCGGGCGCTGGAGCCGGCGTCCACCGTGATCTCGACGGTCTGGTCCCCGCCCCCGCCGCAGGCGGGCAGGACCAGGAGCAGCGCGGCGAGGATCGCCGCGACCGCTGAGCCGCGGCTTCCGGGCGTCACCGTGCGCCCAGGTAGCGCCGCAGGAGGACGGCGGCCGCGGCGCGGTCCAGGCGCCCCTTCTCCCGGCCCCGCCGCGTGGGGCTCGTTCCCCCCTCCCGGAGGAAGTCCCGGGCCTGCTCGGTCGTGAGTCGCTCGTCCCACTCGGTGACGGGCACCTCGAGGCTGCTTCGTAGGTTCTCGGCGAATTCGCGGACCTCGTCCGCCATCGCGCCGCTCGTTCCGTTCATCTCGAGAGGGATACCCACGACGATCTCGACGGGTTCGATCTCCCGCAGCACGCGCAGGAGCTCCTCGGGGGGCTCCACGGGAGGGTCCTCGTTCTCGACGGCGGCCCGGGGGGTGACGATGGTGCCGGTGGGGTCGGAGGCGGCGACTCCGATGCGACGTCGGCCGTAGTCGACCGCGGCGATCCGTCCGGAGGTCAGCGGTCCGCCAGGGCCTCGTCCACGGTCCGGCCCCCCGCCCGGAGCGTGCGCCTGATCTCCTCCAGCCGGCTCTCCTCCCCCACGAGAAAGCGGCAGGCGGCGGCATCGTCCTCGGCGGCGCACTGCACCTCGAGGACCGCCACCGGCTCGCCGGCGGCAGCGCTCAGAGCCCCTCCGATCCACCCGGCGGCGAAATGACATCCTCCCGGAGGGAGGCCGCCCCCGGGCCCGTCGGCGCCCGCCTCCGGCGAGTGCCGCAGCTCGACCTCGCCCACGTCGGCCTCGAGGACCCGGTACTCCACGCGGCCGTAGCCGGCGTCCTCGGCGGCCCCGCCGAGTCCCGTCCAGAAACGGTCGACGTCCAGCTGCGGCGCGGCGTCGCTCCCCGGAAGGGTCGCCACGAGGCTCCGGCCCGCGGCCCGCCCCGCCTCCCGCAGGACGGCGACGCTTCCGGTTCCGAGCTCGTCGCAGAGACGCGAGAGACGCCGCAGGGCATCAGCCGGGAGTCGGATCTCGTCGGCCGTGCGCGCCCTCGCGGAATCAGCCGCGTCACGTTCGCTCGCTGGGGTGGAGGCGTGGTCCATGGAGACGGGATCGAGTGGCGGGGGATCGGGGCGCCGCCGGGCCGGAGACTCCGTACCGTCGGCGCGGAAAGCTAGATCGGCTCTCCCCCGGCGACAAGCGTCGTTGCGGCTCCGTCGCGGCTCCGTCGGGGCCCGGTCGCGCGCCGGCCGGGTCGGGACCGGAGCCCCCAGAACAGGGTACGCTCCTTGCGACTCGAGGACTCTCCGATCGTCGCCGAGACGACTGCACCGTTCGCCTGTGATCGCACCGGGAGGAGACGATGGCTGACGACCAGGACGCTAGAGAGATCGGGATGTTCGTGGCGGGCGCCGCGTTCGGCGCGCTCGTCGGAGCGGGCGTGGCTCTGATGTACGCTCCCCAGTCCGGCCGTCGGACCCGGGGCAAGATCCGGCGTTCCGCCGAGGACCTGGCGGAGCGGGCGGAGGAGAAGGTGGATCACGCTCGCGAGGACGCGCGGCGCGCCGCGCGCGACGTCCGGCAGAAGGCCGAGGAGTCCGGCGAGCGCATCTCCCGGGGCGTGAAGCGCGGGGTCGAGGAAGGCCGCAGCCGGATGGGCCGCTGAATGCGGTCCGGCGAACCAGCTGACGGGCACGCCGGGGCAGGCTCCCGGCTACCGGGCGCCCTGGCCCTGGGACTCGCCGTGCTGCTGGCGGGTTGCGGGCTGAGCGGTCCGGAGGACGAGGGCCAGGGCGTGCCGATGGCCGTCTCGACGACGTCGAGCCGCACCCTGGTGCAGGCTTCCCGGCAGGGAGATGGTCCGTCCGGGGTCACCGCCGACGCCGGAGTTTTCTCCGTACCCGGTGCGTCCCGGTCGGTGACGGTGGGCGGCTCCGGCGGGGACACGCTGGTCATCGACTTCGTGGCGCTTCTCGTGGACGACGGTCGGATGGCGCCGCGCACCGTCGAGGCGTGCGGAGGAGACAGTGCCTGTGCCCAGCTGCAGTCCCGGGCCACCGGGTTCACGATACCTCTGGACGGCGAGACGCGGCCGCAGCTCGAGACGAGGGTGGGGGTCGGCCTGTACGACAGGGTGACCTTCCGGCTCATCACCGCGTCGGCGTCCGACAGCGCCCTCCTGGACAGCCTCCCGGAGTTCGAGGGGCAGAGCATCCTCGTGAAGGGGAGCTTCAACGACGCCCCCTTCACCGTGACGCGGGACCTCACCGGTACCGTGGAGTTCACCATCACCCCGGGTCTGGACATCACGGAGTCGACCAACGCCACCAACCTCACGCTGTCCACCACCGTCACCTCCTGGTATCAGCTCGCCGACGGAAGCGTGCTCGATCCCCGTCAGACCACCGGGCGGCTGACGGAGGAGCTGATCGAGGCCTCGACATCCGCCTTCCCGGACCAGGACGGCGACGGCGAGCCGGACCGCACCGGACCGGGATCGCAGTAGCACCCGCCGCGGCCGCGCCACCCCCGGCCGACCGGCGAACGACGTCGTGACCCTCCCGACGGAGGTCATCGAGGCCAAGCGGGACGGCTCCTCCCTCCCCGTCGACGTGCTCCGGGACTTCCTCGCGGCCTACGGCTCGGGCGAGGTTGCGGACTACCAGATGGCGGCCTTCCTCATGGCCGTCTACTTCCGGGGCCTGGACGACGGCGAGCTCCGAACGCTGACCCGGGCCATCCTTGCCTCGGGGGTTCAGCTCGATTGGACGGACGGGCCCGCTGTCGTGGACAAGCACTCCACCGGCGGAGTGGGCGACACCGTCTCGCTCGTCCTGGCTCCGCTGCTGGCCGAGGCCGGGTTCCGGGTGCCGATGATCTCCGGGCGCGGCCTCGGGCACACCGGCGGCACCCTGGACAAGCTCGAGTCCATCCCCGGCTTCCGGACGGACCTGGACCTGGACGAGCTCCGCTCTGCCGTCCGGGACCTCGGCTGCGGCCTGGCGGGACAGACCGACGACCTGGCCCCGCTGGACGGCCGCCTCTACGCCCTGCGCGACGTGACGGGGACGGTGCCGTCCGTGCCCCTCATTGCCTCGAGCATCATCTCCAAGAAGGCCGCGGAGGGTCTGGACGCGCTGGTCCTGGACGTGAAGGTGGGCCGCGGCGGATTCATGGAGACCATGGAGGAGGCCCGCCGGCTCGCGCGCACGCTCGTCGAGCTGGGGACCGAGCTCGGCCTCCGGTGCCGGGCGCTGCTCACCGACATGCGGTCGCCCCTCGGGCCCGCCGTGGGGAACGCGCTGGAGGCGCGGGAGGCCATCCGCTGCCTCCGGGGCGGCGTCCGCTCGGACCTGGTGGACGTGACCCTGGCCCTGGGAGGCGAGCTGGCGGCCGCCGCCGATCCGTCGACGTCGGCGGCCGCTGCCCGGGACGAGCTGGAGGAGCTCCTGGACAGCGGGGCGGCCGCCGGCCGCATGGCCCGCATCGTGGAGCGGCAGGGGGGAGACCCGAGGGTGATGGACGAGCCCGACCGGCTGCCGTCGGCGCCCGTGCGCCGGGCAGTGACCGCCGAGGACTCCGGGACGGTGAGCGGGATCGACGCCCGGGAGGTGGGCCTGGCCGCCGTGGAGCTGGGCGCGGGGCGGCGCACCATGGGCGAGGAGGTGGATCCTGCCGTCGGATTCCGGATCCACGTGCGTCCCGGGGACCGCGTCGAGCCGGGCGACGAGCTGGCCGAGGTCCACGCCCGAAGCGAGGAGGACGCCACCCGGGCGGAGACCCGCTTCTTCAACGCCCTCTCGCTGGGCGAGGGGGGCGCCGTCGAGGGACGCGAGGGCCGGGTTCTGGAGCGCGTCCCGGTCGACTGAGCGTCGCCCCGTCTCGGGACCGACGCTCCGGGCGGGTCAGCGGCCGTCGTCCATCAGCGTGTCGGGGTCGAAGCTCCGTCCCTCGCCCTCGTTCCACGGGCCGTGGAGGCTGCACGATTCCACCGGCTCCGTGCCCGGCAGAAAGTACTCCGTGTAGACGGCGTCCGAGGGGCACCACCGGGTGGAGAGGAGACCGGTGCCGCGGTCCACCCGGGCCGAGTCCAGCCCGGCCGGGCGCTGCCAGTCGGCCGGCGGCGGGTTCCGGCCGTAGTACCAGTTGAGGACGGCGGCCGCCACCGGCGCCGCGTCGCGTCCCCCGGTGGCGTTGACGTGCAGCCGCTGCGGCTCGTCGAAGCCGATCCATGTGGTGGTGAGCAGCTCCGGGGTGAAGCCCACGAACCACGCGTTGGTGGCCTCGTTGGTCGTGCCCGTCTTGCCCGCCGCCGGCACCGTGCGGGGCAGGCCGCTGGACCGGAGCACGTAGCCGGTGCCCCGGTTCACCACGTCCTGCAGCATGGAGTTCATGAGCCAGGCCACGGGCTCCTCCAGCACCCGCTCCCGCTGGATCCCGCTCTCGTACAGCACCCGGCCGCCCTTGGTCTCCACCCGCTCGATGAGCCGGGGCTCGGCCTTCAAACCCAGCGTGGCGAAGGTGGAATAGGCCTCGGCGATCTGGATGGGGATCACCGACGCCGAGCCGATGGGCATGGAGGGGACCCGGGGGATCGGCGTCTCGAGGCCCATCCGCCGGGCGTACTGGGCGATGGTCTCGTATCCCACCCGCTCGCCCACCTTCACCGCCACCACGTTGATGGAGCGGTACAGCGCCTCCCGCACGGTCATGGGGCCGTGGAACTCGCCGCCGAAGTTCTTCGGCGCGTAGATCGTGCTGTCCGACATCACGAACTCGACGGACGTGTCGTAGATGATCTCCGAGGCCGGGATCCCGTTGGCCAGGGCCGAGGTGTAGACGAAGCCCTTGAAGACGGAGCCGGGCTGTCGGCGCGCCTGGGTGGCGCGGTTGAACTCGGAGTCCTCGTAGTCCCGTCCCCCGATCAGGGCCCGGACGTCGCCGGTCCGGGGATCCATGGCGATGAAGGCGCCCTGCACGTAGGGCATCCGGTCCCCCTCGAGCCGCTCCTCGGGCCAGCTCCGCGTCTCCGCGTAGGTGGGGGCCCGGTAGCCGCCCTGCTCCTCCACCCACCGGAGCCGGGCGTGGATCGCGGAGTCGGCCACCGCCTGCAGCTCCGGGTCCAGGGTCGTGTGGACCCGGTATCCGGCCTCGTAGATCTCCTGTCCGTAGCGCTCCATGAGCCGCCGCCGCACCCACTCCACGAAGTACGGCGCCCGGCTGGCCCGCGACTCGCCGCGCTGGAGGCCCAGGGGTGCCGCCTTGGCCGCCTCCGCCTGCCGCCGGTTGATCTTGCCCTGGTCGGCCATGAGCTCCAGGACAAGGTTCCGCCGCTGGAGGGCCCGCTCCGGGTTCCGGTAGGGGTGGTACGTGGCGGGAGCCCGGGGAAGGGCCGCCAGGAGGGCGGCCTCGGCCAGATTCAGCTGGCCCGCCGTCTTGTTGAAGTAGTAGTGGGAGGCGCTCTGGATGCCGTAGTGGCCGGAGCCGAAGTTGATCTGGTTCAGGTAGGCGGCGAGGATCTCCTCCTTCGTGTACGCCTGCTCCAGATCCAGGGCCACGCGCATCTCCTTCAGCTTCCGCCGGATCGTGATCACCCGGCGGTTCACCGCGCCGGAGAACATGTTGCCGGCCAGCTGCTGGGTGATGGTGCTGGCCCCCGGCGCGTCGTAGCCCTGGACCAGGAAGGCGAGGCCCGCCCGGAAGGTGCGCATCAGGTCCACGCCGCCGTGGTCCCAGAACCGGCGGTCCTCGATGGCCACGAACGCCTGGGGCACGAAGGCCGGGAGGGAGTCGTAGCGGACGACCGTGCGCCTCTCCGTGGCGAAGTCCGCCAGGAGGGTGCCGTCCCGGGCGTAGACTCGCGTCGCTTCCTTGGCCTCGAAGGCGTAGATCTGGGCGATGGAGGGACAGTCGGAGCAGACGTTCGTCCACGTGCCCCACGCCAGCCCGGCGCCCAGCCCCGCGGCAGTGAGGACCGCGACGCCGACCCGCCGCCGGCCGCGCGGCCCCATCCGTTCCCAGCTCGCGTTCCGGAGCCGGCGGAACCACTCAGCGGCCCCCGAGAGGAAACCCGACACCCGCTCCGCGGCCCGCTTCAGGAGCCCCCGGTCCCGTCCCCGTCGGGAGCGGCGGCTAGACTCGAACATGGCGTCCATCCGCGGCCGGAGGGGACGGGAGACGGCTCGATCTCAGCCTTGATTGCACGAGTTGGAGGGGCCTAGGTTCGCGGCGCCCGCGGCCGGAACTCGCGCCGCGGTCTTCGTTCGTGCCGCCGGAGTTGGGGCGGGTCAGCCACACTTGGTACTGGTCAGGAATGATAGAGTTTCCCCGCGTACGAGAGCAGATGGACCGGATCCTCCAGGGAGCCGAGGAGGCGATCCCGGAGGAGGAGCTCGAACAGAAGCTGGAGAGATCGCGGTCCACG
Organism: Candidatus Caribbeanibacter nitroreducens; assembly: GCA_947581645.1. Taxonomy (GTDB): domain Bacteria; phylum Gemmatimonadota; class Gemmatimonadetes; order Palauibacterales; family Palauibacteraceae; genus Caribbeanibacter; species Caribbeanibacter nitroreducens. The sequence continues at coordinate 38,112 of CANPVF010000165.1, read as the reverse complement.
GGCACACCGCTCACCGTGAAGCAGGGCTTCGATCCCACCCGGCCGGACCTGCACATCGGCCACGCCGTCTCCCTCCACAAGCTCCGGACCTTCCAGGAGATGGGACACCGCGTGGTCTTCGTCATCGGCGACTTCACCGCCCGCATCGGCGACCCGTCGGGACAGGACGAGACCCGGCCCGTGCTCAGCGAGGAGGAGGTCCGGGAGAACCTCGCCACCTACCGGGAGCAGGTCTTCAGCATCCTGGACCCGGAGGAGACCGTGATCCGGCAGAACAGCCGGTGGCTGGCGGAGCTCGGCCTCGAGGACGTGCTGGAGCTCACCTCCCGGGTGACCGTGGCCCGCATGCTGGAGCGGGACGACTTCGCCACCCGCTACGAGGAGAGCCGCCCCATCTCCCTGCACGAGTTCGTCTATCCGATCATGCAGGGCTACGACTCGGTGGAGCTCGACGCCGACGTGGAGCTGGGCGGCACGGACCAGCGCTTCAACCTGCTGCTGGCCCGCACCCTCCAGGAGCGTGCCGGCCAGGATCCCCAGGTGTGCCTGATCATGCCGCTCCTCCGGGGCACCGACGGCGAGCGGAAGATGTCGAAGACCTACGACAACTACATCGGCCTCTCGATGGAGCCGGGGGAGATGTTCGGGCGGACCATGTCGATCCCCGATCATCTGCTGCCCGAGTGGATCCGGCTGGCGGTGGAGACGGGGCCCGAGGAGCGGGAGGAGCGGATCAGCGAGGCCGGGGACGACCCGCTGGCCGTGAAGCGGTGGCTCGCCCGCCGCATCGTCGCCCGCTACCACTCGTCGAAGGAGGCCGAGGACGCGGAGGAGGCCTTCGATCGGGTGCATCGTCACGGGGGTGTTCCTGAGGACGTCCCCGAATACGAGGTCGACGCCGATCCGGACTCCGGAACGCGATGGATCGGCTACGCGTTGCAAGATACGCAGCTCGTACCGTCGACCTCGAAGGCGCTCCGCCTGCTCGAGCAGGGGGGGGTCCGGGTGGACGGAGAGGTGGTCGAGGACGACGACCTCCAGCTGGAGCCGGGCGAGTACCTGCTCCAGCGCGGGAAGCGAGACTTCGCCCGTATTCGGATTCGCGGGTGAGACATCGCCCGAGACGGGGCACGGAGCGCCCTTGACGCGTTCCGAGCGCCCCGGTAGGGTGGCGCATAGCTCTCGACGCCTCCCAGCGCGATCTCGCGCGACGCCATGTAACGAGCTGGCAACGAGAGCAGGAGGCCTTCAGATACGGCCTTCAGACGGACCACAGATTCTCATGGCCCGGACCCTCGCTCAGACGGGGCGTTCGGAGCCGACGCTAGCCCGAGTAGCAGCCGACAGGAGGGTGATCGATGATTTCGTCGCTACTTCGGGGACGAAGCCGTGGATTCGGGCTGGGTGCGGTAGTCGCCGCCGCCTGGCTCCTCTTCGGAGCGTCCCCCGCTTCCGCACAGCAGGGTGCCGTGACGGGCACCGTGACCGACGCCGGGAATGGAGAGCCCATCTCCGGCGCGCAGGTCTTCATCCGGGGCACCAACCTCGGGACGCTCACTTCCCAGGACGGGAGCTATCGGCTGGAGGGAGTCCCCACCGGCCAGCAGACCGTCCGGGTCCGTCTGATCGGTTACCAGACGGCCTCGCGGACGGTGAACGTCTCCGCGGGTCAGGCATCCACCGCCGACTTCCAGCTGTCGCAGACGGCGCTGAAGCTGCAGGAGGTCGTCGTCACGGGAGTCGCCGGTGAGACGCCCCAGGCCAAGCTGCCCTTCAGCGTGGACCAGGTGAGCTTCGACGAGGTCGAGACGTCCTCGAACAACGTCTCGTCCATGCTCCAGGGTCGCGTGGCCGGCGCCCAGATCGTCCAGGGCTCCGGACTCCCCGGCGAAGAGGCGTCGATCCAGCTGCGGGGAGCCACCAGCATCAACGCGTCCGGACGGACGCAGGGCCCCCTCATCGTGATCGACGGCGTGATCCAGTCGGACAACGCCACCCTGTCCGACATCAACAGCCAGGACATCAAGAACATCGAGGTGGTCAAGGGGGCCGCGGCCGCGTCCATGTACGGCTCGCGTGCCGCCAACGGTGTCGTGCAGATCACGACCAGGAGCGGCGCCGAGATGGACGAGGGGAGCTTCGACCTGACCGTCCGGCAGGAGTACGGCACCAACCAGTTGCCGAACGAGATTCCTCTGCTGGACCACCACTACTACGCCATGAACGAGTCGGGGAACTCGTTCGTGGACGGGGCAGGCAACGACATCGAGTACGGCAGCGGCCTCGTCCTGGACGGTCCGAGCGAGGCGCAGGTCTTCGCCGACAACCCGTGGCCGGGAGAGACCTTCGACAACCTGGATCGATTCTTCGATCCCGGTAACACGATCACCACGTACCTGGCCGCCTCCGGTCGCTTCGGGGAGACCAACTTCCGGGCCTCCGCCGAGAACTTCAGCGAGGACGGGGTCATCAAGAACACGGGCGGATACGACCGGAAGAACGTCCGCCTGAACGTCGGCTCGAGCCCCTCGCAGGAGTTCGACTTCCAGATGAGCGGGTTCTACTCCTCGTCCGAGCAGGACGACATCACGAGTACGCCGACGAATCCGCTCTTCTCGCTCACCTTCATGTCGCCGAAGGCGAACCTGCTGGAGGAGGCCGCGGACGGGTCGCTGGTGATCCAGCCCGATCCGCTCTCCAACGAGCCGAACCCGATCTACATCGTCCGCAACGCCGAATTCATCAACAAGCGCCAGCGGGTGATGGGGAACGGCCAGTTCACCTGGTCGCCCACCAGCTGGTTCAACGTCGACGGGAACTTCAGCTACGACCGGACGCACCGTCGCCGCTCCGAGCTGCTGCCGAAGGGCTACAAGGACATCGACGGCACGACGCCCGGCGAGCTGGCCCGCAACAACTGGACGGACGAGGCGATCAACGCCAGCGTCACGGCGGGCATCAACAAGTCCCTGGGCGACTTCGTGACGAGGACCCGGGTCCGCTACCTGTACGAGGACCAGAACTTCGACCAGGTCTTCGCCAGCGGGAACAACTTCGCCGTCGAGCAGACGCCCTCGCTGGGCACCCTGACGGACAACTTCGCGATCGAAGACGAGACGCGGGAGATCGTCTCCCACGGCTACTTCCTGATCTCCAACTGGGAGTACGACGGGAAGTACATCGTCGACCTCCTGGTCCGGCGTGACGGGAGCTCCCTCTTCGGGCCCGAGGAGCGGTGGCAGACCTACTACCGCGGAAGCGGCGCCTACCTCGTCTCCGAGGAGAACTGGTGGCCGTTCGAGGACGCCATCACGAACTTCAAGCTCCGCGCGTCCTACGGCACTGCCGGCGGTCGACCCAACTACTACGCCCAGTACGAGACGTACAGCGTGGGATCGGGCGGAAGCGTCTCCCCGAGCAACCTCGGGAACAAGAACCTGAAGCCCGAGTTCTCGAAGGAGCAGGAGTACGGCGTCAACATGACGCTGTTCGACAAGGTGGCCCTGGAAGTGGTGCACGCGCGGTCCGAGACCGAGGACCAGATCCTGGACGTGCCGCTTCCGGCCTTCGCCGGCTTCACCAGTCAGTGGCAGAACGCCGGCACACTCGAGGCGAAGACCTGGGAGGCCAGCCTCGAGGCCACGCCGGTCCAGACCTCCGAGTTCAGCTGGAGGACGTCGGTCACCGGCTCCCGCACCACCCAGAAGATCACCGATTTCAACCGGCCGCCGTACAGGTGGGGGCCCGAGAACCGCTTCTACAACCGCGAGGGTGAGGTCTTCGGGACCTTCTACGGCACGCGCTGGGCGACCAGTTGCGACGGCCTGCCGGAGGGCACCTCCTGCAGCCAGTTCGAGGTGAACGACGACGGCTACCTCGTCTGGGTCGGGGAGGGCAACTCCTACCGCGACGGCCTCGCCAACGATCTCTGGGGCACGGCCGGCACCGTGAACGGCAACGACTACAGCTGGGGCATGCCGGTCCGCGCCGTGGAGGACACCGACGGTGACGGGGAGCAGGAGGAGTTCCTCTCCATCGGGAACACCCAGCCCGAGTTCACGGTCAGCTGGTCGAACTCGATCAACTGGAACAACTTCAGCGTCTACGGCCTCTTCGACGCCACCGTCGGGAACGACGTCTATAACCTGACCCGGCAGTGGGGCTACCGTGAGCGCCGGCACGGCTTCCTGGACCAGACGGGCAAGCCCGAGGGTCTCAAGAAGCCCATCGGCTACTACGCCACGCTCTACGACACCAACTCGTCCAACAGCGAGTTCGTCGAGGACGGCTCGTACCTGAAGCTCAGGGAGCTGAGCATCACCTACAGCTTCCCGGGCAGCTTCCTGCAGAGCGCGTTCGGGGGCAACGTCGAGCGCCTGAGCCTGAACCTCATCGGGCGCAACGTCTTCACCTGGACCGACTACACGGGCTTCGACCCCGAGGTGGGCCAGGGCGGCGGTCAGGCCGGCTCGTCCGCGGTCAACCGCTTCGACGACTTCAACTACCCGAACTACCGCACGCTCACCGCGGGAGTCGAGGTGGTCTTCTGATCGGGAGCGAGCGCCCGACGATCTCGCTCGCCCGGAGACCACGACGCAGTGAATAACGAACGGGACATAAACATGAGAACTCTACGAACGATGGCCGTCGCCGGCGTCGCAGGGGCAGCACTGCTCCTGGGCGCCTGCGACGACCTCGACGTCAACAACCCGAACGAGCCGGACGCCGACCGGGCGCTGGCCACGGCCGGGGACGTGGAGTCGCTGATCGCGAGCTCCTACAAGAGCTACTTCCAGCCGGCGCAGCAGTACTCGCCGGGGAACATGCTCAGCGTCATGGCCGACCAGACCACCTCCTCGTGGGGCAACTTCGCCATGCGCTCCCAGGGGTCCGAGCCGCGTGACGCCTTCAACAACAGTCCGTCCTTCACCTACGCCTTCTCCAACGAGTTCGCCTGGACCGGCTGCTACGCAGCCCTGGCCGCCGTCTCCGACGGCTTCAAGGCCATCGAGGGTGAGGTGAGCCTGGACAACGAGACGAGAGCCCGTGCCTTCGGACGCTTCGTACAGGGCGTCTGCCACGGCTTCCTGGCCATGATCTACGACCAGGCGGCCATCGTGGACGAGACGGTGAACCTCACCGAGGGCACGCCGGAGCTCCGCCCCTACGGCGAGGTGATGAACCAGGCCCTGAGCTACCTGGACCAGGCGATCCAGCTCTCCGAGAACAACACCTTCACGCTGCCCGCCTCGCCGTGGATCAACGGTGCCGAGCGGAGCAGCTCCGAGCTGGCGCGGATCGCCCACTCCTACCGGGCGCGCTTCATGGCCGCGGTGGCCAGGTCGCCCGACGAGCGGGCGAACGTGGACTGGCAGGGCGTGATCGACCACGTGGATCAGGGCATCCAGAGCGACCTGATGGTCGACGGGGCGGCCTCCGACGGCTGGTGGTCCGGCATCAAGACGCTCGGTTCCAACTACCCCGGCTGGTCCCGCGTGGACTACCGCCAGATCGGGCCGGCCGACACCTCCGGGGCGTACGAGACCCGGATGTCGACGCCCGTGGCCGACAGGACGCCCATCGACATCCAGACGCCGGATCAGCGCTTCCCGGCTCCCTCGGACTCGGCCACGGGCGGGTACTTCCAGTACCTGGACGCCATTCCGCACCCGCCGGTGCGGGGGACGTACCACCGGTCCCATTACGTGGACACGCGGTACGCGGCGTACGCCTTCTCCTGCAACTTCTGCTGGACGGGCATGGTCCCCGAGATGACCGTGACCGAGATGAACCTGCTGAAGGCGGAGGCGCTCATGCGCACGGGCAGTCCCGGGCAGGCGGCGGACATCATCAACCAGACCCGCACCGCCAACGGCGGACTGCCCGAGGTGACGGCCAACGGCGTGCCGGATTCCAACTCCTGCGTGCCGCAGAACGCCGACGGGTCCTGCGGCGATCTGATGGACGCTCTCCAGTACGAGTGGGGCGTCGAGGTCTTCCAGGTCTCGGCCGGTCTGGCCTGGGCGCACGACCGTGGCTGGGGTGCGCTGGTGAGCGGAACGCCCATTCACATGCCGGTGCCGGGCTCCGAGCTGGAGGTGCTCCAGAAGGAGATCTACACCTTCGGAGGCGAGGCCGGAGGCGCCGCTCCCTCCGTCCAGTGGAACGATGCCGCCAGCGTCGACAGGAGAATCGAGAACGACCTGAAGATGCTGGAGCGAATTCAGAAGATGGCGCCGGACGGCAGGCAGGGCCTGCGCCCGAACAAGAAGCAGTAGGGTACGGGCCGATAGCCGCGTGCCGGGGTTCAGCCCCCGGTGGGAAGAAGCCGTCGTCGGGAGCTGATCCCGGCGGCGGCTTTTTGCCGTTGGCGGGGCAGGACGCGAACGTGTGGACGGAGGTGGCCGCCGTGGGCCGGGCCGAGGAGAGACCCGCAGCCGGAGCACGCGTCGCCGTGGGAATCGGCTCGAACCTGGGCGACCGGGAGGAGTGTCTGCGGTTCGCCGCGAGGGAGCTGGAGCGGTGCCTGGAGCGCCTCCGTACGTCCAGCGTCTACCGGAGCCCGCCCCGGGAGGGGGCCCGCGGCGGCGGATACCTGAACATGTGCGTCGCCGGGGTGTGGAGAGGAGACGGCCCGGCAGGCCGCGGGGCGGCGAGGAGAGTCCTGGACCAGCTCCGCTACGTCGAGCTGGGCGCCGGCCGTTCACTGCAGCGGAGCCCGGGGGAGCCGCGGTGTCTGGACCTGGACCTGCTGCTCGTGGATGATCTGCGGATTCGGGAGGCGGGGCTGGAGGTCCCTCATCCGAGGATGGCGGAGCGGGGCTTCGTCCTTCGCCCGCTCTCCGAACTCGTGCCGGAGTGGCGACACCCGGTGGTGGGAGAGACGGTGACGGAGCTGGCACGCCGGCACACGTCCCCGGGCCTCGAGCCGTACCGCGCGTCGAACGAGATCACGTGATGAGCCTGGAATCGCCGGGAGGGGACGGACGGTCGTGACGATGAGATCAGATGTGCACGGCGAGTGGAAAGGTCGGTTCGGGCGGCCGGCGCGGGCCGTGGACCGACTTCGGACGCTGGCGGCGGTGCTGGTCGCCGCGGCCACGGTGGCCTGCGGGGCGGTCGGTGACGCCGGCGAGACGGCCCGCGAGGACGGGGCGGAGACCTCCACCCCGGCGGGGTCGGGGCCGGAGGCCGGGAGCTCGTCCCTGGACAGCCTGGCCCGGGCCCTGGTGCCCGAGCTCGAGCGACGCAGCGGCCTGGAGGCCCGCCATCCCCCCCGTCTGGCCCGGCGCAGCCGCGCCCAGCTCGAGGCGTTCCTGGAGGACGAGCTGGCCGAGCAGCTCCCGCCGGAGAAGGCCGAGGCCCTGGGGGGCACGTACTCCCGTCTGGGGCTCCTGCCGGACACGCTCCAGCTGGAGGGTCTGCTCCGGAAGCTGTACATGGAGCAGGTGGTGGGGTACTACGACCCGGAGGCCGACACCCTCTTCGTGCTGGAGGACGTGCCGCCGGCGGAGGCCCGCACGGTGCTGGTGCACGAGCTGGTCCACGCGCTCCAGGACCAGCACCTGGACCTGGACAGCCTGACGTCCTCCCTGCGGGAGCAGAACGACGCCAGCAACGCCGCACGGGCGGCCATCGAGGGTCAGGCCACGCTGGTCATGGCCGAGTGGACGTTGGCCGAGACCACCGGCTCCGACGTCGACCTGACCACCATGCCCGGCATCGCCGAGAAGTTCGGCGAGATCGCCACGGAGGGAGCGCCGGAGAGCATGCCCACCTTCGGCTCCGCCCCCAGGATCATCCGGGAGACCCTGACGTTTCCCTACGTGGGCGGGCTCGGCTACATGCAGGCGCTGTGGCGGGAGACGGACGGGCGACCGGCCCCGTTCGGTCCCCGGCTGCCGGCCTCCACGGAGCAGGTGATCCACCCCGAGCGGGCCCTGGGGCCGAGTCCGGACGCTCCCACGGAGGTCGCGTTCCCCTCCGCGTCTCCCGACGGGTGGACCGAGGCCTACGCCAACAGCCTGGGCGAGCTGGAAACGCGCGTCTTCCTGTCGGTCCACCTGGGCGACGAGAGTGAGGCGCGCTCGGCGGCCGCCGGCTGGGACGGCGACCGGCTGCGCCTGCTCCGGTCCGACGGGAGCGAGGCCCTGCTGTGGACCAGCGTGTGGGACGAGCCCGCGGAGGCGGAGGAGTTCGCGTCCGCCGCCCGTCGCGCCCTCCGGGCCCGCTACGGCGGGGAGCCCGGCGCCGCCGGCCGGGCGGTGACCGTGGAGCGGCTCGACGCCGGGGGGCGTCCCCTGGTGAGGGTCGTGGACCGGCCGACGGAGGTGGACGCCGGCGTGCTGGCCCCGGCGGCAGAGGTTCGGCTGTCGGGAGGCGGGACCGGCGGAGAGCCGGCGGCAGGCGGCCCGTGAGCCGGTGAGCGGGGAGGGCACCGATCCGGCGGAGGGCGAGGGGCTCCTCGTGCCCGTGCCGGACACCGGCGCCGGCGGCTACCGCGTCGAGGTCCGCCCCGGAGCCCTGGACGATCTGGGCCCGCGCTGCCGCCGCGCGGTGGGAGCCCACCGGTACGCCGTGGTCGCGGACGAGCGCGTGGCCGACCACTACGCGGAGCGGGCCCTGCGCTCCCTGGAGGGAGCGGGGCAGCCGGCCGAGCTCTTCACGTTTCCCGAGGGCGAGGCCAGCAAGAGCCGGGAGCGGTGGGGACGCCTCACCGACCGGATGCTCGAGGCCGGCCTGAGCCGCGACGCGGCCGTGGTGGCCCTGGGCGGCGGGGTCACCGGCGACCTGGCCGGCTTCGTGGCCGCCACCTACATGCGGGGCGTGCCCGTGGTTCAGGTCCCCACCTCCCTGCTGGCCATGCTGGACAGCTCGGTGGGCGGGAAGACGGGCGTGAACACGCCGGCCGGCAAGAACCTGGTCGGGGCCTTCCACCACCCGGAGCACGTGCTCGTCGACCCGGAGGTCCTCGCCACCCTGGACCGGCGGCACCTGCGCGCCGGCCTGGCCGAGGCCGTGAAGGCGGCGGCCATCGCCGACGGCGAGCTCTTCGCGTGGATGGAGGAGCGGGCCGGGGCCCTGGCCGCCGGCGAGATCGGGCCGACGACGGAGCTCGTGCGCCGGGCCGTGGCCATCAAGGCCGACGTGGTGGCCCGGGACCCGGAGGAGGCCGGCCGGCGGCAGATTCTGAACTTCGGCCACACCCTGGGTCACGCCCTGGAGTCCACCGCCGGTCTCTCCGGTCTCCACGGCGAGGCGGTGGCGGCGGGCATGGTCCTGGAGGCCCGCCGGGGCGAGGAGACGGGGGTCACCCGCCCGGGCACCGCCGATCGCCTCCGGTCGCTGCTGGAGGCCTGCGGCATCCCGCCCTGGCCCCTGGAGCGGCACGACCCCCGCGAGGTGCTGGAGGCGGCGCGCCGGGACAAGAAAGCCCGGGAGGGCGGGGTCCGACTGGTCTTGCTCGAGAACATCGGAAACGTGAGCCGGGCGGACGGGCGGGCGTGGACCCACCCGGTCGACGAGGACCGGCTCCTGTCCTGGCTTCCCCGTGCTTTACGGTCGGAGCAGCCTTCGACAGATTAGGGGGCACCCGATCCACTGTATCCACCCGAGGTTCCCGCCACCGACGTTACCCGACCCGCTTCAGCCCCCTCCATGAGCGATCCCCTCACCGCCGCCGGAGTCCTGCGGCGCCAGGCAGACCGCCGCGGCGACGAGACGTTCCTCGTCGCCGGCGACCGGTCGTGGAGCTACGCCGAGACGCTGGACGAGGCCACGAACCTGGCGGTGGCCCTGGCGGGCCTGGGCGTGGAGCCCGGCGACCGGATCGCGGTGGACCTGCCCAACTGGCCCGAGGCCGTGGTGGTGACCCTGGCCGCCGCGGAGCTCGGCGCCGTGGTGGTCCCGCTGAACCCGGGCTATACCTCCCGCGAGCTCCAGTTCATGCTCCGGAACTCCGAGGCCACGGTGGCCGTCACGCCGGAGCAGCATCGGGGCACGGACTACCTGCAGCTGTTCGAGAAGCTCCTGGTGGAGCTGCCCGCCCTGCAGTACCTGGTGACCGTGGGCGAGGAGGACCTCTGGTACGACGACCGGATCTTCCAGTTCGAGGACCTGATCTCCAGCGGCCGCGGCCGGTCCTGGAGCCCGGCGGAGACGGACGCGGACGAGCGGTTCGGCATCCTGTACACGCCCGGGACGACGGGGAAGCCCAAGGGCGTCGTCCTGAGCCACGGCAACCTGGTCCGAACGGCGCGGCGCACCGCGGGGGCTCTCTCCCTGGAGCCCGGGGACCGGACCCTGTGCTCCGTCCCCCTCTTCCACATCTTCGGCTTCGGCGCGACGCTGTTCACGGTGCTCTGCTCCGGCTCCTCCCTGGTGCTGCAGGAGCGATTCGACGCCGCCGGGGCCCTCGAACTCATGGAGAGACACCGGGTAACAGTGTTCCATGGCGTTCCGACGATGTTCGTGATGGCCCTGCGCGAGCCGGATCTCGAGGAGCGGGACCTGGACGCGCTCCGGACGGGCATCGTCGCCGGGGCCCCGGTGGACGAAGCGCTCATTCGCCGGGCCCGGGAGGAGATGGCGCCGGACCTCGAGATCGCCTACGGTCTGACCGAGACCTCGCCCACGGTGAGCATCACCCGCCCCTCGGACGACGAGGAGCGCCGGAGCACGACGGTGGGCCGACCCCTGGAGGGTGTGGAGGTCCGGGTGCTGGACGAGCAGGGAGAGGCGCTGCCTCGCGGCGAGACCGGCGAGATCGGCGTCCGGGGCTACAACGTCATGCTGGGGTACTTCCGGCAGCCCGGGGAGACCGCCGCCTCCTTCACGGAGGACGGCTTCTTCCGCACGGGGGACCTGGCGATTCGGGACGAGGACGGTTATCTCCGGGTGGTCGGTCGGAAGAGCGACGTCATCCTCCGGGGCGGCTACAACGTCCACCCCCGCGAGGTCGAGGATCACCTCCGCTCGCATCCCGCGGTCCTGGATGCCGTGGTCGTGGGCGTGCCCGAGGAAGTGCTCGGCGAGCTGGTCTGCGCCTGCGTGCACACCGTGGAAGGGGCCATCGTGAGCGAGGAGGAGCTCCGGGAGTACTGCGAGTCCGCACTGGCGGACTACAAGGTCCCGGATCTCGTCCGATTTTTCGACGAGCTTCCCCGGACGCCCGGGGGCAAGACCCGGCGCCAGGAACTGGCGCAGACGGTTCGACAGGAAGAAGAAGAGATAGACTGAGAGTCCGCTCGCATCGTCCCCTTCGGCCACGCCGGAGGCGAGATCGGGGGGCCTCTCGCCCGCGCCCCGCGCGGGTCTGCACGACGATACCAACGAACAGGCAGGCGAGAGGAACATGAACGAGCAATTCACACGCGCGCCGCACCACACCGACCGGAGCAGCGCTCCGTCGCCGAACGCGGCGCTCCTGATCGACTTCGACAACGTGACGATGGGGATCCGGTCCAACCTGGGCCAGGAGCTCCGTCAGCTTCTCAACTCCGACATCATCCGGGGCAAGGTCTCGGTCCAGCGGGCCTACGCCGACTGGCGCCGCTACCCGCAGTACGTGGTGCCCCTCTCCGAGGCGGCCATCGACCTGATCTACGCCCCGGCCTACGGCTCCTCGAAGAAGAACGCCACCGACATCCGGCTGGCCATCGACGCCCTGGAGCTGGTCTTCACCCGGCCGGAGATCGGGACCTTCATCCTGCTGTCCGGCGACTCCGACTTCTCGAGCCTCGTGCTCAAGCTCAAGGAGTACGGGAAATACGTGATCGGCGTCGGCATGCAGGAGTCGAGCTCCGACCTGCTGGTCCAGAACTGCGACGAGTACTACAGCTACGACAGCCTCTCCGGGCTCGTGACGGCCGACGAGATGGACACGAAGCGGCACGACCCCTGGGAGCTGACGGAGCACTCGATCAAGAAGATGGTGGAGCGAGACGACGTCATGCGCTCCGACCGCCTGAAGCAGGTGATGCTGGAGCTGGACCCGAGCTTCGACGAGAAGGAGATCGGGTACAGCAAGTTCAACCGCTTCCTCACCGAGGCCAGCTCCCGCGGCATCCTCAGGCTGCAGAAGATCGGCAACGGGCAGTACAAGGTGGGGCCGGGCTCCAGCGTCGACGTGGAGGCCCCCTCCGGCGGAGACGGCGGCCGGGAGCCGAGACAGACGCGGGAGAAGAAGCAGCCGGAGAAGAAGGCGAAGAAGGAGAAGAAGAAGGAGGACGGCGGAGCGCCCCCGCCCCGCGACCTGAGCGAGGAGGGCGGCGCGCCCGACCGGGAGCGCTCCGGCGACGGCGACGGAGGCGGCCGGAAGAAGAGCCGTCAGCGGACGACCGCGGCCTCGGCGGGCGACCGACCGGTGGTCGAGGCCGAGCAGCTCCGGGCCGGCTACGACCTCCTGCAGGAGGTCGTGGCGGACCTCTCCGGCGACGAGGGCCGGGTCCGCGACTCCGAGGTGAAGCGGGAGATGCTGAACCGGGACTCGTCCTTCGACGAGGGAGCCCTCGGGTTCAGCAAGTTCAGCCGATTCATCCGCCAGGCCCACGACGAGGAGGTCGTGGACATCACCAAGGACTCCGACGGCAACTACTACCTGCAGCCCGTCGGCGGCGCCGAGCAGGCGGCTCCCGAGCGCGAACCGCAGCCGGAGCCGGAGTCGAAGCCGGAGCCAGAGCCAGAGCCAGAGCGACAGCCCGAGCCGGAACCGGAAGCGGCCCGCCGGGAGGAGCCCGCCCCCGAACCGGAGCCCGAGCCGCAGCCGGAGCCCCGTGCGGAGGACACGGAGCAGGCGGAGGAAGAGCAGGAGGAGCCCCCGGAGCCGACGAAGCCGGTGGGAGGCCTCCGTCGCCGCCGGAAGAGCAAGGGGGAGGAGAAGTCCGGATCCGGGGACGAATCCTGGGTGCCGGGACCCGTGGACACGGGCGGCGGCGACGACGGTTCGAAGAGCTCGACCCCCGCGACGTCCGGAACGTCCGGCCGCGAGGAGTCGGACTCCGGGGCGTCAGGCCGGCGCGGCGTCGGACGCTTCCGCCGGGGGCGGAAGAGCGGAAAGGGGGAGAAGGAGGACGAGTCCGGGAGCGAGCCCACGCCCGGTCCGGTGAGCACCGGCTCCGGCGATGAGCAGGAGGACGATGCCGAGGAGGAGCCGCAGCCGGAGCCCTCCGCCACGGACGAGTCGGAGCGGGCCCCGGGCACCACGGACCGGGGGGGCACGGCGGCCGCTCGAGACGAGTCTCCCGCCCGAACGACCTCCGACGCCGACGCCGACGAGATCGTCCAGCACATGAGGGAGCGCTACTCCGGCGTCGGGGAGAAGACGGCGCAGAAGCTGGTGGACGAGTTCGGAGAGGACACCCTGTCGGTGATCGACGAGGACCCGCGCAGGGTGGAGAACCTCCTGCCGAAGCACCGGGCCGAGGCGGTTCTCCAGGCCCGGGCCGCGGAGCGGCAGAGCGAGAGAGAGGCGGGGGGCGACCGCGACTGACGGCGGCCGGACGGGGCGGCTCGCTGCGGCGTCCGCGCCGCGAGGGGTGAGAACGGGACCGGGAGGACGACCATAGAGTTCGGCGCGCTCTCGCTGCTCCCGCCGCTCCTGGCCATCGGCCTGGCGATCTACAGCCGCCAGGTCTACCTCTCCCTGGCCGCGGGCATCTTCCTGGGGTGGACGATCGTCGCCGGATGGAACCCGGCGGCGGGCTTCGCCGACACCGTGGAGGCCCTGGTCACCGTCGGGGGAGAGCCCGGCAACCTCCGGGTCCTGATGTTCACCTTCGCCATGGGCTCCCTCATCGCCGTCGTCCGCACCAACGGCGGAATCCGGGGCTTCGTCGACTGGCTGGAGAACCGGGAGTGGGTGACCACGGGACGGCGCGCCCAGGTGCTCGCGTGGATCGTGGGGCTCGTCATCTTCATCGAGTCCAACATCACGATCCTCGTCGCCGGCTCCGTCTCGCGCCCCCTCTTCGACCGCTTCCGCGTGGCGCGCGAGAAGCTGGCGTACATCATCGACTCCACCTCCGCCCCCATCTGCATCCTCATCCCTTTCAACGCCTGGGGAGCGTACGTCCTGGGGCTGCTGGGCGGGCTGGGTGTGGAGAACCCGGTGGGCGTCTTCGTGGCCAGCGTGCCGGTGAACTTCTACGCCCTGGCCGCCGTCGTCCTGGCCGGGATCACGGCCACCACGGGCCTGAACCTGGGCCCCATGGCCGACGCCGAGGAGCGGGCGTCCGAGGGTGAGCTCCACTGGGACCACGCCTCCGCCATGGCCGACCCGGACGAGATCGCCCCGGCCCCGCCGGACGGCATCCCCCATCGGGCCCTGAACATGCTGCTCCCGGTGATCGTGATGGTGGTGATGATGCCGGTGGCCATGTTCATCACCGGCGACGGGAGCCTGGCCGAGGGGTCCGGCACCACCAGCGTCTTCTGGGCGGTGCTGGCCGGGCTGGCCGCCGCGTGGATGCTGGCCCTGGGCCAGCGAATCCTCTCGGTGGAGACGCTGAGCGACTCCAGCCTCAAGGGGGCGAGCGGTCTCACCGGCATGGCGCTGGTCCTGCTCCTCGCCCTCACCCTGGGCGACGTCACCCAGCAGATGGGCACCGGCGAGTACGTGGCCGGCGTCGTGAGCGGGGCGCTCCCCCTCTACCTGCTGCTCCCCATGGCCTTCCTGGCCTCCGGGGGCATCGCCTTCGCCATGGGGTCGAGCTGGGGCACCTTCGCCATCATGCTCCCGGTGGTGGTCCCCATCGCCGGGTCGCTCTCCGTCTCGCTGCCGCCCTTCGTCGCCGCGGCGCTGGCGGGCGGCGTGTTCGGCGACCACTGCTCGCCGATCAGCGACACCACGATCATCTCCTCCATGGCGTCGGCCTCGGACCACATCGAGCACGTCCGGACCCAGCTGCCCTACGCCCTCACCGCCGGCTCCGTGGCCGCGCTGGGCTTCGGGATCCTGGGGGCGGTGCTGTAGGGGGCGGCAGGGGCCCGGTCGGGTGTCGGGCGCCCGGAACCCCGCGGCGGACGCGGGCCGCCCGCTCACCCGGTTCCGGCCGGCCGGCGCCCGCTCGCCCACCGGACGCCGAAGGCGACGAGCAGCGCCGCCGCGAAGGAGGAGACGACGAGGGGGCCCGTGGGCAGGTCGGTGCCGTAGGAGGCCAGGACGCCGGCCACCGCCGCCAGCGTGCCGGTGACCCACGCCACGGCCAGCAGGCGACCGGGCGAGCGGACGAACAGGAAGGCGATGACCGCCGGGATCACGAGGAAGCTGAACACCACCAGGACCCCGGCGATGGCCACCGACGACGTGACGACGACGCCGAACAGGGCGTAGAAGAGGAAGTCCCAGGCCCGCACCGCCCAACCCTCCCGCCGGGCCCGCTCCGGCTCCAGCGAGATGGTGAGGAAGCGGTCCCGGAGCAGCCAGTGGACGACGCCGAGGGCGGCGTACAGGAGGGCCGTCTTCATCACCGTGGGCCAGGTGACCCACAGCAGCGTCCCGGTGAGGAGCTCCTCCACGTGCTCGGAGCCGCGGGGCGCCTGCGCCGCCAGCAGGATCGTCCCGGCCGAGGCGACCACGTAGACGATGCCGATGATGGCCTCCTGGGTGATGTGCTCGTGGTCGATCCGGGAGACGCTGAACACGGCGGCGGCGATCAGGGTGGCCAGGAGGCCCACCAGGTAGGCTGCGGTCTCGGGGGAGACACCCAGGACGCCGGCCAGCCAGCTCCCGGGTCCGAAGCCCGCGGCGGTCCATCCCAGGGCCGCCACCTGGGCCAGGGCCAGGTCCACGAAGATGACGCCCCGGGCGATGATGTGGACGCCCAGGTAGCCGTGGATGCCCACCAGCACCAGGCAGGCCACCAGGGCCGGGAGCATGAGCTCCATCATCGGGCGCCCCCGGACCCGGAGTAGGCTTCGGCGAGGCGGCTCACCCACAGGTCGACCAGGTCGAAGTAGGTGTCGACGCCCTCGGCGCCGCCCACGTGCTCCGGCACGATGACGGCGACCCCTCCGGTGCGCTCCGCCACCCGGTTCACCTGCCCGCGGCTGAAGTAGTTGGCGGCCAGGAGCACCGGCAGCTCCTGGTCCCGGAGAAAGGTGATGACGCGGCCCACCTGGCCGGGCGTCGGCGGCACGCCGGGCTTCTCCTCCACGTAGATGGCGCAGGGGATCCGGAAGCGGTGACTGAAGTAGCTCCAGTTCTTGTGGTAGCACGCCAGGCTGCGTCCGCGGAACGGCGCGGCCTCGGCGAGCCAGCCGCCGAGCTGGTCCACCAGCGGGCGGCCGTCGATCTCCCGGCCCTCGACGAAGCTCCAGAACCGACCGTTCAGCGCCAGCTCCAGGAGGCTCTCCCGCCCCAGGAGGTCGATCATCCGGTCGCCGAAGGTCCGGGCGAGGATGCGGTCCTCGAAGTCCCGCGTCCGCCGTTCGTACCCGGCCGCGTTGTCCGGGTCCACCCTCCGGAGCCCCTCCAGGATGTTGCGGGCGATCTGCACGGCGTTCACCGGGTCGGTGTGGACGTGGGGGTTGCCGTAGATGTGGATGTCCCCCTCGGCGCGGGAGGTGGTCTCCGGGACGTCCAGCAGCCGGACGCCCGAGTACGCCACCACGTGGCCGGGCGCCCCCTCCAGGACCCGGGGGTTGTTGGCCCGGTCCAGGAGTCCCGGCACCCAGACTTCCAGGTCGAGACCCGTCGTGACGAACAGGTCGGCCCGGGAGATGGCCCGGGCGAAGCTGGGACGGGGGGTGACGAAGTGTGGATCCTCGTCGCCGCGGGCGATGGCCTCCACCCGGGCCAGGTCGCCGGTGATCTCCCGGGCGATGGCGGCGTAGGTGGGCAGCGTCGTCACCACCCGCACCGTCTCCTGCTCCTGGTGCGGCGGCCCGGCGGGCCCGGCGACGGACCCGAGGACCGCCGACGGGAGCGCCACCATCGCGGCCAGGACGAAGACGAGTGGAATCGGAGTACGCGCGTGCCGTCTCGTGTCGTGTCTCATCTCAGTACGTCTCGTGCTTGTGGGGACCGGCAGCCCAGACCACCTGGAAGAGCAGCGTGTGACCGTCGGACCCGACGTCGGGATGGAGCCAGTTGTACTGGAGCCGGAGCCGCACCCACTCGCTCTGCCACCAGCTCACGCTCGGCGCGAGCTGCAGCAGGGTCCCCGGCCCGTCGCCGTAGCCGTCCACCCAGTCTCCCCGCGCGCCGAGCGTCCAGCTCCGGTCCAGCCGCAGGTTGGCCTGGAGGTACCCGCCGTGCCCGGTCTCGGAGAGGGCGCCGGTCTCCCGCTCGGCGAAGAACCACTCCGACTTGAGCTGCAGGTCCCGGTACCGGCCCCGCGACGGCGGTCGCCACCGGTAGGAGAGGTCCAGGCCCAGCAGGCGCGACTCGAGGTCCGACCCGTCGTTCTCGCCGTAGACGCCGGTGGCGCCGACCTGGAGGTAGCTGGCCGGGCCCAGGTCGATGAAGCTCCGGTAGCGCGCCAGGTAGCTGAGGTCGCCCTCCTCGCCGAACAGGGGCGTGTTGTCGGCACGGGCCGCCTCCAGCGTGAGGGTCTGCCCGGCGGGGCCCAGCGCGAAGGACGGGAGGGTGAGGCCGACGCCCGGCTGGATCAGCCCCTCGCCGAGGAACGTGGTCGCCGCCAGGGGACGGTCCACCTCGAACAGGGCGTGGGTGTGCCAGCGGTTGTAGAGGCCGAGCTCCTGGCGGAACTTGCCGATCCGGGCCCCGAATCCCCCCGGGAGCCCCACCCAGTACATGTACGCCTCCTCCACGTCGACGCCGGCCGCGTGCTCCTCCTCGCCCCCCTCGCCCTCCTCGTGGGGGAGGCCCGCGATCTCCAGCTCCTCCTCCCGGACGGCGTAGACCTTCATGCGGGTGTAGGGGTCCAGGGCTGCCTGCAGCGACAGCTCCACGCCCCGGGGCGTGGCCGTCACCTCGTCGCCGGCACCACCCGGGTCCAGGGCGCTGGCGACGAAATCGCCGGTGACGCTGATCTCCGGGTTCAGCGCCTGCAGGCTGCGGGTGCGGCTGGTCCCGCCGCCCCCGGTGTCCGGCCTCTCGGACGCCGCCTCCTTCGCGGCCGCTCGGGCCGCCTCGCGGAGATCGGCCCGGGCGTCGCCGGGCGGAGCCGCCCTCTCCGCCCCGGCGGCGTCGAGGCTGTCGAGGGTCGAGCGCAGGGTGCGGACCTCCGCCTCCAGCCGGTCCAGCCGGTCCAGGATCGAGTCCGGGACCGCCGCCACGGTGTCCGGGGGAGCGGGGGAGACGCTGTCGGCCTCCTGCGCGGCCCCCGCGGGTCCGGGACGGACGGCGTGGGCACAGAGCAGGCCGAGGGCGAGGAGAACGAGGCGCGGCACCGCGCGCCGACTGCGGGCGTATGTCATGGGACCTCCGGGAGGAACGGGCGACGGTGCCGGCCGAGGCCCGAGCTCGTAGCCCGGGCTGCGATCGGGGACTCACCGTCGATGTCCGGGCGCCCCGCGGTGGGGACGGCCGGGGAAACGGGCGAGGTTCAGCCCGCGGCGGGAGGTCCTCTCGGTTCCGGAAGGGTTCGGGACGGCGTGGTGGGAGCGTCCGAGGTCCGGCGGGCGGGACCCGTGCTCGCCCGGTCGGCGCCGAGCTCGACGCCGGGAGGCTCCGACGGGGCCGTGGCCCCTCCGCTCAGGAGCCGGCAGGCGAGATGGTCGTGGCCCACGCCGCAGCGTGACGGGTCGTGGCTCGCCTCGACCTGCGGCCGGTGGTCGGCCGGTGCCGCGTCGAGCAGGGGCACGGCCGCGCCGCCGGCGGACAGGAGGGCCGCCAGGAGGAGGGCGACCGGACGGCGTGCGACGGATCTTCGAATCATGCCGTAAGATACCGAACGGCGTCGCGGTCGGCAACGATCACCCCCGTGACGCAGGGGAGAACGGCGTCCGGTGGTCCTCCTCAGGCCGGGAGGGCCAGCCAGGCCGCCAGCACCGCCGCGCCACCGAGGAAGGTGCTCACCACGGCGTGCACGCGCAGGCGGTCCAGCCGGGCGTGGCCGTCGTTC
Source organism: Candidatus Caribbeanibacter nitroreducens (assembly GCA_947581645.1). Lineage (GTDB taxonomy): Bacteria > Gemmatimonadota > Gemmatimonadetes > Palauibacterales > Palauibacteraceae > Caribbeanibacter > Caribbeanibacter nitroreducens. The sequence continues at coordinate 19,084 of CANPVF010000165.1, read as the reverse complement.
GAGAGCGCGGCCGCCCGGTACACTTCGTCCCCGATCTCACACCGGGGGAGGAAGTCCATGGCCACGTGCAGGAAGATGCCCGCGGCGAAGCCGAACACGGCGCCGCTCAGCATCGGGTCGTCGGGAAGCTCCAGGAGGCCGACGGGGAGGGCGGTGAGCCCCACGCCGCACGCCGGGACCAGCAGGACGCTGGTACGACGGCCGGCGCGGGAGAGGCGGTGCGAGGCGGCGTAGCCGGCCGGCGCCTTGTGCGAGACGATGGAGAGGCCGAGCACCGCCCCCAGCTCCGGCAGCGTGTTGTACACGAGCCCGATGATGGCCCCGGCCGAGAGGGCGTGGGCGCCCAGCTCCACGGCCGCCGCGTCGTACTCGATGCCCGCGTGGGTGAGGCGGTGGCCCACGGTGTGCCCCGCGAAGCCGGCGAGGATGCCCAGGGCGAGGCCGAAGCCGCCCACCGCGGCGCTCCCCTGCCCCAGGGCCGGCGGCACGAGGAAGACGGCCGCGGAAGTGATCATGGCACCGCTGGCCAGCCCGTATCCCCACACCAGGTACCGGGGATGCCGGTGCTCGGCGGCCCGGCTCCCCACGGGGATCATGCCGGCCATGGCGACGAAGGCCGTCCACGAGATGACGAGGAGCTTCCCGAGCCCGGCCAGGGCGGCGGGCACCGACAGCAGGGCCAGGAGGACGAGGGAGGCCATTCCGAGCCGCGAGAACCTGGCTCGGTCCGGGCCGGCGTCGTCTCGCTGAACGGTGTGCACGGGGTCTCCTGGGCGAACGAGTGAGCGGACGAGCGGCGCAGGGCCCCGGCCGCGAGCGCCGGGATGGAGACGCGGGACGGCGCGGGCGACGGTCGCTGCGCCCGCCCGCAACGAAGATGCAGGGGACGTGCCCCGCCGCCTGCTCTGGCGCGGGTCCTGCACGTCCCTGTGGCCGCACTCGACGGCGCAGACGACACCGGACGGGAGAGGATCATGCCGACGGTTCGCGTCACCAGAAAGGTTCACTTCTCCGCGGGACACCGGCTGGCCAGGCCGGGACTCAGCGACGAGGAGAACCGGGAGCTGTACGGGGCGTGCAGCAACCCCGCCGGTCACGGACACAACTACGACCTCGAGGTGACGGTGCGGGGAGAGGTGGATCCCGACACCGGCTACGTGATCGATCTGAAGCGGGTGAAGGAACTGGTCCACCGCGCCGTCGTCGACGACGTGGATCACGCCAACCTGAACGTGGACGTGGAGTGGATGGAGGGCGTGATCCCCACGGCCGAGAACCTGGTCGTCCGGATCTGGGACCGCCTGGAGGGCAACCTGGACGGTGCCGAGCTCGTATCGCTGAAGCTGTGGGAGACGGAGCGCAACATGGTGGAGTACCGCGGTGAGTGACGGAGAGCCGGACCTGAGCCAGGTCTCCTTCCGGGACCTGGTGCGGGAGCAGCTCCGGCGCCTGGGTGAGGATCCCGACCGATCGGGCCTCGAGCGGACGCCGGAGCGCGTGGAGGAGTCCCTGGAGTTCCTGACCCGCGGCTACGACATGACCGTGGAGGAGGCGTTGGGAAACGGCGTCTTCCAGGAGCCCCACGACAGCATGGTGCTGGTCAAGGACGTGGAGCTGTACTCCCTCTGCGAGCACCACATGCTCCCGTTCTTCGGGAAGGCGCACGTGGCCTACATCCCCGACGGGAAGGTGGTGGGCCTGAGCAAGATCCCCCGCGTCGTGGACGTTTTCTCGCGGCGCCTGCAGATCCAGGAGCGGCTCACCGAGGAGATCGCGGAGGCCCTGCAGGAGGAGCTGGAGCCCAGCGGCGTGGGCGTGGTGGTGGAGGCCTACCACCTGTGCATGATGATGCGCGGCGTGGAGAAGCAGAACAGCAAGACCATCACGAGCGCCGTCCGCGGCACCTTCCGGGACGACCAGAAGACGCGGGACGAGTTCCTGGGACTGGTGCTGTCGCCGCAGTTCATCTCGTGAGCGAGCGGTTCCTCGAGGGCGTCGACGCCCTGGTGACCGGCGCCAGCCGCGGCATCGGCCGCCACGTCGCCCTCTCCCTGGCGGAGGCCGGCGCCGGGGTGCTCCCGGTCTCCCGCGGCGGTCCCGGGCTGGAGGAGGTCGCCCGCCGCTGCGGCCGGGAGGCGCTGACCGCCGACCTGACCGACGACGAACAGATCCGGGCCCTCGTGGAGGAGGTGCGCCGTCGCCTCGGAGGCCCGCCGCACGTCCTGGTCAACAACGCCGGCGTCTTCGACCTGGCCGCGGCCCACGAGACCCCGACGGAGGTCCTGGACCGTCACCTGTCACTCAACCTGCGGGCGCCGGCCCTCCTGACCCGGGAGTTCCTCGGCGCGATGCGGGAGCGAGGCGACGGCCACCTGGTGCACCTGGGCTCGGTGGCCGGCCGACGCGCCCTGCCGGGCAACGCCGCGTACTCGGCCTCCAAGTTCGGCCTCCGGGGCCTGCACGAGGTGCTGCGGGTGGAGCTGCAGGGCTCCGGCGTGTGCAGCACGCTGCTCGAGCCCGGGGCCGTGGACACGGCGGCCTGGGACGACCTGGAGGAGCGTCTCGGGGACGATCTCCCGGCCCGCGAGGCCATGCTGGCACCGGGCCAGGTGGCCCGGGCCGTCGCGGACGTGCTCCGGATGGGGCCCTACGGGCGGGGAGGCTCCCCGGACAGCCTCTCCCTCGAGCCGTAGCCTCGGCCCGCAGCCTCCCTCGACCGGAGCGATCGGCCCCATGCAGATCGAGCTGAGCGAGATCCTGACCTGCCCCGACTGCCGATCTCCCCAGGGGCTCATCGTCCTGGTGGACGAGCTCGACGACGAGGGCCGCGTGCGGGACGGCGACCTGGGCTGCTCCCGCTGTCAGCGCCGGTATCCCATCCGGGACGGCGTGGTGGATCTCCTGGGCGGAGGCGGCAGCGGGGAGCCCGAGCGCGTCGCCGAGGGCGACGGCGGGCGCCCGTCGCCGCGGGAGCTGGCCGCGGAGATCGGAGGGCTCCTGGACCTGCGGAGCGCCAGTGGCCCCGTGGTCCTGGGACACGGGCTCGCGCCGGCGGCGGGCCCCCTGGCCGGGCTGCTGGAGGGCGTCTCCCTCCTGGCGCTGGCCGAAGAGGCCGGGGACGGCGCCGCCGACTCCTGGACCCTGGTCCTCGCCCCGGCCGGCCGGCTCCCCCTCCTCCCCGGCAAGGCGGAGGGCGTGGCCCTGTGGAAGCCCGGCGCCGGGGCCCTGGAGGACGCCCGCCGCGCGCTGTCGCCGGGCGGGCGGCTGGCCCTGCTCCGCCCGGACGAGGACGCCCGGCGCGATCTGGAGGGCTCGGGCCTGGAGGTGCTGGCCTCCGAGGAGCGGGCCGCCGTGGCCCGACGATCCGGATAGCCGCACCCGGGAGACGGCCGCCGGCGGAGCTCCAACGCTCCGCACCGAACGGGGATAGCCGCCGCATTGCAGGGCCGGGTCGTCCTGTCTACCTTCGACTCACCCATGCGGATCGACACGCGCGCCTTCGGGATCGCCGGCGGGACGCTCGCCGTCGTCTGCCTGCTGGGGGGAACGGCGCTCTGGCTGATGGGAGGGCGAGAGCCCGGCGCGCTGGCGCCGCTCGGATCCGTACTCTTCGGCTATTCGGCGAGCGTGGTCGGCGCCGTCGTCGGGTCGCTCTGGGCCTACGCCTACGGGTTCCTGATCGCCGCGGGCTTCGCGTTCGTCTACAACCTGGCCCTGGCTCCGGCCGCACCGCCCCCGACCGAGTAGCGGCCGGAGACGACGAGAGGAGGTCCTTCGGGTGTCCTGGTGGAAGTTCTGGTCCGACGAGGAGGACGAGGCGGCCTCGCCCGACTACTACGAGGAGGGCGTGCAGCTCGCCCGTCGGGAGAAGTATCACGAGGCCCTGACCTCCTTTCGCCTGGCCCTGCGGGAGTCGCCGGAGAACGTGGCCGCCATGGAGCAGATGGCGGTGGTCTACACCCGCATCGGGATGACCGACGAGGCCATCAAGACCTACCGGCGGGCCCTGGAGGCCGACGCCGAGAGCCCGGGCTCCCACTACGGGGTCGCCTACCTGTACCTGGACCGGGGGCAGGAGGAGGCGGCGCGCCGCCACCTGGAGGCCTTCCTGGAGAATCCCCCGGACGAGCCGCAGGCGAACGAGCACGTGCGTCACGCCCGGGAGACGCTGGAGGAGCTGCGGGGAGAGCAGCCCAGCGGAACGGGCCGGGGAGGCTCGCCCGACGCGTCTGCCGGTGAGGGCCCGGACCGTGGCTGAGTACGGAACGCCCGGCAGGAGAGAGGCCGGGGGCCCGGCCGACTTCGAGCCCGGCACCCTGGTGGACCTCTTCCTCCGGGGGCTGCGCGACTACACCCGGGAGGACGCCCTCATGTGCCGGGGGGAGGCGGGGGAGTGGGACTGCTTCTCCCGGACGGAGATCGGGGAGCGGGTGCGGCGGATCGCCCTGGCGCTCCGCTCCCTGGGCCACGAGCGGGGCGAGCGGGTGGCCATCGTCTCCGACACGCGGCTCGAGTGGGCGCTGGCCGACTACTCGCTCATCATGTCCGGCCTGGTGAGCGTCCCCGTCTACCCGTCCCTTCCCGCCAGCGGCCTCCGCCACATCCTCTCGGACTCCGGCGCCCGCGCGGCTTTCGTCGAGGACGAGGAGCAGCTCCGGAAGGTGCGCGAGGTCCGCGAGGAGCTGCCGGAGCTCGAGAGGCTCTACACCCTGGAGCCCACCGGCGCCACGGTTCCGGGGATGGAGGTGATCGGGCTGGACGAGCTGGAGCGGCGCGGCGGCGAGGCGCCGGCGGAGCTGGCCGACAGCTACGAGGAGTACGCCCGGCAGACGGAGCCCGGGGATTTGGCGACCCTGATCTACACGTCGGGCACCACGGGCCAGCCCAAGGGCGTCATGCTCACGCACGCCAACTTCTACAGCAACGTCCTCCAGAGCTGGCGCGTGCTCCAGATCGGCCCGGAGGACGTCGTCCTCTCGTGGCTCCCCCTCTCGCACGTCTTCGAGCGGACCGCCGGGCACTACATCATGTGGAAGTCCGGCGTGCGGATCGCCTACGCCGAGTCCGTGGACACCGTGGCGCGGGACATGACCGAGGTCCGCCCCACCCTGATGACCGGCGTCCCGCGTTTCTACGAGAAGATCCTGGAGCGGGTGGTGGAGGCCGCGGAGGAGTCCGGCGGGCTGCGGGAGGCGATCTTCCGCTGGGCCCGGGGCGTGGGCGAGGAGCGGGTGAACCGGGAGCAGGGGGAGCGCCCGGTGGGTCCGCTGCTCCGGCTGAAGTGCGCCGTGGCCGATCGTCTGGTCTTCCGGAAGCTGCGGGAGCGGGTGGGAGGACGCGTGCGCTACTTCGTGAGCGGAGGCGCCCCGCTCCCCGTGGAGGTCGCCCGCTTCTTCCACGCCGCCGGCATCCCGGTGCTGGAGGGCTACGGCCTCACCGAGGCGTCGCCCGTGGTGGCCGTCAATCCGCCGGACGGTGTGCGGCTCGGCTCCGTTGGGCCGCCGGTACCGGGCACCGAGGTGGAGATCGCCGAGGACGGCGAGCTCCTGTGCCGGGGGCCGCAGGTGATGAAGGGGTACTACAACCTGGAGGAGGAGACGGAGGCGACCCTCACCGACGACGGGTGGCTCAAGACCGGCGACATCGCCTCCATCGACGACGACGGCTACCTCCGCATCACCGACCGCAAGAAGGAGATCATCGTCACCTCCTACGGGAAGAATCTCGCCCCGGCTCCCGTGGAGAACGCCATCCGCCAGTCGGAGCTCGTGGACCACGCGGTCATGATCGGAGACGGGCGCAAGTTCCCGGTGGTGCTGGTGGTGCCCGCCTTCGGCCCGCTCCGGAAGTGGGCGGCCCGGGCGGGGGTGGACGGCGACAGGGACGACGGGGAGCTGGTGGCCGACGAGCGGGTGCGCCGCCGCTTCGAGGAGGTCGTGCGGGAACGGACCGACCCGTTCGACGAGCACGAGCAGCCCAAGGAGGTCCTGCCGCTGGCCGCCGAGTTCACGGTGGAGGGCGGAGAGCTCACGCCCACGATGAAGGTCAAGCGGCGGGTCGTGGAGGAGCAGTACGCGGAGGAGATCGACGGCCTGTACCGCGAGGCGGACCGCGAGCACGAGGCCGAGGAGCGGGAGGCGGCCGGCGGGGAGAGGGGCGGCGGAGACGCCCGGTGAGCGGCGACTCGGCCGAGCCAGACGTCGGCGTCGAGGTGTACGTCGTGCTCGTCACGGGGCCGGACCGTGAGAGCCTGCTGCGGCTGGGCCGGCGCCTCGTGGAGGAGGAGCTGGCGGCCTGCGTGAACGTGACCGAAGGCGTCCGGTCCGTGTACCGTTGGCAGGGCGAGGTCCACGAGGAGGACGAGGGCCTGGCCCTGGTGAAGACCACGCGCGGCCGGCTCGACGACCTGGAGGCCCGCGTCGTGGAGCTCCACCCCTACGACGAGCCCGAGTTTCTCGCCCTGTCCGTGGACGAGGGAGCCCGCTCCTACCTGGACTGGGTGGCGAATTCGGTCACACCGACGGCGACCTGATGGGAGCAGAGACCACCGAAGAGGACGCGACGGGTTCCGAGGGGCAGTCGGAGCAGGACGACGAGAGCGAGCTGTACCGCCGCGCCCGTGAGCACGCCGAACGCGGCGAGCTCAGGACGGCCGTGGACCTGTACACGGAGCTCCTGCTGCACGAGCCCGATCACCTCCGCGCCCGGAACAACCTGGGCTACGTGTACGACCGCCTGGGGGAGACCGAGCAGGCCCTGCAGGAGTACCGGGCTGCGCTGGAGATGGACCCGGACAACGTGCAGCTCCTGACCAACGTGGGGGCGTCGCTGGGGGCCCTGGGCCGGTTCGAGGAGGCCGAGGAGCACCTGGAGCGGGCCCTGCAGCTCGATCGCCGGAGCCCCGACGCCCTCCTGAACCTGGGCCTGGTCTACTACCGGAAGGGACTGTACGAGAAGGCCACCGAGTCGCTCCGGGACGCCATCGACGAGGACCCGGAGAACGGGATGGCCCACTTCTACCTGGGCGAGTCCTACAACCGGCTGGGGCGCGTCGAGGAGGCCATGGAGGCCCTGGAGGAGGCCGTCCAGCTGGATCCCGAGAACGACAGGGCCTACTACACGCTGGGGATCCTGTACGACCGAAAGAAGCAGCCCCAGCGGGCGTCGGAGCTCTACCGGAAAGCCCGCGAGCTGTCGGACGACTGAGAGATACCGGCCGTACCGGGGCGCCGATCAGGGCGCCACGAGCAGATAGCCACTGGCGGGCACCGCGCCCGCACCCCGTCCCACCCGGCCGGAGGCCGGAAGCACGCGGAACGCGGCCGAGGAGTCCGCGCCGGAGGCCGGCAGCGAGTCGCCCTCCGGAACCCGCCACTCGTCCGCTGCGTCCCGGCCGGAAGCGCCCGGGAAGGTCCACGCCCCCGGCCCCCGGGCGGTGTCCGGGAGCGAGGAGGGATCCAGCGAGCTCAGGGCGCCCTCGCCGTCCCACGCCCAGCCGCGGCTCCAGGGCCTGTCGGTCCCCTCGTCCAGGACGAGCAGCCCGCGGCCGTCTTCACCGGACAGGAGCAGTGTCCGGACCGGGCCCGCTGGCCCCGGGCCGCCCGGAAGGCGCTCGAAGCGCAGCACCGCGGCGATGACGCCGGCCACGGCGCTGTCGGCGTCCGGCGCCAGGAGGCTGCCCCGCCGCAGGCGCTGGTCCGCCCCCGTCGCGCCCCGCCAGGAGGCCAGCTCCCGATCCAGCCGGAGCCGCACCCGGCCGTTCCCCACGTCCAGCGATGAGAGCCGTCCCCCGGGATCCACGGACAGGCGCAGGCCGGGGGCGGGAAGCGGCCGCCAGGCCGCCGGGGCCACCGGAAGGGTGTCGTCCACCGCCAGGACGGCCCGGGCGGTGTCCCCGTCGAGCCGCCAGCCCCGGTACATGCGGACCAGGTCTCCGGAGGCGCCGGTCCAGTTCTCCATCCACAGCACGCCGGACGGCCGCCCTCCGCCGGCGGTCCAGGCCAGCACGGTCACGTACCGGGCAGGCGGCAGGGAAGGGGCGGCCGTCGCCGCGGACTCCGGGGCAGGCGCGTCCGGCCTCCGCGGGGCGTCGCCGCAGGCCAGCAGGACGGGGGCGATCAGGAGGGCCACGAGGACCGGGAGCGACGTGCTCTTCGGGTCGTCTGTCATGCTGCCGGGCGGCCTCCTATGTTGGCCCGAGCGAGAAAAGGATCCACCCGAGGCGGAGCGGCGATGAAGCTACACACGCAGATATCGATCGCGCTCGTGGCCGGGGCCCTCGCGGGACTGGCTTCAAACTATTTCGGCATCGGCTGGCTGCAGTCCACCCTGGTGGCCATCGAGCCCATCGGGACGGCCTGGATCGACCTGATCACCATGGTGGTGGTTCCGCTGGTCGTGGCGAGCCTCGTGGTGGGAACCGCCAGCCTCGGAGACATGACCAAACTGGGCCGGCTCGGCGGCAAGACCGTGGCCTTCTACCTGGTGACCACCGCCATCGCCGTCACCATCGGCCTGGTCCTCTCCAACGTGATCGTCCCCGGTGGGCGGATCGATCCGGCGACGCTGGAGAGCCTGCGGAACGCCTACATGGACGAGAGCGCCCAGCAGGTCCAGACCGCCCAGGCGCAGGACACCGGCATCGTCGACATGCTGCTCGGCATGATCCCCCGCAACCCGGTGGCGGCGCTCACCGAGATGCGGATGCTCCCCATCATCATCTTCTCGATCTTCCTCGGCGCCGCCGTGTCGGTGCTCCCCGAGGACACGGGCGGCTCCACGGTGATCAGCTTCTTCGACGGCATCAACGAGGCGTCGATGAAGATGGTCCACTGGATCATGAAGCTCGCCCCGTACGCCGTCTTCGCCCTCATCGCCGCGGTCGTGGCCCAGTTCGGCCTCGAGGTGCTGCAGAGCCTGCTGGTCTACTGCGCCGTGGTGATCGGAGGCCTGGTCCTCCACCTGCTCATCACCTACACCAGCGCGCTCAAGTTCCTGGCGAAGGTGGATCTGAGCGAGTGGTTCAAGCGGATCCGCGAGGTGCCGCTCATCGCCTTCTCCACCTCCAGCTCCAACGCCACCCTGCCCGTGACGATGGAGACGGCCGAGGAGGAGCTGGGCGTGAGCCGGGAGTCCTCCAGCTTCGTCCTGCCGCTGGGGGCCACGATCAACATGGACGGGACCGCGCTCTATCAGGCGGTGGCGACGATGTTCATCGCCCAGGTCCTGGTGGGGCAGCTGGCGCTCACCGCGCAGATCGGGATCGTTCTCACGGCGACGCTGGCCTCCATCGGGGCCGCCGGCGTTCCCTCGGCGGGGATCATCATCCTGGTGATCGTCCTCACCCAGGCGCTGCCGGCGGGCGTGGACCCGGCGGCGGGCATCGCCCTCATCTTCGGCGTGGACCGCATCCTGGACATGTGCCGGACGGCGCTGAACGTCACCGGCGACCTGACGGCGGTCTCCGTCATCGCCGTCTCCGAGAACGAGACGCTGACGGTGGACGCGCCGCGGAAGCCCTCGGAGGCGCGCTCGGCGGCCTGAGCTGTCCTGATCGGAGGGCGGCTGGCGGCTAGTAGTCCGCCAGCCGGTCGTCCAGGGCGTCCATCAGCCGACGGACCCGGCGCCGGTTCACGCCGAAGTCGGCGTTCCCCACGCGGGCGGCGGACCGGGCCTCCACCCGGGTGAAGCCGTTCTCGTCCAGGCTCACGTCCACCTCCAGGTCGTCGACGAACCCGAAGACCAGGGAGCTGCACTCCACCCGGATCCGGCCCTCCTGTCGGTCGGCCTCCACCAGATCCCACCGCGAGTGGGACCGGATCTCCTCCCCCAGCGCGTCCCAGACCCGGAGGTACGGCACCTGGAGGCGCCGCCCGGAGGGACCGTCCTCGTCGCGGGTGTCCGCCTCGTTCTCGGTCAGCCAGCGCAGCATGCTCCCGCACTTCGTTGGTCGTTCCGTGCCGGTCGATTCGGGCCCGCGCGGACCGCCCCCACGGCGCCGGTCGGCCGGTTGCCGCCCGTGATCGTCACGGGTACGTTGCCGGCGAGAATCGGCCCCCGGAGCCGCGGCGACCGCAGCGCGCCCCGGCCGGGTTCCTCAGCGACCTGTCGCCGGCGCGGCCGTCCGCGCTCCTCACGTCCGTCGGACCGCCGATCCTGGTCCACTGGCTCCGCAATACACGCGACCCCAACCACCCATGCAAGCCATCGTCCCCCTCGCCGGAATGGGCACGCGCCTCCGTCCCCTGACCCACTCGCGCCCGAAGCCGCTGGTGCGCGTCGCCAACCGGCCCGTGCTGGCCCACGTCATCGAGAGGCTCCGGGAGGAGGGCGTGGACGAGATCATCGGCATCACGGGGTACCGGAAGGAGCAGATCGAGGAGTTCTTCGAGGACGAGTATCCCGACCTCGAGACGCACTTCGTGGAGCAGGAGCGTCAGATCGGGACCGCCGACGCCATCGGCCTCGCCCGGCCGTACGTGGACGGACCCGTGCTCATCGTCTTCGTCGACACCCTCTTCGACGCCGATTTCGACGTGATCCGGGAGCGTCCGGAGGCCGACGGCGTCATCTGGGCGTACCGCGTCGACAACCCGGAGGAGTTCGGCGTCGTGGTGACCGACGAGGGCGGGTACATGCAGCGCATCGACGAGAAGCCCCGGGAGCCCGTCTCCGACCTGGCCAACATCGGGGTGTACTACATCCGGGACCCGGAGCTGATGTTCGAGGGGATCGACGAGGTCATGGCGGGGGACCCGCACATGGGCGAGTACTTCCTCACCGACGCCTTCCAGTACATGATCGACCACGGCGCCGACCTGTACACGGCCTCGGTGGACGGATGGTGGGACTGCGGCAAGCCGGAGACGATCCTGGAGACGAACCGCGTGCTCCTGGAGAGGGGCGAGTCCAGCGAGCCCGAGGGCCGGGGGCTGACGGTGAACCACCCGGTGCGCGTGGCGCCGGACGCCACGGTGGCGGGATCGGAGATCGGCCCGAACGTGGCCGTCGCCTCCGGCGCCGAGGTCCGGGACTGCCGGCTGCGGGACTGCATCGTCGGGGAGGACTCCCGCCTGGTCGGATGCGACCTGAGCGACTCCCTGATCGGGGACCACGTGGACGCCGAGGGGGTTACGGGCCATGCGCACCTCGGGGACCACTGTCGGGTGTACGGGAGGTGACAGGGTGACCGGCGACGGGACGGAGGCGGCGGACCTGATCTACGACTGGAACCGGCGTCCCGGCAGCTACGACTACTCGGACGTCGAGGTGGAGCTGGCGGACGAGACGCTGCGGGACGGCCTCCAGAACCCCTCCGTCCGGGACCCGGGGATCGACCAGAAGCGTCGCCTGCTGGAGCTCATGGTGGAGCTCGGCGTCCACTGCGCCGACATCGGCCTGCCCGGGGCCGGCCCGCGGGCCGAGGAGGACACCCGGGCCCTGGCCCGGCAGATCGCCGACGGCGGCCTGCCCATCGACGCCTACTGTGCCGCCCGCACCGTCCGGGCCGACATCGCGCCCATCGCCGACATCGCCGAGGAGACCGGCGTGCCCATCGCCGCCGCCACCTTCATCGGCAGCTCGCCCATCCGCCAGTACGCCGAGGGATGGGGGAGGGAGAAGCTGCTGGACGCCACCCGGGAGGCCGTGACCTACGCCGTGGACCGGGGGCTCGACGTGATGTACGTCACGGAGGACACGACGCGCTCCCGCCCCGAGACGCTCCGCCAGCTGTACACGGCCGCCGTGGAGTGCGGCGCCCGGCGGATCTGCCTGGCCGACACCGTGGGCCACGCCACGCCCCACGGGGTCCGGCAGCTCGTCCGCTTCGCCCGGGAGCTGGAGGAGGAGTGGGACGAGTCGGTGAAGATCGACTGGCACGGCCACCGGGACCGCGGGTTCGGGCTCCCCAACGCCCTGGCCGCCATCGAAGAGGGGGCGGATCGGGTCCACGCCACGGGCCTCGGAATCGGGGAACGGGTGGGCAACGTGGAGATGGATCTCCTGCTCGTAAATCTGAAGCTGCTGGGGATGCACGACCGCGACCTCTCCCGGCTCACCGACTACTGCGAGCTCGTGGCCGAGATGTGCGACGTGGAGATCGGCCACGACTACCCCGTATTCGGAGAGGACGCGTTCCGCACCGGCACCGGGGTGCACGCCGCCGCGATCATCAAGGCGAAGAAGAAGGGAGATCGGTGGCTCGAGGACAGGGTGTACAGCGGCGTGCCGGCCTCCCAGTTCGGCCGCCGTCAGCGGATCGAGATCTCGCCGGTCTCGGGCAAGAGCAACGTCCGGTACTGGCTCGAGGAGCACGGGTACGACGGGGAGGACGAGGAGCTGGTGGACGCGCTCTTCGACCTGGCGAAGCAGAGCGATCACACGCTCAGCCGCCGGGAGATCGAGCGGGAGATCGAGCGTGCACGGGCCGGGAGGGCCTCCTGAAGCGCGGCGTTCTTCTTGCTGCTCTCCTGGCCCTGGCCGTCCCGTCCGCCGCCCGGGCGCAGCAGGGCGCCGGCGGCGTGCCGAGCCTGCCCGGCGGGGTGCCCGTCGTGCTGCTGCCCGTGCAGTCGGCGGCGCCGCTCCCGTCGGGGGCGTGGCCGGCCGGAGCCTCCAGCCGAGGTGCCCTGCTCGAGCAGGTGAACGCGGAGATCCAGTTCGCCTTCGAGGAGCTGGGCCCCGGTGCCGCCGACTGGCACACTCCGCAGGAGATCGTGGACCTGGCGGCCCGGAATCCCACGCTGGGCGTGGAGCCCCGGCGGGTGGCCGCCTCGCTCCTGCAGGGAACCGTGAAGGGGGACCGGGTTCCGGCGCCCCTGCACGGACAGCTCCGGAGGATCTCGGCGCTGTTCGACACGCGGTACATGATGGTTCCGCTGACGCTGGGGTGGGAGCCCGACTCGACGGCGGCGAGCGCCGGCGATACGACCCCGTCCCCGGACTCGGCTGCGGGACCGGGAGGGGCGGAGGCAGGTACCACAGGCCGGGCCGCGCTGGACATGGCGCTGGTGGACATCCGGAGGGGCCTGGTCATGTGGCGCGGCACGCTCTACGGCGGGCGCGCCCCCCGGGACTCGCCGGCCCTGCTGGCCACCCTGGCCGCGCGGCTGGCCGAGGGGGCGGCGCCCTGACCGTGTTCCCCGGAACGATGTTCTCTCGAACTCGAATCGACGGCGGACGGCGCACCACGGATGCGAATCATTCCGACAGCTCTCCAGCGAACCCGCGACTGGGCCCGCCGATGGACTGACCCGAGCGCGGGTGTCCTCCCCGCGTCCCCCGGCAGGGTCACGGCGGTCGTCGGGGTCCTGGCCGTTCTGCTGGCCGCCGTGGGGTGCCAGCCCGAGCAGGAGCTCGAGCTGCCCGCCCCGTCGGAGCTCGAGGGCCTGTACGGCGAGCGCACCGAGGTCGGCCTCGAGGGCAACGTGGTGGACGTCGAGGCCACCCAGGACCCCGACCAGCTGCGCCGCGGCGGCAGCCTGTGGGCACGGGTCGGGCCCTACATCTACGCCTTCTCGCCCCAGACCCAGGAGATCTTCCAGGAGTGGAACGGCGTGGCGGCGGTGCGCGTCCGGACGGTCACGCCGGACGGCACCGAGATCGCCCGGGCCATGCTGCGCCGCGACGAGCTCACGAGCGTGACCTGGAGGGAGGCGAAGGCCCACGTGGTCCGGGCGCGCAAGGAGGGAACGGAGAAGCCCGGGTACCTGGAGGACCTCGTCGGCTACGGCGAGGATCACACGCAGTACGAGTACAGCGAGCAGTTCGTCGAGCAGTAGTCCGCACCCACAGTCCGCACACGACAGACCGCATAGACGGAGCGACATGGCACACGAGATCACGCTCGTCCCCGGAGACGGGATCGGACCGACCATCACCGACGCCACGGTGCGCGTCCTCGAGGCCGCCGGCTTCGAGGCCGAGTGGGACCGGCACATCGCCGGCGTCACGGCCACGGAGCAGGGCATGGATCCCCTGCCGGCCGAGACGCTGCAGTCCATCCGGGACCGACGCCTGGCCCTGAAGGGGCCGCTCACCACGCCGGTGGGAGCCGGCTTCCGGTCGATCAACGTGGCGATGCGGCAGGAGTTCGACCTGTACGCGAACCTGCGACCGGCCCGGTCCATGATGTCCGGCGGACGCTACGACGACATCGACCTGGTCATCGTCCGCGAGAACACCGAGGGCCTCTACGCCGGGATCGAGCACTACATCGGCATGGAGGACGACCCGAAGGCCGTGGCCGAGTCGGTGATGCTCATCACCCGCTTCGCCTCGGAGCGCATCGTCCGCTACGCCTTCGAGTACGCCCTGGACCACGACCGCGACAAGGTCACCCTGGTCCACAAGGCGAACATCCTGAAGTGCACCCAGGGGCTGTTCCTCGAGGTGGGCCGGCAGGTGGCCGAGGAGTACGAGGGGCAGATCGAGTTCGAGGACAAGATCGTCGACAACACGGCGATGCAGCTGGTGGTGGATCCCTACCAGTTCGACGTCCTGGTCACCGAGAACATGTTCGGCGACATCCTCTCGGATCAGGTCGCCGGCCTCATCGGCGGGCTGGGCTTCGCCCCGGGGGCGAACATCGGCGAGGACGCCGCCATCTTCGAGCCCGTCCACGGCTCGGCGCCGGACATCGCCGGCGAGGGCGTCGCCAACCCGACGGCCCAGATCCTGGCCGCCTGTCTGATGCTCGATCACCTGGACGAGGCCGAGATGGCGGAGCGGATCCGATCCTCCATCCGATCGGTGCTGGACCGGGGAGAGGTGCGGACTCCGGACCTGGGCGGCGACGCCACCACCGAGGAGTTCGCCGACGCCGTGATCGCCGAGGTGGAGAGCGGTGCCGTCCGGGTTTGACGCCGGCACGGGCGACCAGGTCTGTCGCTCCTGCGGCGAGCCGAAGCCCCTCTCGGAGCTGGACCAGTACCACTGGTGCGAGGAGTGCCAGGAGGGGCTCCGGAAGCGCATCACCGGGCGGGCCCACGTCATCGCCCTCCTGGTGGTGCTCCCCTTCGCCGGGTGGATCCTCCTGGACAGCCAGTTCAGCTACTTCCCCTGGTACGCGTGGCTCCTCCCCCTGGGCGCCGCCTACTACCTGGGCTTCCGGCTCGGGCGGGAGGTCATGAAGGGGTGGATCCGGTGGCAGCGGGTGAACCGCCCGGAGTGAGCCCGCGCCGGCCGTTCCGGCCACGGCGCGGCTGAAGTCCCGAACACCAACGAACAACCGACGGGAGACCCCATGTCCTTCGAGGGCGTCGACTACTTCGACATCGACGGCATGCTCAGCGACGAGGAGCGGCAGGTCCGCGACATGGTCCGCCGCTGGGTGGACGAGAACGTCATGCCCATCATCGACGAGCACTACGTCGAGCACGAGTTCCCCTCCCAGCTCGTGCCGGAGATGGCGGAGCTCGGCTTCTACGGGGCGAACCTCCCGCAGGAGTACGGCTGCGCCGGCCTCAACAACGTGGCCTACGGGCTCATCATGCAGGAGCTGGAGCGGGGCGACTCGGGCATCCGCTCCTTCGCCTCCGTCCAGGGCGCCCTGGTCATGTATCCCATCTACGAGTTCGGCAGCGAGGAGCAGCGGCGGGAGTGGCTCCCGAAGCTGGCCTCCGGCGAGGCCATCGGCTGCTTCGGCCTCACCGAGCCGGACTTCGGCTCCAACCCCGGCGGCATGCGGACCCGGGCCCGGAAGGACGGCGACGAGTGGGTGATCAACGGCACGAAGATGTGGATCACCAACGGGTCCATGGCCGACGTGGCGGTGATCTGGGCCAAGACCGGTGAGGGCGACGACCCGGACGACATCCGCGGGTTCATCGTGGAGACCGACCGGGAGGGCTACACGGGCAAGGACCAGGAGGGGAAGCTGTCGCTGCTGGCCTCCGACACCAGCGAGATCGCCCTGCAGGACGTGCGGGTGCCCGAGGAGAACCTGCTGCCGGAGAGCGACGGGCTGGTGAGCGCCCTCAAGTGCCTGACCCAGGCCCGCTACGGCATCGCCTGGGGGGCGTGCGGGGCGGCCATGGCCTGCTACCGGGAGGCCGTGGACTACGCCGGCGAGCGGACCCAGTTCGACGACGAGCCCATCGCCGGGACGCAGCTGCAGCAGACGCGGCTGGCCGAGATGCTCACCGACATCACCAGGGCGCAGCTGCTGGCCTACCGGCTGGGGCGGCTCAAGGACGAGGGCACGATGCGCCCGCAGCAGGTGTCCATGGCCAAGCGCAACAACGTGGACATGGCCTGCGAGTGCGCCCGTGAGGCCCGGCGGCTGCTCGGGGCGAACGGGATCCTGGTGGAGTACCAGTCCATGCGGCACATGGCCAACCTGGAGTCGGTCTACACCTACGAGGGCACCCACGACATCCACGGGCTCATCCTGGGCCAGGACATCACGGGGATCCCGGCGTACTGAGCGGGCTCCGGCGTTCGGCCCGGTCCCCTCGTCGCTCCGGGCTCCGGCTCGGAGCTCGGCAGGGCGGTGAGCGCGCGCCCGCTCCCGTGCCCCCTCCGCGCTCCGAAGCTTTGGGCTCGGAGCTAGCGTCGGCCTGACGTCCGACGCGGATCTCCTCGCCGTCGCGCCGGGGGCCAGACACCGGCCCCCTTCAGAGTCGCGCTTTCGGGGGCCGGGAACGGGGGGCGCGCCGCCACGCGTCTCCGCGGAGACGTGGCCGCACTGGACCGGCGGGGCGAACGGCCGGACGTCCCGATTGTATCAGAGTCCGCGGACGAGCAGGTTCAGTTCGCTCTGCGCCCGTAGCTCAATTGGATAGAGCGACGGACTTCGGATCCGTAGGTTGGGGGTTCGACTCCTCCCGGGCGCGTTCCGCAGGACCACGGAGAGGCCGGGACGGAGCGGTGATGACGCTCCGCCGCGGCGCTCGGCCACGTACGACGACATGCAGTCCCCGGTGTCGTATCTCCGCTTCTTCCGCCATCCCTGGGCCGGCATCCTGTCCCTCTGCCACGACCTGATGGTACGGGTGCTGATGCCGAACGCGTCTGCCAACTGCTTCTGGTCTACCTCCATCGACTACCTCCCGCGATCTCCGGAGGCGGAAGTGAGCACTGATGACCGGTCACTAGCGGAGTCCGGCGCTGAGCTGACCACTTCAAGCCGTTGGGCCTTGGAAGGACCCGCGGCTATCGGATACTCAAGATCCGCGTACTCAGGCAGACCGTGACCGAACTTCCGTCTACCGAACTCAATTCATTTCACCACGAATTCCATCGTCTCGATATTTTCACCTCGATAGCCCCAGATGAGGCCGTGACGGCCCGGCTCCAGGTCGACCGTGAAGTAGATGGGATCGCTCGCCGGATAGTACTCGAAGCCACCGACGAACGGCGCCGGCGCCGGGAGAGTGGTTCCCTTCTGGATCCAGTCTGCCAGATCCTCGGCGCTCGTGGTCGAATCCAGGCGGGCGAGCCACGCGGTACGGGTGCTGTCCGGCACGTCCGGAATGCTATCAACGACGAATCGGACGGTGTTCGTCCCGGACGTGAAGTCGCCCTCCACTGTCAGCTCCCACCCGGAGGCTCGCATCGTGAGGTCCGCCACGGGTGGCTCTCCGCTGTTTGATGCCTCGGAGACGGTGAGTCCCCGGATCATGCCGTTCACGTAATGTGGTACTCCACTCGGCGAGCGAATCACGCAGGCAAGAACGTAGCGACCAGGTGCCAGCCTCACGCTGACCCGTCCGGTCGCGCCGGGCGCCACCGCCCCGACGCCTCCCCGGACCGTCATGTTTGCGGGGTGAGCCCAGTCAGGTACGGACGTCATTGCCAGCTTCCTGGCGCGCTCACCCTGGCCGGCCGCGAACAAATCTCGCATGCTGTCCGCTGGGCTCATAAACGCCCCAAGGAATTCCGCGTGCGTCCGGCCGTCCGGAAGACGATATACGTGGAAGTGGTGCTGCTCCTCACCTTGATTCGCCATGCGCAGCGTGACCCAACCGGACGGAATCGAGTCCGGGGCCTGAAAGGCGTAGTCGACGGCCGTGATGTCGATGACGGGGGGTCCGCTGGCTGATCCCTCTTGCGCCGGACTTGGATGAGCGGCGAGGAGAGAGACGAGTACCGCCGGTATGAAGATTCGACGGAGCATGCTGTTCCCTCGCTGTCAGTCGGATGCGCGAAGTGTCGGTAGCAAAGGATACGACAGTATGTGTGTTCCGGTACGTTGCGAACAACTAGATCACACTGTTACCGGATCGGAGCCCGCCGCGGCCGACGTTCTCGACGGCCCGGAGCCGCCCGCCTCCTTGCGTCTCGCACCAATGCCCTTGACCGTACGGACACACGCGGCGACCGGCTCTCTTCCCCACGGCCGGCCTGAGCCCGATGGCTGACAAGCCCTTCCAGCGCCTTCGGCGGTTCTTCGCTGAACTACGGCGCCGGAATGTCTACCAGGTCGCCGCCACCTATGCCGTGGTCGGCTTCGTCCTGATCCAGGTGGCCGATCTCACCTTCGTTCGCCTGGGGCTACCGTCCTGGACTGTTACCCTCGTCATCGTCCTGGTGGCGACGGGCTTCCCGCTGGCCGTGGTCCTGGCGTGGGCCTTCGAACGGACGCCGGAGGGGATGCGGCGCACCGCGGAACCTGAGCCGTCAGCGCAGCAGTCCGCCGAGGCCGGAGGTGGCGTCCGCACCGGCTACAAGGTGCTGGTGGCGCTCGGGCTGATCGCCGCGGCCGTGACGGGTGGTTGGTACCTAACCGGCGGCGGAGGCGAGAGCCCGGATGTGACCGAGGGCACGGTGGCGGTGCTTCCGTTCCAGGTCTCCGGCTCCGGGGCGGAGGAGTGGCGGGACGGGATGGTGTCGCTTCTAAACCCCGGCCTGGACGGTGCCGCCGGCCTCCGCGTCATACCCGGTCGAACGGTATTCGCCCGGTGGGAGCAGGGCGGTCGCCTCGACCGGCCGGTCAGCACCGCGGAGGCCCTGACTGTGGCCCGGGGCGTGGGGGCGCGCTACGCCGTCCTGGGCTCCGCGGTTGCCGTAGGAGACGAGCTGCGGCTGACCGCTAGCGTCCGAGCCGCGGGGTCCGGCGACCGGCTGGGTCGCGCGGTGGTACGGG
>CANPVF010000164.1 GCA_947581645.1 Candidatus Caribbeanibacter nitroreducens | reverse complement strand
AACGGCGGGCCCGGAGACACGCCGGAGCCCACCGGCGACACCCTCGACGCCGAGGAGATCCCCTTCGACGAGGACGAAGAAGTGCTGAGCGAGTTCTGATGTCGACGGCCGTCGGACACGGCGGAGCCTCCTGCCCGGTAGGGGCGGGACACGTCGGGTCGGCGTCCCCGACGTCGGCCCGTCGGTCCGCGTGTCTCCTGCACACGACCGACGAGTGACACCACAGGAGGGGAAGCCAGCGTGGAGAGAGACAGCGTTCTGCCGGGAAGGCCTTCCTCAGGGACCGTGTCCGACACGGACCCCCGGGACTTCGAGCACCACTTCAGGACCATCAGTCGGGTCATGCACAGCGTGGCCGGAGTCCACCTGACCGACAAGAAGCGGGAGCTCGTCAAGGGCCGCATCGGCAAGCGCATCCGGACGCTGGGGCTGGACGGATTCGACGACTATGTCCGCCTGATCCGCAGTGAGGAGGGCCGCGGTGAGGTGGCCGCCATGGTCGACATCCTCACCACGAACAAGACGAGCTTCTTCCGCGAGCCCGCCCACTTCGACTTCCTGGAGAGCGAGCTCGCCACCGGCACCCTCGCGGATGACTCGCCCCTCAGGGTATGGAGCGCGGGCTGCTCCACCGGCGAGGAGTCCTACACGATCGGCCTGGTCCTGGCCGAGACCCTCGAGGAGCCCCGGCGTCGCAGGGCCCGGGTCCTCGCCACGGACATCAACTCACGTGCGCTGGAGGAGGCCCGAACCGGCATCTACCGGAGAACGGACCTCGACAGCGTGCCGTCCGAGATGCTCGACCGCCACTTCCGCAGCGGCGGACGGTCCGACGACGGACTCCGCGTGTCGGAAGCGATCCGGTCGATGATCCGGTTCGCTCGCCTGAACCTGGTCGGGGAGTGGCCCATGAGCGGCCCGTTCGACGTCATCCTCTGCCGCAACGTGATGATCTACTTCGACGCCGATACGAGACTTCGCCTCATCCAGCGCTTCACGGAGATCCTGGCGCCGGGAGGCTACTTCCTCTCGGGACACTCGGAGAGCCTGAACTCCTTCGACCACGAGCTGGAGTACGTGCAGCCAGCCGTCTACCGGAAGGGACGATGAATACCGTATTCACCGGTGAGTTCACGCCGGATCAGGAAGTGGTGGGGATCGGGGAGATCGCCGTCGCCACCGGTCCGGAGTCCATCGTGACCTACGCGCTCGGCAGCTGTATCGGCGTCGCGGTCCACGACCCTCTCAGCGGTGCCGGCGGGCTCCTGCACGCGGCCCTCCCCTCCTCCGAGCTCGACCCCGAGCGCGCCCGTCGCGAGCCGGGACGCTTCGTCGACACGGGCCTCCGCACCCTGGTCGAGCGGGTGCGGCGAATCGCCGACGACGGCGCCCGGCTCGTGGTCCGGGCCGCGGGGGGAGCCAGCGTCTCGGCGGCCCACGCCGCCAGTGACACCTTCGAGATCGGGCGTCGCAACGTGTCCGCCTGCCGCGAGGTGTTGGATCGGATGGGGCTGAGCATGCGTGCGGGCCACCTCGGAGGAGGGATCTCCCGTACGGTGCGCCTGACGCTTCCCGAGGGGAGGATGATCGTGAAAGCCGACGGTGAGGAGCATCCACTGTGACCCCCTCGGTCGACTCGCGCTCGGAGCCGGGGCCCGGGTCCGAACCCGGATGGCCCGTGCCCGTCGCCTCACTCTCCACGACTGGAGGTGGCCGGTGATCGACGTGATCGTGGTGGACGACTCGGCCGTGGTGCGGAAGAGCCTGGACCGGGAGCTCTCCCGCCGGGCCGGCATCGATGTGGTGGCCACCGCCGTCGACCCGTACGAGGCCCGCGACCAGATCGTGGAGCACGACCCGGACGTCCTCACACTCGACCTAGAGATGCCCCGTATGAACGGCCTGACCTTCCTCAAACAGCTGATGCGGCACAGGCCCCTCCCCGTGGTGGTCGTCAGCTCCGTCGCCCCGAAGTCCAGCGAGAACGCCCTCCGGGCGCTGGAGCTCGGCGCCGTGGAGGTCGTTCCCAAGCCGGGATCGGCCTCCAGCGTGCCGGACGTCGGCAAGGAGCTCGTCCGCTCCGTCCGGGCGGCGGCGAAGGCGCGGCCCGGCCGACGGGACGAGCCCGACGCGACTCCGGCGCCGAGCTCGGCGGACCGTGCCACGCGGCCGGCCGGCGGGCCCGGCGTTGCGGGCGCTTGCCGCGACCTCGTCCTGGCCATCGGTGCCTCCACCGGAGGCACACGCGCCATCGAGAGCGTGCTGGCTGGCCTCCCTGCCGATATTCCTCCGACGATGGTCGTGCAGCACATGTCCGCCGGGTTCACGGGTCCCTACGCCGAGCGCCTGGACCGGGCCAGCCCCTTCGCCGTGGAGCAGGCCCGCGACGGTCAGCCACTGGAGCCGGGCCTCGTGCTGGTGGCACCGGGTGACCGGCACCTCCTCCTCCGCAGCTCGGGATCACGCCGAGTGGCCTGTCTCCGTTCCGGGCCGCCGGTCAACCGTCACCGACCGTCCGTCGACGCTCTGTTCCGGAGTGTGGCGGAGGAAGCGGGAGGCGACTCCGTCGCCGTCCTCCTGACGGGCATGGGCGACGACGGCGCCCGGGGGCTCAAGCTGATCCGCGACCATGGAGGGCGGACCGTCGCGCAGGACGAAGAGAGCTCGGTGGTCTACGGCATGCCCCGGGCGGCAGCGGAGATGGACGCCGCGGAGGAGATCGTCTCCCTGGACCAGATGCCTCGGCTGATCACGGAGCGGATCGCCGGACCGGCGGGACGTACGGCCGGGCCCGGCCGATGACGCCCCGCATCCACCATCTGACGATCGACACCAGGACGGGAGGAGGAGCGACGTGACCTACCAGCCCGACATGGACGTAATACGCTCGTTCGAGGCTGTCCGTGACGCCTGCGACGCCGCGGACGACGAGGCCATCCGCCGCTCGTTCGAGGAGCTCCTCGATCAGATCGAAGGGGAACCCCCTCCTCTCAAGCGACTCCTGGAGGAGACAGGCGATGGGATCGAGGAGACTTCGGACGAGTCCCTGACTACGGATCCGGTTCCGGACGCTCTCGCGACGGCTCTCGACGGCGCCGAGCGCTACATGTTCTCCATGGACGAGGACGACGCCGGGCGGGACCTCGAGGAGGCCTTCGAGCCGCTCCTGACCGCGCTGGAGCTGGATCCGGGAGACGAGGAGCGCGACGTCGCGGACGAGACCGACGCCGGGGGCCCGGTGGCGGACCCCGATCCCGAGCCGGCCGACTACGCCCCCCCGCCCACCCTGGACGAGATATCCGGATTCCTGATCCAGATGGACGGACACGGGCAGGAGGAGATCTCCCGCCTTCGGACGATGCTTCGACGGGTGCTCGAGACCGGAGACCTGCCGGTTCCAGCACAGGATGCGCTGAACGCTGCGGTCGACGAGCTCGCGGAGGCCTCGCCGGACGACGAGAGCTCCCTGGAGCGAGCGCTCGGCCGGGTCGGGGAGCGCATCGAGGACGCTATGGACGCGTCGGAGGTCACTTCCGAGGCCGCCTCCGAGCAGCGGGGGCAGGACGGGGCCTCGCCGGATCACGACCCGGAGCCTCGCCCGTCCGACGAGGGACGTGACTACGCCAGCTGTCTTCCGGAAGACAGCGATCCCGAGCTCCTGACAGATTTCATCGAGGAGTCCACCGAGCAGCTGGTTCGGGCCGAGGACGCCGTCCTCGCACTGGAGGAGGATCCGGACGACGCCGAGGCGGTGAACGTCCTGTTCCGTGCCTTCCACACCATCAAGGGATCCTCGGGGTTCCTGGGCCTCGATCGCATATCGGACCTCTCGCACAGGGCGGAGACGGTCTTCGACCGCGTGCGGGAAGGGGAGGTCGCGTTCACGCCCGCAGCAGCGGATCTGGCCCTGCGGAGCATCGACGTGCTGGAACGCCTCCTGGCCGGCGTCGGTGAGGCGCTCGAGGAAGGGACGCTCGCGGTCCCGGACAGCTTCGTTCCCATGCTCGACCTGCTCGAGGCGTCGGAGCTGGACGAGCGGATCGAGTCGGGCGACCTGGAGGTGCCCGCGGCCGACGCCGGCCCCGCGGGATCCGATCCCTCCGGGGAAGACTCCTCCGACGCGCCGGGGAACGACTCCGTCCGCGTCTCGACCGACCGCCTCGACCGGCTCGTCGATCTGGTCGGAGAGCTGGTCGTGTCGCACTCGATGATCGCCGAGCACCCCGCCCTCCGGAAGACGGGCGGAGAGCTGGGCAAGACGGTGAAGCGCTCCGAGAAGATCCTGCGCGATCTCCAGGACCTATCGACCTCCATGAGGATGGTACCGCTCCGGCGCGCGTTCCGGCGGATCTCACGGGTCGTCCGTGACGTCAGCCGCGAGACCGGCAAGCCGGTCAACCTCACGACCCAGGGGGAGGACACGGAGCTGGACCGGAACATGGTGGACGTGATCGCCGATCCCCTGGTGCACATGGCACGGAACGCGGTGGACCACGGAATCGAGCCGCCCGAGGAGCGACGCGCGGCCGGAAAGCCCGAGGAAGGAACCGTCCGGCTGTCCGCGCGACAGGAGGGCGGCAACGTGGTGATCGAGATCGCCGACGACGGGGCCGGAATGTCTCGGGACGCCATCGCACGGAAGGCGATGGACCGGGGGATCATCGACTCCGACGACGGCATGTCGGACGAGGACGTCTACCGCCTGATCTTCGAGCCCGGCTTCTCCACCGCCGACGAAGTCACGGACGTCTCCGGCCGCGGCGTCGGAATGGACGTCGTGAAGAGCAGCGTGGAGAGCCTCCGCGGGCGGATCGAGATCGAATCTACGCCTGGCGAGGGGTCCGTCTTCTCCATTCACCTGCCCCTGACACTCGCCCTCACCGACGGCATGCTGCTGCGGGTGGGCGACGAGCGATTCATCCTGCCCACGGTGTCCATACAGGTGAGCGTGCGGCCGGAGCGGGAGGAGATCTCCACCGTCGCGGGCCGAGGTGAGATGGTCCGGGTACGCGACGAGCTCATCCCCCTTGCGCGCCTCCACCGGCTCTACGGCATCGGCGGCGCGGAGACCGATCCGACGCAGGCGCTGCTCGTCGTCGTGGGCGAGGGCGAGCGGGCGACCGCCTTCCTGGTGGACGAGCTCCTCGGACAGAAACAGTTCGTGGTCAAGGCGCTCAGCGGCGAGGTGGGCAACACTCCGGGCCTCGCCGGCGGCGCCGTCCTCGGCGACGGCGAGGTCGGCCTCATCCTGGACGCCGGAGAGCTCATCGACCTGGCCCAGTCAGCCCCGCCCGAATCCGAAGCCGGGGGGGAGGGGTCTCCGTCGATGGCCCGGGCCGGCTGACGGCCGGTCCGGGACGCCCCCGAACAGCCGGCGCCGGGACGGCGCCGCGAGGGGGCCGCCGGATCCGAATCAGGCGCGGCCCGCGATGGCTTCCCGGGGCTCCGGGAGGCGCGGAGCTTCAGCCGAAGATCTCGTCCGCCATCTCCTGCCGGTCGGATGCGCCTTCCGTGGTGGCGTCCGGGTCGAACGCGGCGTCACCGGAACCCGTGTCCGCAGGAGGCGCCCCGTCGTCCTGCACCGGGGCGGGCACCGTCTCCTCCAGGGCATCCTCTCCGAAGAGCACGGTCGAGAGCCGCCGGAGCTGATCCTCGGTTTCCTGGAGGACGTGAGAGGCGTGGCGGAGCTGCTGGGCGGTGATGTCCTGGAACTGTAGAGACTGGATGAGCTCGTGCAGCTCCTCGCGAAGGGCATCCTGCACCGCCCCCTTCCCTTCTGACTCGCTGCCGTCGGCAGCGGCCGGCTGTGACGAGGCCGCCCCCGAGGCCCCCGACGTCCCGTTCCCGCCCGGCTCGAGCTCGCCCGTCAGCTCCAGGGCCCGCTCGAGCCGGTCGAGCATGTCCGAGGCCGCCAGCTCCGCGGCCGAGGACGCCTCCTCGAGCTTGTTCTCTGCGTTCGGCAGGCGCTGGCTCGCCACCTCACGGAGATCGCTCCGTCCCTCGGCCAGGACGTCCAGGGCGTCGTGGATCTCGTCCTCGACCCGCTGCAGGCTCTCCTGCAGGTCATCGAGCCGGAGCTCCTCGACGGCCCGGTCGATGCCCGCGGACTCCTTCGAATCCACCCCCTGTCGGTCGCCCCGCTCCACGAGGTGGCGGATCCGCTCTTCGATCTCGGAGAGCGTGAGACGCAGCGAGGGGGTGTCGCCCCCCCGGTCCTCGCTCTCGCTCATGCCTCCCCACCCCCGTCCAGGACATCGTCGATCTTCTCCTTGAGCACCTGGGGGTTGAACGGCTTCACGATGTAATTGTCGACGCCGGCCTTCGCGGCCGTGACGATGTCCTCGCGCACGCTTCGGGTTGTGACCATGAGGATGGGCACCTCCCCGCCGCTGTCACTCGACCGGAGCTGCTGGACCAGGTCCAGGCCGCTCACGTCCGGCATGTTCCAGTCGGTGATGACGAAGTCGATGGAGTCGTCGTACTTGTCCAGACCGTCAGCACCGTCTTCCGCCGTGACGACGTCGTCGTAGCCGATCTTGTTCAGGGAGTTCTCCACGATGCGGCGCATCGTGCCGGAGTCCTCCACCACCAGAAATCTCATGGTTGCGGTCCAGGTTGGGGTCCTCGGTCTCGAGGTCGATCGTCGGGTCACGGCCCCGGCTCGAAGCGGCGCCGTCGTCGCGGCCGCGCGGCGCCGGGGCCGCGTGGTTCAGCGGAGGAACTGCAGGAGACTCGTGTTCTGGGTCTCGGAGATGGCGTACATGGCGGACTGGAGGGCCGTCTGCCGGCTCGCGAGCTCGGTGACGGCCTTCTCCAGGGCCACTTCCTCGGTCTCGGCGCGGGACTCCGTGAGGTTGGACTCGAGGCTCTCGAGCGTCTTGCCGGCGCTCTCCAGCTCGTTCATCCTCGCCCCCACCTCTCCGAGCAGCTCCTGGATGTCGCCGAATGCGTCATCCACGTCGGACGCCGCCGCTGCGATGTCTTCCCGGTCGTTGCTGCCCAGGGCCGCGGAGAGGTCCTGCATGCTCGACATCATGCCCGAGTCGAAGAAGATCTCCTGCGCGTCGTGGTTCGTCCGAACGGTGCGGCCCTCGCCGACCTTGACCCGATGCGTGCCGGAAGGCGTGTCGGGGGACATCGTGCCGTCGGGCTCGATGGGGGCCTGGTCGGCGTAGTCGCCCCCGAAGAGGTAGGAGTCGTTGAGCTTGGTGTTGCCCAGGCTCTTGACGCTCTCGATGAGGCTGTCGATCTCGTTCTGCGTCTGCTGCCGGGTCTCGGAGTTGGCGGTGTCGCTCGCCTCCCGGGTCCCCAGCTCCCGCGCGCGGCTCAGAATGTCGGTGAGCTGGCTCAGCACTCCTTCCTCGGTGGAGAGACGGCGGCGGCCGGCCCGGATGTTCGCCCGACGCTGTTCGACCCCCCGCAGCCGGCTCTCCAGCCGCATGACGGTGGTGGCGCCCTCCGGATCGTCCGAGGGCTTGCGGATCCGCATGCCGGAGGAGACCCGTTCCCGCGCCTCCTCGACAGCCGAGAGGTTGTTCCGGAGGTGGCGCAAGGCCACCGACTGCATCGATGCGTCGGAAACGCGGCTGGTCATCCTCGCGGGCCTCCCGGTCGCCGTCGACGGAGCGGCTGCCTCCGGTCCATCTTGGGATCGCCGCCCGTGGGGCTTAGGTTTGTACGCTCTCGTACGATTCGTCTTCGACGAGCGTCCTGCGGTTCGGGGTATCGGTATCCGCGGAAGCGGGGTTTAGCGTTGGACGCGTCTCGACCGCCGGAACATTGCACTCCTCACCGGGATCATGGCCACCGTACTCTGCGTGGACGACACGGAAGCCGACCGTCTCCTGATGGAGGAGATCCTCTCGGAGGCGGACCACGACGTCCTCCTCGCGGAGCACGTTCCCGAAGCGCTCCAGCTTCTCGGTGACGAAGACGTCGACCTGGTCGTCTCCGATTACCGCATGCCGAAGGTCTCCGGGCTGGAGTTCCTGCACCTCCTGTCCCGAGAGGGACACGAGGTGCCGGTGATCATCGCCACGGCCTACGCCACCGTCGAGGACGCCGTCTCGTCGATCAAGGCCGGGGCGATCGACTACATCACCAAGCCGATCCGCCCCGAGAAGCTGAAGTTCGCCGTCGACCAGGCCCTCGAGCTGATCCGCCTCCGTCGCGAGAACGAGCACCTCCGTGACGAGGTCGCACAGATCCGGAGCGAGCAGGAGATCGTCGGCGAGAGCGACGCCATCGAGCGCGTCCTGCAGACCATCTCCGCAGTCGCCCCCACCAAGGCCACGGTCCTCATCCAGGGGGAGTCCGGTACGGGCAAGGAGCTGATCGCCCGGGCGACGCACGACATGAGCGACCGCTCCGAGGGCCCCTTCGTGGCGGTCAACTGCGCCGCCATGCCGGAGAATCTCGTCGAGAGCCTGCTGTTCGGACACGAGAAGGGCGCCTTCACCGGAGCGACCCAGCGCTCGAAGGGAGCCTTCGAGCGAGCCCACGGCGGGACACTCCTCCTCGACGAGATCTCCGAGATGCGGATGGACCTCCAGGCGAAGCTCCTGAGGGCGCTGCAGGAGGAGGAGTTCGAGCGGGTCGGCGGGTCGGCGTCGATCAACGTCGACGTACGGGTGATCGCCACCACCAACCGGGACCTGGCCCAGCACGTCCGGGAGGGGAACTTCCGCGAGGACCTCTATTACCGGCTCAACGTGGTACCCATCCGCGTGCCGCCGCTGCGCGAGCGAAAGGAGGACATCCCGGTCCTGGCTCATCACTTCGCCAGCGAGGTGAAGGAGCGAAGCGGGGCCGAGGTGAAGGGCATCTCACCGGAGGCCCTTGACCTCCTCGAGGGCTACGACTGGCCGGGCAACGTGCGGGAGCTGGAGCACACTGTCGAGCAGGCCGTCATCCTCTCGCCGGAGGAGGTCCTCCAGCCGGAGTCCTTCGACACCGAGCGGTTCGGACTCACCGAGACCGGACCGGGCCCGGGCGGCGAGCGGTCGCTGGCGGTCTCGGAATCCAACGGGACGCCCGCCGGCGAGAGCATGGCCGGGGCGGCCGAGGACGAGGACGAGCCCTTCATCGTGCTCCGCACGTTCGACGTGCGGGAGGCGGAGTCGGTGCTCATCGAGCAGGCCCTCGAGTTCACCGACGACAACCGCACCCAGGCCGCGGAGCTGCTCGGCATCAGCCCGCGGACGCTCCGCAACAAGCTCAACAAGTAGCGGGCGCCCTCCGCGGTCGCTCCGCCCGTTGACGGCGATCGTGAGCCTTCACCGGAAAATCCCTCCAGTTTCGGCCCGGAACATCCTTCCGACCTCGGCTGAACGGGCTCCGCGCTCCTACCGGATCCGTCTCCGACCCGCGGATGCGGACGGCTCCCTCCACATGCTTCAAGCCCCTGTTCTATAACGGCTTGTAGAACACCACTTCCGCCGGTCGGCACGCTGCTGTGCCTCCTCCCGGCGTCCTCCCTGCCCGGAACACCGCTTGCCCCCTCCGGTGGGCCGACGACGAACCGCAACACCGGAGGACGCAACATGCTCGACGGACTGATCGGATCGGCGACCTCGGTCGGCCGCCTCAACGAAACGCTCGATAAGACGGCCGAACGCGTGCGCGGCATCGCCCACCGGGTCTCCAACGCGGCGAACCGGAGCGGACAGAGCTTCGGGGACGCCATGGACGACGCCGGCGGGCCACCGCCCTCGGCAGACGGCGCCGTGGACCTCGAGCGAGAGATGACCGCCCTGGCGAACGAGAAGATCCACTACGATGCCTCGGTGCGGCTGCTCCAGAAGGTCTACCGGCAGGTCCGCTCCAGCGTCCAGGGAGGACGCTGACATGCCCGACATCGGCAGCATCGACCTCGGTCCCCTTCCCGGCGAGCGCATGGAGGGGCAGCGCTTCCGCTCGCTCTCCATCTCCTCCAGCGGCCTTTCGGCGCAGAGGACGCGGCTCGAGACCA
>CANPVF010000163.1 GCA_947581645.1 Candidatus Caribbeanibacter nitroreducens | reverse complement strand
ACGATCCGCGGTAACGACGCCCGCCGGCTCCTCTCCGTCCGCTATCTCCGCCTCTCCATCTCGCCCTCGAGCCACTCGCGGTCCTCCTCCGACAGCTCGTCCAGGTCGGAGGCGATGCCGTCCGCGTCGGAGGCGCCCCCTTCCTCACCGGCTCCGTCGGTCACCCCGTCGGTGCTCCACCGCCGGAGCTGGCGGACCACCGCCCATCCGCCGCCCACCAGGGCCAGGGCCGGCAGCACGTAGACCAGCAGGTTGATCCCCTCGGGCTCCGGCCGGAGGAGGATCCACTCGCCGTACTTGTCGACGAAGTAGGCCCGGACCTCCGCCGGGCTCTCGCCCCGGGCCAGCCGGTCCCGGATCACGGCCTGCATCCGCTCCGCCAGGTCCGAGCTGGATTCCAGCACCGACTGGCTGCGGCACACGGGGCATCGGAGCTCGCTCGCCACCTGCACCGTGAGGGTGTCCACACGGGGGCTGTTCTCCCCGGGCACCGCCGTCGTGTCCGGCGGGAGCCCGCCGCCGGCCTGCTGCTGGGCGGGCGAGGTCGCGGGAAGGGCCAGGAGCAGGAGAGCGGCCGCGGCTGCCGCCGGGACGACCCCGGGGGCCCGGGCGGTCACGCCGCTCATCGGGCCCCCTCGCCCGTCCGGCCGGGGGAGGAAGTGCCCCCGGTGGCGGCCCGCGCCGTTCGCGACAGGGCGGAGTCGACCCGGGAGCGCAGGGCTTCCCAGCTCATCGGTCCCGTGTGCTTCGAGGTCACGGTGCCGTCCGGTCCGACGATGAAGGTCTCCGGCACGCCCGTGACGCCGTAGTCGATGGCGGTGACCGTGCCGGGGTCCAGGATGCTCGTCCAGTCCCCTCCGTGGCGCTGCATGAAGGATCGGGCGTTGCCGCGGTTGTCCTGGTAGACGACGCCCACCAGGGAGACGCTGTCGTCGGGCCACCGGCGATCGGCCTCCATCAGCACCGGGTGCTCCTGCCGGCACGGGACGCACCACGAGGCCCAGAAGTTGACGATGGTCACCGTCCCCCGGAGCTCCTCCAGGCTGGCGGTGTCGCCGTCCAGGGTCTGTCCCTGGAAGGAGGGAGCCTCCTTGCCCACCAGGGCGCTCGGGAGCTTCTTCGCCGGCCGCGTCAGGCCGAAGGCCAGCAGGGCCAGCAGCGGCACGGCGGCGCCGGGAATCAGCCACTTCTTCCAGTCGCTCATGGGGTCACCTCACCGGGTCTCAACGTGGTTCACGCCGCTTCCCGGTCGTCGCCGGGGGAGTCCGCCGGGCCGTCCTCGTCCCCGGGGGACGATCCCTCCTCCAGCGCCGCGGGGCCGCTCTTCTTCCGCTGTGGCCACATGGAGAGGGCGGCGCCCAGGGCCACGATCATCCCGCCGATCCACAGCCACGGCACCATGGGGTTCACGATGGCGCGGAGGGTGGCGTGCTGGCCCTCCTCGCGGTCGAAGGCCATGACGGAGAGGTACAGGTCCTTCGTCAGCGAGCTCATCACCGCCGGGGTGGCGATGGGCTGCCCGCCCATCTGTCCGCCCTCGTAGAAGTTGAGGCGGGGCTCCAGCTCGCCCGTCCGCTCTCCCTGCTTCCAGACGGAGAAGGTGCTGCCCACCACGAACCGCCGCGGCTCCTCCTGGGCCCAGATGTCGTCCAGCTGCACCTGGTACTCGCCGATCTGCAGGCTCTCGCCGCGCTGGAGCGTCCGCTCCTTCTCGAAGCGCCAGGTGCCGGAGGCGGCCAGGGCCACGATGATCACCACGATCCCGGTGTGGACCACGTAGCCGCCGTAGCGACGGTTGTTGCGCTGGAAGAGCTGCATCAGCGCCGTGGGGACCGAGACGCCGGCGATCCGCTGCCGGGCGGAGGCGCCCTTCCGGAACTCCTCCACGATGGTCGTCATGACGAAGCCGGCGAAGGCGAACGTCAGGATCGTGTACACGGACTCGACCCCGGCGACCCAGGAGACGGCCGCCGTGACGACGCCCACCACGCTCGGGATCCAGAACTCCCGCTTCATTCGCTCGGCGCTGGTCCGACGCCAGGGCAGGGCCGGCCCCACGCCCATCAGGAAGAGGATCGCCAGGCCGATGGGCACCGTGACCATGTTGAAGTAGGGAGAGCCGACGCTGATGCGCTCGCCCTGGAGGGCCTCCACGATCAGCGGGAACAGGGTCCCCAGCAGCACCGTGAAGGTGAAGGCGACGAAGAGGAGGTTGTTCAGGATGAACGCGCTCTCGCGGGAGAGCACGGCGTCCAGCTTCCCCGGCACGCGCAGGCGGTCGCTCCGCCAGGCGATGAGGCCCAGGGAGACGATGGTGACCACGGCCATGAAGCCCATGAGGAGGATCCCGATGGGCCCCTCGGTGAAGGCGTGCACGGAGTCCAGCACGCCGGAGCGGGTGAGGAACGTGCCCAGGACGACCAGCAGGAACGTCCCGATGATCAGGCTCAGGTTCCACGTCCGCAGCATGCCCCGCCGCTCCTGCACCATCACCGAGTGCAGGAAGGCCGTGGCCGTGAGCCAGGGCAGGAAGGAGGCGTTCTCCACCGGGTCCCACGCCCAGTAGCCTCCCCATCCCAGCACCTCGTACGACCACCAGGCGCCGGCCACGATGCCCGCCGACAGGAAGGCCCAGGGAGCGATCATCCACCGGCGCGTGGCCCGGATCCAGGTGGCGTCCAGGCGCCCCGAGACCAGGGCGGCGATGGCGAACGCGAAGGGCACCGTGAGCCCCACGTAGCCCAGGTAGAGCATCGGCGGGTGGAGGCCCATCAGCGGGTGGTTCTGCAGCAGCGGGTTCGGCCCCGGGCCGTTGGCCGGAACCGGCGAGACCACGCCGAAGGGATTCATCGGCCCCGCCAGGACGGCGAAGAAGAACACCCCGACGGCCATCATCGTGCCCACCACGTAGGGCATGAACGTCCGGTACTGGTCCCGGTTGACGAAGGAGACCAGCGCGGAGTAGCCGGCCAGGATCCAGCCCCAGAAGAGGATCGAGCCGTCCAGGCTGCTCCACAGCGAGATGGCCGTGTAGTAGGGCGGGACGTCCCGGCTCCCCACCTCGGCCACGTAGTGGACGCTGAAGTCGTGGGTGAGCAGCGCCACCTCCATGGCCCCCACGGCCACCGTCATGCACACGAAGACGAAGTAGGTGCCGTACCGGCCCAGGTCGGTGAGGTCCGGCCGGCGCCGGAGGCCGCCCGTGAAGGCGGTGAAGGCCGAGACGATCGCCCCGAGGAGGGCGGCCCAGATGGCGGCGGATCCGATCAGGTTCAGGTCCAGCACGGCGTCGGTGGCTTGGTTGGAGTGCGGGAGGTCAGGCGGTCACGCGGCGTGTCCTCGCCCGTCGTCGGCGTCGTCGGATGCGGGTGTCGGGCGATGGAGTCGGGCCCCTCAGGGAGAGCCGGGGGACGGGCCGGTCGAGCCCTCCGATCCGGAGCCGGACCCCTTCTCGCTCTTCTCGCTGATGGACTCGTACATCTCCGCCGGCATCTCGCTGTCCTCCGGCGGCTTGTACTCGTTGGAGTGCTTCACCATCAGGCGGTCGGCCCGGAAGACCCCGTCCGACCCGTACCTGCCTTCCACGACGACGCCCTGCCCCTCCTGGAACATGGACGGCGGCGCCGAGGTGGTCCGGACCTTCACGGCGCTGTCGCCATCGCCCACCGAGAACCGGAGGAGGGGCTCCTCGGGCTTCCAGTCCACCGAGCCCGTCTGCACCATGCCGCCCAGGCGCACGGGCTGTCCCTCGACCTCCGCCGCGCGGGCCTGCAGCTCCGCCGGCGTGAGGAAGTAGACCATGTTGTTCTCCAGGCTCCCGACGGCCAGGTAGAGGATGGCTCCCACCACCGCGGCCAGTCCGAGACCGGCCCACATGCGTCGCTTGCCCTGCGTCATCTCGCTTCCTCCGGTCTGTGGTCCGGTTCGTCCGGCGGGCCCGCCCCGGCCGTCCTGCCGCCGGGCGCCTCCACCCGTGACGTCGACTCGTCGTGCCGCCGAAGCCCGTCGCGGACCCGGCCGATGCGGGCCTCCAGGCGCCAGGCGTACAGGACCATCACGATCCACGTGAGCCCGAACCCGGCAGCAAGGTAGGGGAGGCTACCGTCCAATGGCGGTCTCCTCTTCCAGCTGGCGCTCGGCCTCGGCGAGTCGGTATCGACGGAGCATCAGGTAGAGATATACCAGCGTAAAGGCCGCAAGATTCAGAAAAAGGGGCCACAGCATCTCCGGCGCGATGGAACGGGCCGTGGAAGGCGGCTGGTGGAGCGTCCGCCACCAGGTCACCGAGAGGTAGACGATGGGGACGTCCACGAAGGCGACGATCCCCACCACCGCCGACCAGCGAGCCCGCTTCTCCGGGTCCTGCGCGAAGCCCCGCACCGCCAGGTAGCCGACGTAGATGATCAGCATGATCGCCGTGGTGGTGAGCCGCGGGTCCCACGTCCACCAGATCCCCCAGGTGGGCTTCGCCCACAGCGACCCGAGGGCCAGCGTCAGGGCCGTGAACACGACCCCGATCTCGACGCCGCTGTGGGCGATCATGTCCCACCGCGGGTCCCGCTGGACCAGGTACAGGATGCTCATGACGAAGACGACGAAGAAGGAGAGCATCCCGATCCACGCGGTGGGGACGTGCACGTACATGAGGCGCTGCACCTCGCCCTGGGCGGCGTCCGGCGGGGCCACGAAGAGGGCCCAGACGGTGCCGACGACCACGGCGGCCAGGGCGGCCAGTCCGAGCCACCGGTGGCGGCGGTCTCTGGTCTCGCGCTCCACGATGATGCTCAGTCCTCCAGCAGGATCGGAAAGATCCACGTACACACGACGAAGAAGATCACGTCGAAGGCGACCAGCAGGCGGAACCACATGTCGAAGTTGCCCATGGGATCGCCCGTCAGGGTGAGGGTCGTGGCGTTCACCGCCCCGAGCAGGACCGGCACCAGGGCCGGGAACAGCAGGAGCGGGAGCATGAGCTCCCGTGCCCGGAGGTGGACGGTGAGCGCCGCGTAGAAGGTCCCCACCACCGAGAATCCGAAGGTACCCAGGAAGGCGACTGCCGCAAGCTGTGGCGCGTGCGGCCACATGTCGATCTGGAAGAGCACGGCCGCCGCCGGGAAGAGCAGCGCCTCCACCAGGGTGAGCAGGACCAGGTTCGCCGCCAGCTTGCCCAGGTAGATGGACCGGAGCTCGCCGGGATACATCTTGAGTCCCTCGAGTCCGCCCCCCTTCTCCTCGCTCTGGTAGGTGCGGCTCAGGGAGAGCATGCCGGTGAAGACGATCCCCACCCAGAGGAGCCCGCCGGCCAGGCGGCCCAGCAGCTCCGGGTCCGGTCCCACGGCGAAGGTGAAGAGGAACAGCACCAGGGCGGCGAACGACACCATGGCCGTGAAGCTCTGCTTGTTCCGCCCCTCGATGAGCAGGTCCTTCCAGAGGATGGCCCACGCCCTCCGGAAGACGCCGCCCTCGTCCCCGTCGCTCCCCTGCCCGGGCGCGCTCACCGCCGTCCCTCCTCCAGGCGCTCCAGGCGTCCCGCCTCCAGGCGAGCCACGGCGTCGGCCCGGCGCGCGGCCTCGCCGCCCCGGTGCGTGGCCAGGACGACGCTGCGTCCTTCCTCCCGGATCTCCTCCACCACGCGGTCGACGAAGCCCGCCCCCTGCCGGTCCAGCCCCCCGTAGGGCTCGTCCAGCAGGACCAGGCCCGCCGGACGCAGGAGGACCCGCGCCAGCGAGAGCCGCTTCCGCATGCCCGTGGAATAGGTGCGCACCGGGTCGTGGGCCGCCGGTGTCAGCCCCACCCGCTCCAGGGCGGCGTCCCAGTCCCGCGGCCCCCGGCCGTCGCCGGCCATGAGGGAGGCGAAGCGGAGGTTCTCCACCCCGGTGAGCTCGTCGTACAGGAAGTCCGTGGCGGCCAGCAGGACCGTCAGGCGCCGCACGCGGTCGGCGTCGTCCGCCAGGTCCGCCCCCAGCACGGTTCCGCGCCCCGCCGAGGGACGGTAGATCCCGGCCAGGATCTTGAGCAGCGTCGTCTTGCCCGCCCCGTTCGGTCCGCGAAGCGTGAGCACGCCCCCGCGTCCGAGCTCCAGGCTCACGTCCCGGAGGGCCCAGGCGTAGCCGAAGCGCTTGCCGAGGCCCTCGAGTCGCACCGCAGGCTCCCCGCCGCTCACGGGCCGCCGCACGGTGGCGCGGTACGTGGGGCGGGAGCACATTTCGGCATCCCCCGCCCGGGCGTCCGCCGGGCGGCCGATCGCGAGTCGCCGCACCAGCCATCGAAGCAGCCGGGAGTGTCCACGTGGAGCTCAGCGACGCGCGAGAAGTCACCCGCGAGGACGGCGAGCCCCTGCTCCTCTACGTGCTGGACGGACTCGGCGGCCTCCCGGGGCCCGACGGGGAGGCGACGGCGCTGGAGGCCGCCGACACGCCGAACCTGGACGACCTCGTCCGCCGGGGCGGCTGCGGGCTGCACGATCCGGTGGCGCCGGGGGTGACGCCGGGGAGCGGCCCCGGCCACCTGGCCCTCTTCGGGTACGATCCGCTCCGCTACCGCATCGGCCGCGGCGTCCTGGAGGGACTGGGCGTCGGCTTCGACCTGGAGCCGGGCGACGTGGCGGCCCGGGGCAACTTCTGCACGCTGGACGCCGAGGGGAGGGTGGCCGACCGCCGCGCCGGCCGGATCGAGACCGAGCCCGCGCGCCGTCTCGCCGAGCGACTGGACGGCATCGAGCTCCCGGGGACCCGGGTGTTCGTCCGCATCGTGAAGGAGCACCGCTTCCTGCTGGTGCTCCGCCCGGACGGCGAGCTGTCGCCGGACGTGGACGACACCGATCCCGGTCAGACCGGTCTGGAGCCCCGGCCGCCGATGCCCGGCTCCGAGGCCGCCGAGCTCACCGCCGAGCTGGTCCGCCGATGGCTGGAGGCGGCCCGGAGCGAGCTCCGGGGCGAGGACCCCGCCAACGGCGTGCTC
This sequence comes from Candidatus Caribbeanibacter nitroreducens, assembly GCA_947581645.1. Classification (GTDB taxonomy): domain Bacteria; phylum Gemmatimonadota; class Gemmatimonadetes; order Palauibacterales; family Palauibacteraceae; genus Caribbeanibacter; species Caribbeanibacter nitroreducens. The sequence goes on along the minus strand of CANPVF010000163.1, from coordinate 15,550 downwards.
CTCCGGGGGTTCTCCTCGCTGCCGGACTGGCCCCGGTTCCCGGAGGTGTGGCGGCTCCGACCGCTGGCGGTGGCCGCCTACCCCATGTACCGGGGCGTGGCCCGGCTCGTGGGGATGGAGGCCGTGGAGGCGCCCGACGCCCCGTCCGAGCTCCCGGCGGTCGTCCGCGAGCACGCCGGCGAGCACGACTTCGTCTTCGCGCACGTGAAGGGAACGGACCGGGCCGGGGAGGACGGGGACTTCGACCGCCGGGTGGCGGTCCTGGAGGAGGCCGACGCGGTCCTGCCGGAGCTGGCCTCCGCCGTGGGCGGCGTCACGCTGGTCACCGGCGATCACTCGACGCCGGCTGCGCTCCGGAGCCACAGCTGGCATCCGGTGCCCTTCGCCCTGGCCGGGGGGCGGGGATACCGGGCGTCGGGCGTCCGTCGATTCGGCGAGTCGGAGTGTCGTCAGGGGACGCTCGGATGGCGGCGGGGCTGCGAGCTGATGCCGCTGGCGATGAGCCACGCCGGTCGGATGGCGAAGTTCGGTGCGTAGTCTGCCGGATCCGGGTCAGGCCCCGGCGGCCCCGCTCGCGGACTCTCCGTAGGTGATCCCCGCGGCGGCCAGCATGGCTCCGCACCCGACGGTGATCACGCCGAAGACGAGGTCGTTCCAGTAGGCGAACGACTGCTGCAGGTAGTCGAACATGAAGGGCGCCAGCATCGAGTAGTAGCCGACGGCCATGAGCGCCCAGCCCCCGATGCGGTTCCAGCTCACCAGGTAGGAGGTGGCGATGGCCGCCACGGCGGCACCGATGACGACGTCGTTCCACCAGTTGAAGCCCAGGGGATAGCCCCACAGGAAGGGAGCGAGCACGTACCAGGCGCCGATGCCGAGTGCCAGGTAGCGGGTCATCATTTGCGCGATCCGTCCTCCGGAGTTTTCGTTCCCCTGCGATCCGCCCGCGTCGCCGACCGGGCCGGCCCGCCGCGGTGAGCGCGGCGGCTTCACGGCGGGACAGGATAGGCGCGCGCGGGGGAGAGGGAAAGGTCGAGGGACCAGACCGGCGGAGGCCGAACGGAATCATGCGATGTCGTGAGTGCGGGTCCGAGGGAACCGGAAACTACTGCGCCCAGTGCGGGGCGCCGCTGCAGGCGGCCGAGGAGCGCCGGTGCGGGGAGTGCGGTGCCGAGGTGGACGCCGACGCCCGGTACTGCACGGAGTGCGGAGAGCCCGTCTCCGGCGGCGGCAGCAAGCCGTGGACGGCGTATCTGCCGTGGGCCCTCTCGGCCCTGGCCCTGGTGGCCTTCGCCGTGGCCATCACCCTCTTCGTCCAGACACAGGCCTCGCCGCGGCAGCCCGGCAGCCCGCCCACGGGCTCCCTCCCCGGCGAGGACGCGGCGGCGTCCACGGGTGGGGCCGGCGGCGCGGCCGGCGGGGGCATGAGCGGAGGCGCCTCCGGCGGCTCGATGCCCTCGGCCGGGGACCTGGCGAACATGTCGCCGGGCCAGGCAGCCGACCGGCTCTTCGATCGCGCCATGCGGGTGCGGGCCTCCGGAGACACCAGTCGCGCCGCCTTCTTCGCCAGGATGGGGCGGAAGGCCTACGCTCGCGTGCCGGCCTCGGAGATGGACGCCGACGCCCGCTTCCACGTCGGCATGCTGGCGCTGGTGGAGGGCGATTCGGCCGGGGCCCGGTCCCGGGCGGAGGAGATCCTGTCCGGGGACCCGGACCACCTGCTGGGCCTGATCCTGGCCTTCAGGAGCGCCGCCGACGGGGCGCAGCGCGAGGAGTACCGGCAGCGATTCGTCGAGGCCGCGTCGTCCGCGGACCTGTCGGGTCGCCCCGCGTACGAGGCGCATCGGACGCTGATCGAGAACCTGCGGCAGGAGCTGGCACGCTGATCGGCGCCCCGGGGCGGGGCGGAGACGGGACGCGGGGAGGAGGGTGAGACCATGGACCTGATGCTCGCGGCGGTCGTGCTGTATCCCCTCGTGCTGATCGGGGTGGGCGTGTGGCGGTCCCGCTCCGTCGAGAGCCACGAGGATTTCATGGTCGCCGGGCGCGACGTCTCCGTCGCGTTCCTGGTCGGGACCCTGGTCTGCACGTGGATCGGCTCCGGCTCCCTCTTCGGCGGCGCCGGCCTGGCCTACCGCACGGGCATCGCCGAGCTCTGGTTCTCCTTCGGGGGCTGGATGGGCCTGCTGGTGGCCTTCTTCCTGGCGGGCCGGGTGCGGCGGCTGGCCAAGTACACGGTGCCCGACATCCTGGAGCAGCGGTACAGCGCCCTCGCCCGGGTCCTGGGGACGCTGGCCATCATCCTGGCCTACGTCACCATCGCCGCCTACCAGTTCCGCGGCGGCGGGTGGATCCTGAGCATCGTCACCGACGGTGCCGTCGGCCCCACCGCCGGGATGCTCATCACCGCCGCCGTCATCATCGCGTTCACCGCGCTGGCCGGCATGGTCTCCATCGTCAGCGTGGACGTGTTCAACGGGATCCTGATCATCCTGGCCATCGTCCTGGCCCTGCCCTACCTGGTCTTCGCACAGGGCGGCGTGGCCGACGTGATCGCCAACCTGCCGTCGGGCCACAAGCAGGTGCTGGGCGGCCACAACGTGCTGTGGGTGTTCGGCGTGGCCATGCCCACCTTCCTGCTCATCCTGGGCGAGAGCGGCATGTACCAGAAGTTCTTCTCGGCCCGGGACGAGGGCTCCGCGAAGAAGGCCGTGGTGGGGATGGTCCTGGGCATCGTCTTCATCGAGACGACCCTGGCCCTGCTGGCGATCGTGGGACGCTCCGCGTTCCCGGACCTGATGGAGCAGAGCACGGTGGCGGGGACGGCGGCCTCCGAGACGGTGATCCTGTGGCTCGCCAGCAACGCGCTGCCGGTGGCCGTGGGCGCCGTCCTGCTGGGGGCCGCCGTGGCCATCGTCCTCTCCACCGGGAACACCTTCCTCCTGGTCCCCTCCACGAACGTGGCCCGCGACATCTACGAGCGCTTCATCGCGCCGGAGGCCAGCGAGGAGAAGAAGCTCTTCGTCCAGCGGACCTTCGTGGTGCTCTTCGGCGCCCTGGGCGTCGTGCTCCTGACCCAGTTCCAGACGGTGCTGCAGATGGCCCTGTACGCCTATTCCCTGGTGGGGGCCAGCCTGACGCCGGCGCTGCTGGCGGCCTTCCTGTGGAAGCGGGTCACCCGTCAGGGCGGGGTGGCGTGCATCGGCGGTGGGCTGGGGAGCATCGTGGGCATCGCCGTCCTGGACCGCCTGGGCGTGGACTTCACGCTCACCCTGGGGGGGACGGCCTTCGACTTCGCCAGCAGCGACTACATCGTGATCCCCGGGGTGCTGATCTCCCTGTCGCTGCTGGTGGGCGTCAGCCTGGCCACCGAGCCGTCGCCCGAGGAGAAGTGGAAGCCCTTCTTCCAGTCCGCGGAAGAGGCCGCTGAAGGAGCCGCCGCGGAGGCCGGCGCCGAGGCCTGACGGGCCGCCGGCTGCCGGCTACCCGCCGTCGCGGGCCAGCGTCCGGAGGCGGTCCACCTGCCCCGGGGTCCCCAGGACGATGAGGACGTCGCCGGCGTCCAGCCGGACGTCGGGACCCGGGTTGTAGGTGAGCTCCTCGTGCCCCGAGTCGGTGCCGTCCTCGTGCACCGCGATGACGATGAGCCCGGTCTTCTGCGGGATGCGCGCCTCCTCCAGGGTCAGGTCCGACAGCCGCGAGCCCTCGGGCAGCTGCACCTCCTCCAGCCGCAGCGCCAGCCCCTCGCCGCCGGTGATCACGTCCAGGAAGCTGAGGACGTTCGGGCGGAGGAGGGCCGAGGCCATCCGTGCCCCTCCGGTGATGTTGGGGCTCACCACGTGGTCCGCACCGGCCCGGTAGAGCTTGTTCATCGTCTCCTCCTCCTGGGCCCGTGCGACGATGGTGAGGTCGGGGTTGAGGGCCCGGGAGCTGAGCGTGACGTACAGGTTGTCCTCGTCGCGGCTCAGGGCGGAGATGAGCCCCCGGGCCTCGTCGATGCGGGCGCGCTCCAGGGTCTCGTCGTGGGTGGCGTCGTCCACGATCACGACGGTCTCGTCGTCGGTGCTCTCGCGGATGAGCGACGCACGCTTCTCGTCGTGCTCGATGACGACGAAGGGGCGTCCGCCGCCGGCGAGCTCCCGGACCACCTGCCGTCCCGTGCGCCCCACCCCGCAGACGATGACGTGGTCGTTCATCTCTTCGAGCTTGCTGGTCATCTGTCGCCTCCGGAGGACGTCGCCGAGGTCGATTTCCACGATGAGGGAAGTGATCAGGGCCCAGTACAGCCCCATGGACGTGATGCCGCCGGCGAGGATGCCGGAGGCCAGCAGCCGCCCGGTGTCCGTGAGGGGGCGGACCTCCTCGAAGCCCACGGCGGTGAGCGTGATCCACGTCATGTAGAGGGCGTCGGAGAAGCTCCAGCCGAGCTGGAGGAAGCCGACGGTCCCCGCCGTGACGAGGACGAGGACGAAGGCCATGACGAGGAGCAGCCGCCGGATGAAGGTCTGTCGCATCAGCTCACCGTCCGACGCTGCGTCCGCCGTGAGCGCGATTCCGAAATCCCCCGAAAACCCGCATCCCTTGACGGCTTTGAGCGATCCGAGTACACTGCTGCCAGCCTGACACCGGTTCCGAGGCTTCCCACTTTACCAGAAGGAGTGACCGTGAACAAAACGGAACTGACCGATGCTCTGGCCGACGCTACCGACATGACGAAGGCCGACGCACAGCGCGCCATCGATGCGCTCTTCGACACCGACGAGGGAATCATCACCGACGCCCTCCAGGGCGAGGAGAAGGTGCAGATCACTGGGTTCGGCACCTTCGAGACCCGCGAGCGGAGCGCCCGCATGGGCCGCAACCCGCAGACCGGGGAGAAGATCCGGATCCCGGCCAGTATGACGGTCAACTTCCGATCCGGGAAGGGCCTCAAGGACGCCGTCAACGAGTAGCGTCCGAGATCGTCCCCCGCCCGAGCGGGGGAGGCGATTCCGGTCGTTCCCCGGGGCGGTGACGCTCACGGGGTGAGAAGCTCGGACCGGAGCAGCGCGACGGGTCGGCGACCGCCGGGAGGCGGGCGTCGGCCCGTTTTCGCGTTCGGGGGCCGCACTACTGCTTCCTGTCCCGGCGGACCTCCGCCTTCCGCCCCCGGATGGTGGAGCCGCTGAGCTCCCGGATGACGTGGTCGGCCACGTCCGGGTCGACCTGCACCAGGGAGTAGGTCTCCCGGATGTCGATCTTCCCGATCTGGCTGCCGACGGCGTCGGTCTCGCCGGTGATGGCGCCCACCAGGTCGCCCGGCCCCACGCCGTCCTCCTCGCCCACCTTGATGAACAGGCTGGTCCAGGCCCCCTCCTTCTGCGGCTTCGCGCTCCGGGCCCTGGCCTTCTTCCGGTCGGGCCGACCGCGCTCGCCACGGGGCCGCCGGCGCTGGCGCTCCCGCCCCCCGGCGGCGGGCTTTCCGGCGCGCTCCGCCCCGCCGGAGGGCTCCGGCGTCGCCCGGGCGGCGCCCGGCAGCTTCTCCTCGGGCAGGTCCTCCCGGATCCAGCCGCTCAGTGCGGCGGCCACCTCCGTGGCACCGTGGCTCTGGAACAGGGGCTCCAGGAGGAGCATCTCCACGGGGTCCACCCGATCGGCCCTCCGACCGATCTCCTCCCGCAGGCGGTCGATCTCGTCGCGGTAGGAGGCGGGAATCCGCTCCGCCACGGCCTTCAGGGTCCACCCGGCGCGCCGGGCCAGGAGGGCGAGCTGGCGGCGGTGGCGCGGCTCCACCACGGCGATCCTGCGGGCGGCGTCTCCCAGCCACCTCCGGGCCTCCTCGAGCCCCGGGGGCAGGCCGAAGCGGGCCACGATGTCCGCCTCCGGCTCCTCCTCCACGCCCCACAGCACGGCGACGCCGGCCTCGCCCGGCTCGTTGGAGAGCCGGAACCCGCGCGCCGCCAGGCCGGAGGCCACCCGCTCCGCCGTCCCGCGGTCCGGGCAGTGGACGAAGATCTCCGTCGGCTCCGGCACGCCGTCCTCGTCCTCCGGCGCCACGTCGTCCAGCGCCCCGTGCAGGGCGTCGCCCAGCCGGTCGATGCGCGCTTCCTCGCTGCCGGCGGCGGCCACGTGCAGGTCCCCGGCGGTCCCCTCTCCCCCGGCGGCCTCGAAGAGCTCACGGGGCCAGCGCTGGGCCCGCCGGAGCCGGCGAGTGGCCACCTCCTGGAACCGCTCGGTGTTCCGTCCCGACGCGGCGATCCGCTGGGCGTCGTCGGCGCCGGCCTCCAGCAGGGCGTCCACGGACTCCCACTGCCCGGCGGAATCCAGCAGATCCACGCCGTCCAGCACCACCAGCTCCACCTCGGCCAGGCTGAGCCGTCCCGCCCCGGTGGCCTCCAGCAGGTCGTCGGGACGCCCGGCCACGATCTGGGCCAGGGGCGGCACCTCGGCGTCGGCCTGCTCTCCGGCGGACCACGCCAGGGCGTCGAGCCCCGCCGGACCCGCCAGCTCGTAGCCGGCCCGGGCGGCCCTGAGGGCCGTCTCCCGGGTGGAGGTCAGGATCAGCGCCTGTGCCTCGGTGGTGGTCGGGTCGCACTGCTCGACGGCGGCCAGCGCGTACAGGGCCTCGCGCCCGGAACCCTCGGCGGCCAGGAGCGCCAGGTCCCGGTCCCGGTGGACGTAGGGGAGGGCGGCTCCCAGGAGCTCGGGCGTCTCCGGGTAGCCCAGCCGCGCCAGGGCAGCCAGCTGATCGTCGCTGAGGTCGGCGGGGGAAGCGTGCATCGTGCGGGTCCTTCGTTGTTGACGGCTCGCGGTGCGCGCCTCGCACCGCACCCAAGATACAGCAACGCCTGTGCTAGAAAGCCGATCAGCGCTCGGGGAGACCGACCGGCGTCCCGTCCCGGCCGCCGGTCGGCATGCCCCTGAGCCGTCCCGTGACGCGTCGCCGTTGTTTGACGCCCCCGGGCCCGGGCCTCTACCCTTTTCGCGATCTGAATTCGGTCCGGCGGCGGGTCCGGTCCGGGCCAGGCACCACACCCGAGACACGGAAGGGCCTATGGTAGCCGGCACACTCCTGGCGCTTCAGGGCGGCGGGACCACGTTGAGCGACGTCCTGTCGAGCATCTCCAGCTTCGTCTGGGGCCTCCCCCTCATCATCCTCCTGGTGGGGACCGGCCTCTACCTGACGATCCTCCTCCGGGGGGTGCAGTTCCGGAAGCTGTTCCACTCCCTCTGGCTGGCCCTGGTCAAGCGCAAGGAGGAGGGGGCCGAGGGGGACATCTCCCACTACCAGGCCCTCATGACCGCCCTGGCCGCCACCGTGGGCACCGGGAACATCGTCGGCGTGGCCACCGCCATCGCCGCCGGGGGGCCCGGGGCCCTCTTCTGGATGTGGATCACCGGCCTGGTGGGGATGGCCACGAAGTACTCGGAGGCCGTCCTGGGCGTCCGCTTCCGGAAGACCGACGACCGGGGCGAGCAGTCCGGCGGCCCGGCCTACTACCTCACCGAGGGGATGAGCACGCTCAACAGCCTGACGGAGGCGGTCCCCTGGGGCGGGCTCGGGAAGGTGCTGGGGCTGGCGTTCGCCGTCTTCGCCTCGGTGGCCGCCTTCGGGATCGGAAACGGCGTGCAGTCGCAGGCCCTGGCCGACGCGCTGAACCGCTCCTTCGGGCTGCCGATGTGGGGGGTGGGGCTGGTGGTGGCCGGCCTCGTGGCGGCGGTGATCCTGGGCGGCATCAAGTCCATCGGCCGCTTCACGGGCTTCTTCGTCCCGATCATGATCGTGCTCTACATGGCCGGGGCCGGCGTGGTCATCTTCCTGAACTGGGAGCGGGTGCCCGCGGCCTTCGACATGGTCTTCACGGCCGCGTTCAGCGGCGAGGCCGTGGGCGGCGGCGCCGTGGGCTTCGGCGTGGCGCAGGCCATCCGCTTCGGCGTGGCCCGGGGCATCTTCTCCAACGAGTCCGGGCTCGGCACCGGCGCCATCGCCGCCGCCGCGGCCCAGACCGACGAGCCGGTGCGCCAGGCCATGGTCTCCATGACCCAGACGTTCATCGACACCCTGGTGGTGTGCACCTTCACGGGCCTGGCCATCATCACCAGCGGCGCGTGGAACTCGGGGCTGGACGGCGCCAACCTGACCCAGCTCGCGTTCCAGAGCGGCCTGCCCGGGCAGTGGGGCGGGGTCATCGTGGCGCTCAGCCTCTCGGTCTTCGCCTTCAGCACCATGCTGGGGTGGTCGTACTACGGCGAGCGCCAGCTGGAGTACCTGCTGGGCGTGAAGACCGTGAAGCCCTACCGGCTGCTCTTCGTCGTGGTCATCGCCGTGAGCGCCGTGGCGGGCCTGGACGTGGTGTGGCTCGTCTCGGACGTCATGAACGGGCTGATGGCGTTCCCCAACCTGATCGGACTTCTCCTGCTCTCCGGGGTGGTGCTGAGCGAGACCCGCGACTACTTCTCGCGGTTCGGCTCCGGGGAGGAGAGGGCCGCCGGGCGGAGCGGCGGTTGAGGGAGCCCGGGGCGGTCTCCGGTCGTCAGCCCCGGTAGCGGGGGTAGTGGCCCAGGTCGTACTTTCGGATGGAGAGGATCTCCCGGGCCTGCACGCCGAGCTCGGCCAGGGTCTGAGACTCGTCGCGGACCTCGCGCTCGGCGTACTCCACGTAGTAGTCGTCCGGGTCGTCGCCGGAGCGCATGAGGAGCTTCCGCAGGCCGATCCGCTTGGCCGACTCCACGGACATGTCCAGCGGCAGCTCCTCCACCTGCTCCAGCCACCGGTCCGGCATCACCAGACGCAGGGTGACGGTGTCGGCGGCGGCGGCGCCGGGTCCGCTCCCGCCCCCGGTACGGGGCGTGACATCCTGGCTGTCGGGGCCGGTCTCTTCCCGCATGTGGATCCTGACTCAGGTGATCGTGTGACGTTCCTGGATCGTGTACAGGAAGCGCTTGGTCACGTCGGTGACGTCGAGCCCCACCACGCGGTCGGTCTCGGCGTGGACGTTCGTGTGCCCGTGCTTCCGGTCCACCCGGATCGTGGATTCGCCGATCTCACCCCGGAACGTGACGGAGTCCCCGGTCTCCTCGGCCACGTCCATGCGGGTGTGCTCGGCGAAGAACTCCTTCGCCCGCTCCAGCACCTCTTCGGGCGGGATCTCGGTCCGCGAGTGGTACCGCATTCGGGTCGCTCTCTCCGGGCGAGGGGCGGAAGGGACGGGCGTCGGAGAATCGGCGCGAAAAATCGTCGCTCCCGCAGCGGTCGTCAACCGCCCGCCGCGGCGGGGCTCCTGCGCGCCGGGAGGTCGGGGTGAGCGAGCCCTCCGGCGGCGCGGCGGAGGGAGGCCGGGGCCGGGGGAAGCTCGCCGTCCTGGCGGGAGCGGGTCTGCTGGCCGCGTCGCTGATCCTGGCCGACGCCGGGGTGGCCCCCTTCCGGACCTGGGCGTACCAGCTCTCCTGGTATCCCCTCCTCCTGCTGGTGGACGGCGCCCACGCGTGGAGCACGGGCCGGTTCGCCCTCTTCGGCCGTCTCCGGTTCGCCGTCTCCCTCTTCCTGTGGTCGGCGCCGGTGTGGTTCGTCTTCGAGGTCGTGAATTTCAGGCTGGCCAACTGGTTCTACGTGAACGTGCCGGCGGCGGAGGTGCTGCGGTGGCCGGGGTACGTGACCGCCTTCGCCACGGTCCTCCCCGCCATCTACCTGCCGGATCGCTGGCTCCGGCTGCGGCTCGGCGACGGCGACGTGGCGGGCCCGTCGATTCCCGTGGGGCGCGCCGGGCGACGGGTGGTCTTCGCCGCCGGGGTCCTCTTCCTGGCCCTGCCGCTGTGGCGCCCCGACTGGTTCTTCCCGCTGGTCTGGGGAGCCACGGCCCTGCTCCTGGAGCCGTGGAACCACGCCCGCGACCCCGAGAGCTCCCTGCTCGGAGACGTGGAGCGGGGGCGGTACGGGCGCATCGTTCGGCTCCTGCTGGCGGGGCTGGCGGCGGGACTGGCCTGGGAGTCCATGAACGTGGTGGCCGGGACCCGGTGGATCTACACCGTTCCCGGCCTGGAGGCGGTGAAGATCTTCGAGATGCCGCCGCTCGGCTTCGTCGGCTTCACGGTGTTCGGCCTGGAGTGCCGGGTGATGTACCGGGCGCTGGTGAACGCCGGCGTGGCCGTGGAGGGCTGGGACGGGCCGGAGGACGGCGGGACCGGTGCGGGGGGCGCCCGTCCGCGACCGGGACGGACCGCCGGCGCCGCCCTGCTGGCCGCGGCCTTCTGTGTCGTCGCGTCCATGGGCATGGACCGGTGGACGGTGGCCTCCACCCGGCCCACGCTGGACGGCCTTCCGGGCGTCTCCGCGGAGACGTCGGCCGCCCTGCGCTCGGCCGGGATCGACGGGGTCCCGGGGCTGGCCGACTCCGACAGCGCCGAGGTCGCCCGCGCCGGCGGCCTCCCTCCCGCCCGGGCCGGCGAGCTGGTGCGGGTGGCCGGGCTGGCGGAGCTGCGGGGGCTGGGAGCCCGGAACGCGGGCCTCCTGGTCCGGGACGGGATCGGGGACGTCTGCGCCCTGGCCCGAATCGGCGAGGAGCGAGCGGCCCGTATCCTGGCGGAGGCCACGGACGTCCGGGAGGCGGGGCACCGGCGCCGCGTGCGCGTCTGGCTGCGTGCGGCCGGGGAGGCGTGTCCCGCGGCCGGCGGATAGGATCTTCGTGTGGAGCCGCGAGTCGACGACGAGGACCACCGGGACGACGAGGAGAAGCCCATGCTGGACACCGAGACGATGGAGCGCTGCGTGGAGTACGCCACGGAGCTGTACGCCGCCGAGTCGGACACCCACCGGTGGATCGAGGAGGAGATGGAGGCCCGCGGGCTGCCGTCCATCCAGATCTCGGCCCTGGAGGGGCGGCTGCTGGGCCTGCTGGCGCGGATGTCCGACGCCACGCGGGTCCTGGAGATCGGCACCCTGGGCGGCTACTCCGGGCTGTGGATCCTGTCGTCCCTGTCGGAGGAGGCCGAGCTCGTGACCCTGGAGAAGGAGGAGGCGCACGCGGAGCTGGCGCGGGAGGCCTTCCGGCGGGCCGGCGTCGAGGACCGCGTCGAGGTACGGGTCGGCGACGCGCCGGAGGTGCTGGAGGAGATGGCCGTGGCCGGCCGCCGGGCGGAGCCCAGCTTCGACATGGCCTTCGTGGACGCCGACAAGGAGAACTACCCGCTGTACCTGGACCGTCTCACGGCGCTGATGCGCCCCGGCGGGCTCGTCACGGCGGACAACGTCTTCTGGGACGGCAGGGTGGTGGACGAGTCGGACCGGGAGGCCTCGACCCGGGCCATCCGGGAGTTCAACCGGAGGCTGGCGGAGGACGACGCCTTCGAGGCGGCGGTGATCCCGGTCCGCGACGGGCTGTCCGTGGCGCGGTACCGGGGCTGAGCGACGCGCGGCCCGCCCCCCGGCCGGGCCGATCCTCGCGGGGACCGCGGTAGGCTAGGACGCTCCCTCGCCGGCGGTCTCCGCCCTCTCGGGCTGCCAGCGCTCGGCCGCCGCGGCCGGCGGCTCCGCGGCCCGGTCCGGATGGAGGATCCCGGCCAGGATCTCGATGCCGTCGATCACCCGGGGGCCCGAACGGTTGAAGTAGGAGGAGGCGTCCACCACCCAGGCCCGCCCCTCCTCCACGGCCCGCGGCGCCGCCTCCAGGAGCCGGTCGGCGTACCCGTCGGCCTCCTCCCGGGACTCCTCGAGCCCGTAGCCGCAGGGCATGACCACCAGGACGTCCGGGTCCAGCCCGGTGAGGTCGTCCCACTCGACGCGGTGGGAGCGGGCGTCGGCCTCGCCGGCCAGGTTCTCGCCGCCGGCGATCTCCACCATCTCCGGCACCCAGTGTCCGGGCTCGAAGGGCGGGTCCAGCCACTCGATGGCCAGCACCCGGGGACGGTCGGCGTCCTCCACCGACCGGCGCACCCGGTCCAGCCGCCGGCGGTAGCCGGCCACCAGCTCCCCGGCACGCTCCCCGGTGCCGGTGGCCTCGCCCACCTCGAGGACGGTCTCCAGGATGCCCTCCAGGTCGTGGGCGTCCAGGGAGAGGATCCGGGCGTCCAGGTCCAGCTCCCGGACGGCCTCCCACACGCCGGGCGTCGGCACGGCGCAGACCTCGCAGACGTCCTGGGTGAGGACGAGGTCCGGGTCCAGGGACGCCAGCCGCTCCCGGTCGATGGCGTACACCGAACCGTGCTCCGCCATGGCCCGGCGCACGGCCTCGTCGATCTCGCGGCTGGAGAGCTTCTCCGGGTCGAAGCGGGGGCGGCTCACCCGGGGACGATCCAGGATCCGCTCCGGGTGGTCGCACTCGTGGGAGATGCCGACGAGGCTCTCCTCGAGGCCCAGCTCGCAGACGATCTCCGTGGCGCTGGCCAGAAGCGATACGATTCGCATACGGGTGTCCCTCAGTATTCGGGCATGTCGGGGTCGATCTCTCGGGCCCAGGCCAGGATGCCGCCCTCCAGGTTCATCGCGTTGTCGTAGCCCCGCTCCTGGAGGAATCGGACGGCCCGCCCGCTGCGGCCGCCGGAGCGGCAGTAGACGACCACCGGCCGGTCGTCCCGCACCCGGTCCAGGGCGTTCGGGAGCTGGCCCAGGGGCACCAGGTCGGCCCCCGGACCGTCCGGGTCGTCCAGGTTGCAGATCTCCCACTCGTAGGGCTGCCGTACGTCCAGGAGCTGGAGCGATTCCCCCTCCTCGATCCGCCGGCGCAGGCTCTCCACGTCCACGTGGGGGACGCGGCCGCCGCCGCTCCCGTCGTTTCCGCTCGCGTCCATGCCGCAGAACTCCTCGTAGTCGATGAGCTCGGTCACGCTCGGGTCGTCGCCGCAGGCCGGACAGTCGGGGTCCCGCCGCACCTCGATCTCCCGGAACCGCATCTCCCGGGCGTCGAGCCGCAGCAGGCGCCCCGACAGCGAGCGCCCCTCGCCCAGGATCAGCTTCAGGGCCTCGGCGGCCTGGATGCTCCCGATGATGCCGGGGAGCACCCCCAGGACCCCGGCCTCCTCGCAGCTCGGGACGGCGCCGGGCGGCGGCGGATCCCGGAAGAGGCAGCGGTAGCAGGGCCCGTCCTCCAGGGCGAACACCGAGGCCTGCCCGTCGAATCGGTGCACGGCGCCGTAGACCAGGGGCAGCCCGGTCAGCACGCAGGCGTCGTTGACCAGGTACCGGGTGGGGAAGTTGTCGCTCCCGTCCACCACCAGGTCGTAGCCGTCCAGGATCTCCAGCGCGTTGTCCGAGTCCAGGCGGGCGTCGTGGGTGACGACCTCCACTCCCGGGTCGATGGCTTCGAGCCGGCGGCGGGCGGAGGCCAGCTTCTGCTCGCCCACGGCCCCGGTGTCGTGGAGGATCTGCCGCTGGAGGTTCGTGACCTCGACGCGGTCGTGGTCCACCAGCCCCAGGCGCCCGACGCCGGCCGCCGCCAGGTACAGGGCCGCCGGAGAGCCCAGGCCGCCGGCGCCCACCACCAGCACCCGGGCGGCCCTGAGCCGACGCTGGCCCTCGGGGCCCACCTCCGGGAGCCGCAGGTGACGGCTGTACCGGTGCACCTCGGACGGGGTCAGGTCGGGAAGCCCCTCTCCGGCGGGCCGGTCGTCCCGGCCCGCTCCCGTCTCCGTGCTCCTCGTGGTGGTGCTCATATCGGGGATGCCATACACCCCCGCGGACGGTTGGTTGTGGACCGCCGCCCCTTCGCGGCCGTCAGATCGCCCCGGCCGCGGCCTCCTCCAGGGCCCGGAACCGCTCGGCGACGCTGCCGGAGCCGCGGAAGACGGCGGAGCCGGCCACCAGCACGTCGACGCCGGCCTCCACGGCCCGGGGGGCCGTCTCCGGGCCCACGCCGCCGTCCACCTGCACCCTGAGGCCGTTCAGCTCCCGTCGGCGCGCCATCTCCTTCACCCGCCGCACCTTGCGCAGCGCGCCGTGGATGAAGGACTGCCCCCCGAAGCCCGGGTTCACGGTCATGACCAGCACCAGGTCCAGGAGCGGGAGCACCTCGGACAGGGTCTCCGCCGGCGTGGAGGGGTTGAGCGCCACCCCGGCCGCGCACCCCAGGCGCCGGATCTCCGTCAGGTCCCGGTGCAGGTGCGGCGTCACCTCCTGGTGCACGGTGATCAGGTCGGCACCGGCGTCGGCGAAGGCGACCAGGAACTCGTCCGGGTTCTCGATCATCAGGTGCACGTCCAGGAAGGCGTCGGTGGCGGCCCGGACGGACTCCAGCACCGGCAGGCCCACGCTCAGGTTCGGCACGAAGTGGCCGTCCATCACGTCCACCTGGAACCAGTCGGCGCCGGCCTCCTCCGCCGCCCGCACCTCCTCCCCCAGCCGCGCGTAGTCGGCGGCCAGGAGGGAGGGGGCGATCACCGGCGGCGTGAACCGATCCGGGATCCCGCTCATCCGATCGGGTAGTCCCGGAAGAGCTCCTTCACGCGCTCGGTGACCTCCAGGGCCTCGTCCAGGGGACGCTGCCACATGTTGCGGCCGAAGATCAGGCCGCTGGCCCCGGCCTCCATGGCCGTGCGCGCCTTCTCCAGCAGGTCCTCGTCGCTCACCTTGCTGCCCCCGGACACCAGCACCGGGGTCCGGCGCGCCGAGGCGATCACCCGGCGGGCGCCCTCGGCGTAGTCCCACTCCAGGTCCCGGTAGACCTCGGGCATCCGGTCGTCCTTCTCGCTCTTCGTGGGTACGTTCAGCTTGGCGATGTCCGCGCCCATCTCCATGGCCAGCCGGGCGGCGTAGTCCACGGAGTAGATGGAGTCGCGCCCGCCGCTCTGCTCGATGGCCGAGCCGCGCGGGTAGGACCACACGATCAGCGGCATGCCGTACCGTTCGCACTCCCGGCGCACCCGCCTCAGGTCCTCGTGGTGCCGGGACTGGAGCGGCGACCCCACGTACAGCGTGTAGCCCACGGCGTGGGCGCCGAGCCGCACGGCGTCCTCCACGGTGGCGTTCAGCGGCGAGTGGGCCGCGTCGTCCGGCGGCACGTTGGTCTTCCCGCTGATCTTGAGGATGAGGGGGACCTGGCCCGCGTAGTCTGGAAAGAACTTCTCGGCGAACCCGATCTGGCACGCGATCCCGTTGTAGCCGCCCCGGCGCGCCAGCTCCAGCTGGAAGCGGGGGTCGGCGGCCTCGGGGTTGGGAAAGAAGTCCCGGGGCCCGTGCTCCAGCCCGTGGTCGATGGGCAGCAGGAGCAGCGTCCCGTTCTCCGCCCCGTGGTTGTAGATCATGTCGTGCAGCCGGGCCTTCTTGCCCGTCGGCAGGTTGAGCTCGTCCAGCGTCGGCGGGCCCTCGGGCCGCGCCGTCGGCGTCGCTCCGTCGTCGGTCATCGAATCGGCTCCTCTATGGTCGGTTCGTGCGTCGTGTTCGGTCGTGCGTGCTTCGGTCCAGCGCAGTCCGTCCAGCGTGCTCAGTCCAGGCCCTCGAGCGAGAACTCCGAGACGTGCAGGTCCAGGGCGTGATTCACCCGCCATCCCACCTGTCCGTCGACCGGGAGCCCCGCCCGGGCCACGGCGTCCACCTCCACCCCGTTCACCGAGAAGTGGAGGCTGTCGCGCCGGGCCGTCACCG
>CANPVF010000162.1 GCA_947581645.1 Candidatus Caribbeanibacter nitroreducens | reverse complement strand
ACGACCACGGGATAGCCGAACAGCGGCTTCCGGGAGAAGGTGGGTATGACCTCCGAGATGATGCCGAAGGCCGGGAGGATGAGGATGTAGACCTCCGGGTGGCCGAAGATCCAGAACAGGTGCTGCCACAGGAGCACGTTGCCGCCGGCCGTCGGGTCGAAGAAGACCGCCCCGAACATCCGGTCGAACATGAGCATGAAGAGCCCGACCGTGATCGCCGGGAAGGCCAGGATGATCAGGAACGAGGTGACCAGCGTCATCCAGCTGAACAGCGGGAGGCGCATCATCTTCATGCCCTCGGCCCGCATGTTCAGGATCGTGGTGGCGAAGTTGAGCCCCGAGACCAGGGTCGAGACGCCGAGCACCTGCAGGCCGAACACCCAGAAGTCGATGCGCATGCCCGGCGAGTAGGTGGTCGACGTGAGGTTGGCGTAGCCGAACCAGCCCGCGTCCGGAGCCCCGCCGACGAACCAGCTGGCGTTGAGCAGCAGGCCGCCGAAGAGGAAGGTCCAGAAGCTGAAGGCGTTGAGCCTCGGGAAGGCCACGTCCCGCGCCCCCACCTGCAGCGGCACCAGCAGGTTGAAGAAGGCGGCGCTCAGCGGCATCGCCGCCAGGAAGATCATGGTGGTGCCGTGCATGGTGAACAGCTGGTTGTACATGTCCGCGCTCACCACGCCGGCGTCGGGCTGCGCCAGCTGCAGTCGGATCACCAGCGCCTCGGCGCCGCCCAGCAGGAAGAAGAAGAAGGCGGCGACGAAGTACATGATGCCGATCCGCTTGTGGTCGACCGTGGTCAGCCAGCTCCACAGGCCGCCCTCGTAGAACTCCTCCTCCCCGGCGTGCGCCGGATCCAGCTGCGGTATCGCCGCTTCCGCGGTAGCCATCGTTCCCTCGTGTCGTGTCTTCGTGTGATTCGGAGGGGAGCCCTACCCCTCCGAGCCGTCGTCCGTGCCGTCTCGCCCGGTGTCCCGGATCCCGCCTAGTCCAGCGTCTCCATGTAGGCCACCAGGGCCTCGATCTGATCCTCGCTCAGCTGGGGAATCTGCATCTTGTTCCCCGGCTTCACCTGCTGCGGGTTCCGGAGCCAGCGGGCCATGTTCTCCGGCGTGTTCTCGAGGATTCCCGCGGCGATGGTCTGCCGGCTGTCCACGTGCGTCAGCGCGGGACCGATCTCCGACTGCGCCGGAGTGCCCTCCACCGTGTGGCAGGCGATGCACACGCGCATGAAGACGTCGCGGCCGGCCTGCGCCAGGCTGTCGGTCGGCGCCTCGGCCGGCTGCTTCTGCCGCTCCACCCACTGCTGGAAGTCCGCGGAGTCCTGGACGACCACCCGGGTCTTCATCAGGGCGTGGGACGTGCCGCAGTACTCGGCGCACGCGCCCACGTAGGTGCCCGTGCTGTCCGGAGTGAACCACAGGTAGGTGTTCCGGCCGGGGAAGACGTCCCGCTTGCCGCCCAGGCGCGGCACCCAGTAGGAGTGGATGACGTCGTTGGACGTGAGCTCGAGCTCCACCTGCCGGTCCACCGGGAGGTGCATCTCGTTGGCCGTGGTGATCCCGAGCTCCGGGTAGTTGAAGCGCCACCACCACTGGTTCCCGACCACCTGCACCTGGACCGCCTCGTCGGCGTTCTCCGGCGGCTGGTCCACCTGGAAGATGAGCTGCGCCGTGGGGATGAAGATGGCCACCAGGATGAGCGCCGGAGCCAGAGTCCAGGCGATCTCCAGGAGGGTGTGGCCGTGGAACTGGGCCGCCTCCTCGTTCTCCGGCCGGTCGCGGAACTTGACGAGGGCATAGATGAGCGCCCCCTCCACGACGACGAAGACCCCGACCGCCCACCAGAAGATGTTGGAGAAGAGGTCCTGCAGGGCCTGGGCGAAATCCGACGCCGGAAGCATGGCCGACTGCGGCTCCGGGCCGCAGCCCGTCAGCGTCAGCGCGAGGACGACGAGAAGCGCGCCCCCCAAGCCGACGCGCTTCAGCGCGCGCTGGTCTATGCGAGCCATCCGAGAAGCCAATCTATCGGTGAGTGGACTCTGCGATCTGTAGCTCTGTCGTACGAATCCGTCCGGACCGTCTCGAGGAGACCGGCGCGATCCCGCGCCGAAGCAGGGGCGGGATGCTAGACCCGGCTGTACGGGCAGTCAAGACGCGCGCGTCCCTCCCGCCACCGCCCCCTCGGAGGGCCCGAACGGGCGTCAGTGCCGGAAGACCCGGCGACCCGTCAGCACCATGGCCATGCCGTGCTCGTCGGCGGCTTCCACGACCTCGTCGTCGCGGATCGAGCCGCCGGGCTGGATCACGGCCCGAACGCCGGCCTCCGCGGCCGCGTCGACGCCGTCCCGGAACGGGAAGAAGGCGTCCGACGCCAGGACGGCCCCCTCCGTCTCGTGGTCGTGCTGGCGGGCCTTCCTGATGGCGATCTCCACCGCGTCCACGCGGCTCATCTGCCCCGCCCCGATCCCGACGCTGGCCCGGTCGCGGGCCAGGAGGATGGCGTTGGATTTCACCGACTGGGCCGCGGCCCACGCGAACGCCAGGTCCTCCCACTCGTCGTCGTCGGGCTGACGCTTCGAGGCCACCCGGACGCCCTCGGCCTCCCGCAGCCGGCCGGGAACGGCGGGCTCGGCCGGGGTCTGGACCAGGACCCCGCCCTCGACCCCGCGGGCCTCGAGCCCCGGCGTGACGTGCCCCGCCGGGGCGTGGAGCTCGAGGTCGCCGCCGGGCTCCAGGACGCGCAGCTTCTCGCGGTCGCGGAGGATCCGGAGCGCCGCCGATGCGTACCCGGGCGCCACCACGCACTCGACGAAGAGCTCGCTGATCGCCTCGGCGGCCGCCTCCGTCACCGGCTCCGTGAAGGCGATGACCGAGCCGTACGCCGACATCGGGTCCGAGGCCAGGGCCTTCTCGTAGGCGTTCACCGTGGAGCGGCCGACGGCGATCCCGCAGGGGGTCAGGTGCTTCATGATGGCACACGCCGGGCGGTCCCCTTCGGCGAAGGGGGCCACGGCGCGGAGCGCGGCGTCCAGGTCCTGGAGGTTGTTGTAGGACAGGTCCCGGCCCTGGTGCTGCTCGAGGGCCGGGATCCCGAACGGCTCTCGGGACGCGGAACGGTAGAGGGCCGCCTCCTGGTCGGGATTCTCGCCGTAGCGGAGGTCGCGGTCCCGGGTCAGCGACCACAGGGTCTCCTCCGGGAGCTCCCCGCCTCCGTCCCTCTCCGAGCGCTCCCGGTCCAGGTAGCCGCCCACCGCCGCATCATAGGTGGCCGTGTGCCGGAAGACCTTGCTGGCCAGCTCGCGCCGGAGCTCGCCGCTGTCCTCGTCCCGGTCGAGCGTCTCGAGCACCAGGCCGTAGTCGTCCGGATCGCAGACGGGCCACACGAAGGAGTGGTTCTTGGCCGCCGCCCGGAGCATCGTCGGGCCGCCGATGTCCACCTGCTCCATGGCCTCGGCCAGCGCCACCTCGGGCCGGGCGATCGTCTCGCGGAACGGGTAGAGGTTCACCGCCACGAGGTCGATGGGGTCGAACCCCTGCTTCTCCAGCTCGTCCATGTCCGAGGCCACCGAGCGGCGGGCCAGGAGCCCGGCGTGCACCGCGGGATGGAGCGTCTTCACGCGTCCGCCCATGATCTCGGGGAAGCCGGTCCAGTCGCGGATGGACTCCACCGGGATGCCGGCCTGATCCAGGGCCTGCGCCGTGCCGCCCGTGGAGATCACCTGCCAGCCCCGGTCGACGAGGCCGCGGGCGAAGTCCTCGACGTCGCTCTTGTCGGAGACGCTGATCAGCGCGTTGGGCATACGGGGCCTCTACTCCTGCTCTGACTCTGAGTGCTCTGATTGCTCCGGGACGGGCCGGTCGTCCATCCACGCCGACGCCGGGGGCTCGCCGCCGCCGTCGTCCGGCGTGGTCGTGATCCGGAACGCGTCGCCGCCGAACCACGGCCGCTCCCACCGGCAGCGGCCGTCGTCGGTCAGACGGAAGGCGTCGGCGGCGAAGGCTCGCACCACCGCCGGGAGCAGCCGGTGCTCCACCCCCAGGACCCGCTCCGCCACGTCGTCGGGGGAGTCCCCGTCGTGGACGGGCACGGGCCACTGGGCGATGATCGCCCCCTGGTCGTACTCCTCGTTCACGAAGTGGACCGTGGGGCCGGTCACCCGGGCGCCGCTCTCCACGACGGCCTCGTGCACCCGGTGGCCGTACATCCCCTCGCCCCCGAAGGTCGGGAGGAGGGCCGGGTGGAGGTTGATCATCCGTCCCCGGTAGCGGCCGACCACCGAGGCCGGTACCAGACGCAGATATCCGGCCAGCGTCACGAGATCCGGGTCGGCGCGCTCCAGCTCCCGGCCGAGCCACGCCTCGTGCTCCGAGGGGCCGTCGCCGGCCGCCGGGTCGAAGGTGGCCGTGGTGATCCCCGCCGAGCGGGCCCGCTCCAGCGCTCCGATGCCGGGACTCCCGGCCAGGAGGCGCACCAGGCGCACCGGCTCGTCGTCGGGACGGTGCAGGCGATCGATGAGCGCCTGGAAGTTCGTCCCTCCGCCGGAGGCCAGCACCGCCACGCGCGTCTCGTCGCTCATCGGCTCTCCTCTGCTCCGATCCACTCTTCCAGCCCCCGCCACAGGTCCGGCGCGCTCCGGCACCCGTCGGGCAGGCTCCGGCCCCCGCGAGGGTCGCCGGCTCCCTCCCGCCCCTGCAGGAGGAGCCCCGTCCCGCCGGTGCGGGCCGCCGGCTCCACGTCGCTCCTCCGGTCGCCCGCGTAGAGGGCGCGCCCGAGGTCGACCTCCAGCTCGGCGGCCGCCTCCCGGTGCATGCCGAGCGCTGGCTTCCGGCACCCGCAGCCCGCGTCCGGCGCGTGGGGACAGTGGAGCGTCAAATCGATCCGGGCCCCGGCCCGCTCCAGGCGCCGGCGGACCTCCTCCCGGACGGCGCGATACTCGGACGGCGTCAGCACCCCCCGCCCGATGCCGGACTGGTTGGTCGTCACCACCACCGGGACATCGGCCCGGTTCAGCGCGCGCACCGCCCGCGCGGCCCCGGACAGCAGCTCCACCTCGTCGGGATCGGAGGGATAGCCCGTGTCCCGGATCAGCGTCCCGTCGCGGTCCAGGAAGGCGGCCGAGAACCGACCGAGGCCCTCCCGCGACCCTGCCTCCGCGGGGCTCACCGCCCGTCGTCTTCCGGTTCGGCCGCCGAGCGCAGGGCCCGGGAGAGGACCCTGGCGGCCGTTCGCTCCTGTCCGGGAAGCAGGGTGCGGACGTCGACCCAGAAGGCGCCGCCGGACACCCGTCCCACCAGCGGCGGATCCCCGCGGCGGCAGGCCGAGGCCACGGCCTGCGCGGAGCCCCCCTCGACCCGCCACCCCGCCGACGGCACGGGGTGCTCCGGATACGCGCCCCCGCCGACCCGGGCCGTGGTCTCCGCCACGGAGACCCGGACGCCGGCCGGCGCCTCCACCGCCTCGAGCGCCTCCCGGGCCCTCCGCTCCACGGCGTCCCGGGGCTCCCGGAGTGCACGGAGCGCGGGGAGCTCGCCTCCCTCCCCCGTCCGGTAGCGGCGGAGCGTGGCCTCCAGCGCGGCCAGGGTCATCTTGTCCACCCGGAGCGCCCGCAGGAGCGGATCGTCCCGCAGCCGGTCCACGGCCTCCCGTCGTCCCGTCAGGATCCCTGCCTGGGGTCCGCCCAGCAGCTTGTCGCCGCTCCACGTCGCCAGGTCCACGCCGGCCTCCGCCGACTCCGAGGGCGTGGGCTCCGGCGGGTACGCCTCCATGAGCTCGGGCCGCAGGAGGCCGGAGCCCAGGTCGTGGACCACCGGCACCCCGGCCCGCTCGCCCAGGCGGACCAGGTCCCCGAGCTCCGCCTCCTGGGTGAAGCCCTCCACCCGGTAGTTGGAGGGATGGACCTTGAGTATCATCCCGGTCTCCGCACCCAGCGCCCGACCGTAGTCCTCCGGGCGGGTCCGGTTCGTGGTGCCCACCTCCCGCAGGTGCCCGCCGGCGCCCTCCACCACCTCCGGGAGGCGGAAGGAGCCGCCGATCTCCACGAGCTCGCCGCGGGCGACCACCACCTCCCGGTCGCGGGCCAGCCCGTGCACGGCCAGCGCCACCGCCGCCGCGTTGTTGTTCACCACCAGGGCGGACTCCGTCCCCGCCAGCTCCGCCAGGAGGTCGCCACAGTGCGCGTACCGGCTGCCGCGGCTTCCCTCCTCCAGGTCGTACTCCAGGTTGGAGTAGCCTCCGGCCACCTCCCGAACGGCGCGCAGGGCCTCCGGATCGAGCGGGGCGCGGCCCAGGTTGGTGTGGAGGACGACACCGGTCCCGTTCAGCAGGGGCCGGAGCGAGGGGCGCGCCGCCTCCTCGAGACGGCGTCGGGCCTCCTCCAGCACGCGGCGCCGGAGCTCCTCCTCCGACGGCGCCCCGCCGGAGCCCCCGGGTCCGCCCTCCGCGGCGGCCATGCGTGCCCGTTCCGCGTCCACCGCCCGCCGCAGGGCGCCGGCCACCACGTCCCGCCCCCACCGCGAGATCCAGCCCGCCGCCGGGTCGGAGTCCAGCAGCCGGTCCACCGCCGGGAGCGCCCGGCGCGGGTCCCCGGAATCGGGAGGGCTCACGGGCTCGGCCCCGCCGTGTCCGCCGGGACGGTGTCCTCCGCCGTCCCGCCGCCGAGCGCGCCCCCACCCACCGCCGTGTCGGGGGGCGCGGCGGCGCTGTCCGCTGCCGCCGAGTCCGCTGCCGCGGCCGCCGAGTCCGCGTCGGCGGTGTCCGGCGGGGGCGGCGTGAAGACGTAGGTCGTGTCGGCGTCGGAGGTGAGGCCCCACACGTTGGCGACGCCCCGAACCCGGACCCGGTAGGTGTCCCCCACGGTCATGGCCTCGCCCAGGCGCACCCGGAGGATCCGGGTCGGGCGCGGGGGCATCTCCGCGCCCTCCGGGGGCGTTTCCGGGGTGTCCGTGGGGGGCGCGGCCACGCCTGCGGCCCCGCGGGGCACCGTGGTGTCGCGGGCGGCGCCCCCCGGCTCCACCGGCACCGAGTCGCCGGCCGCGGTGTCGGGGACCGCGACGCTGTCCGTCGCCGCCGAATCCGCTGCCGCTGCGGCCGAGTCCGCTGCCGCGGCCGCCGTGTCGGCGGCGGCCGTGTCCGCGGGAACCGTATCCGCCTGCACCGTGTCCGCCGCCGTCAGCACGCGCACCTCGCGGAGCGGCAGGCTGTCGCGGGCCCCCTTCCGCCGCACCAGGACCCGCTCCGGCGTCTGTCCGATGCGCAGGTGGTCGTCGTAGCCGAGCCGCAGCGTCGTGCTGTCGGGCGTCTCGACCCGGCCCAGCACGGGAGGCGTGCTGTCGGGCTCCAGGGTGAACAGGCGGACCGATGCCTCCGCGGAGTCGGAGTCCAGCGCGATCCTGGCGCTGTCGTACGGCTCGAGCCCGCGGTCGAGGCGCTGGTTGCGGTTCCGGTCCACGAAGCCGTACGCCCAGTAGTCGCCCGGCGGCAGGTGCTCCAGGGCGTAGACGGCCCCGGTGTCGGCCACGGCCGTGTACGGCACCGTGTCCTCGGCGCTGGCCGTGGTGTCGCCCACCGACGCCACGGCGCCGCCGGCTCCCGCTTCGTCGCGCGCCCGTAGGAACAGGACCCGTCCCTCGGTCCGCTCCTCGCCCGTCACCCGGTCGAAGAGACGGGCGGTGACCCGGGTGGGCACGACGGGGGGACCGGTGGAGAAGACCATGCGGATGGGCTCTTCCCGGGCGTTGTTCAGGAGATCGGAGATGCCGCCCGGCAGCTCCAGCACGTAGACGGCGCCCGGCCGCCATCCGCCCTCGGGCCGCACGCTGATCTCCGAGTGTCCAACGCTGACACTGTACGGGTAGGCGGGGGAGGCCACGAGCTGGCGCTGGAGACCCGAGGCCCCGGAGATCGGCTCGTCGAACTGGACCGTCGCCCGGCCGCTCAGCTCCGGCGCCACGGTGTCCCGGGCCGGCGTGAGGCTCCGGATCCCGGGCGGCTCCGTCTCCTCGGGTGCCCCCGGGGGCGCGCCGGGCCGGGCGCAGGCCCAGGCCATTCCGCACGCCGCCAGGAGCAGGGCGAGGCCGGCCGCGGCTCCCGGCGCCGGTGTCTCTCCCGCTCGCCCGTCGTCAGTCGCCTCCGACCAGCGCACTCCGCTTCTCCAGCAGCCGGTCGTGCTGCTCCTCGAGGGACTGGCGCTTCTCCCGCTCGCGCTCCACCACCTCGTCCGGAGCCTTCTCCAGGAACTGCTCGTTCGAGAGCTGCTGCTCCGTCTGCTCCAGGAGGCCCTCCAGCCGCTCCAGCTCGCCCTCGAGCCGATCGCGCTCCCGCTCCAGGTCCAGCACGTCGGCCAGGGGGACGAACACCTCCGTCCCGGACCGGAGGACGGCGTGGGCGCCGGGCTCCCCGGGCCGCTCCCCGTCCCGGGTCCGGATCTCGCTCAGGTTCGCCAGCTGGCGGATCCCATCCCCCTCGGCCTCCAGGGCCGCGGTCAGCTCCTCCGTGGCGCCGGAGAGCCGGACGGGGACGTCCTGCCCCGGATCGACGTTGTACTCCCCCCGGAGGTTCCGGACGGTCCGCACCAGCTCCTGCAGCGCGCCGACCTGCGCCTCGGCCTCCGGGTGATGCCAGGCGTCGCCCGGGTCGGGCCACGGGCCCAGCATCAGGGTGTCGTCCTCGTCCCGTCCCGGGAGGCGCGTGTACAGCTCCTCCGTGATGAACGGCATCACCGGATGCAGCATACGCAGCCACCCCTGGAGCACGTTCGCCAGGGTGACGGCCGCCGCCCGACGGCTCGCCTCGCCCCGGTCGCCGTACAGCCGCGGCTTGGCCAGCTCCAGGTACCAGTCGCAGAATTCGCCCCACACGAAGTCGTACGCCCCCCGGGCCGCCTCGTGCATCCGGTACTCCGAGAGAGCGTCCTCCACCTCGGCCACCGCCGACCGGAACCGGCTCAGGATCCACCGGTCCGCCAGCTCCAGGCGCTGGTCCTCCGGGTCCGCCGCGAGGTGCTCCTCCTCCAGCAGCGGGAGGGCGAACCGGGCGGCGTTCCAGATCTTGTTGCCGAAGTTGCGCCCGACCCGGAAGGCCTCCTCCAGGTCCTTGTAGTTGAGCTGGATGTCCGTGCCCAGCGCGGCCTTGTGGAGGATCGTGTACCGCATGGCGTCGGCGCCGAAGCGATCCACGACCTCCATGGGGTCGATGCCGTTGCCCAGGCTCTTCGACATGGCCCGTCCCCTGTGGTCGCGGACCATGCCGTTCAGGACCACGTCGGTGAACGGGAGCTCGTCCATGAACTCGAGTCCCGACATCACCATGCGCGCCACCCAGAAGAACAGGATGTCGGCCCCGGTGACCAGCGTGTGCCCCGGGTAGAACGTATCCAGGTCCTCGGTCTCCTCCGGCCACCCGAGGGTGCTGAAGGGCCACAGCCACGAGCTGAACCAGGTGTCCAGCACGTCGGGGTCCTGCTCCAGGTCTCCGGAGCCGCACTCGGGGCACGTCTCCGGCGCCTCCCGGGCCACGATGGTCTCGCCGCATCCCTCGCTCCGGCAGTACCAGACCGGGATCCGGTGTCCCCACCACAGCTGCCGGCTGATGCACCAGTCCTGGATGTTCTCCAGCCAGTGCTCGTAGATCTTGCCGTACCGCTCCGGGTGGAACCGCAGGTCACCCGACCGATACGCCTCCAGCGCCGGCTCGGCCAGCGGCTCCATCTCCACGAACCACTGCAGGCTCAGCCGCGGCTCCACCACCGTGTCGCACCGGTAGCAGTGCCCCACCGAGTGGGTGTGGTCCTCGACCTCCACCAGCAGCCCCTCGGCCTCCAGGTCCTCGACCACCCGCTCCCGCGCCTCGTAGCGGTCCAGCCCCCGGTAGCGCTCCGGCGCCGCGTCGGTGATCCGGGCGTCCTCGTCCAGCACGTTCACGGTCTCCAGGCCGTGACGCTCGCCCATGTCGAAGTCGTTCGGATCGTGGGCCGGCGTCACCTTGACCACGCCCGTGCCGAACTCCGGGTCGACGAAGTCGTCCTCCACCACCGGCAGCTCGCGTCCCACCAGCGGCAGCCGCAGGGTGCGTCCCACCAGCTCCTCGTGCCGCCCGTCGTCCGGGTTCACCGCCAGGCCGGTGTCCCCGAGCATGGTCTCCGGCCTCGTGGTGGCCACCACCACGCCGTCCCCGTCGCCGTCGGCGAAGGGATACCGGATGTGGTAGAGCCTGCCCCCGGTCTCCTCGTGCTCGACCTCCTCGTTCGAGAGGGCGGTGTTGCACCGGGGACACCAGTTGATGATGTACTCGTCCCGGTAGATCAGGCCCCGCTCGTGCAGCTGGACGAACACCTCGCGCACCGCCCGGGACAGGCCCTCGTCCAGGGTGAAGCGGGTGCGCTGCCAGTCGCACGAGGCGCCGATGGACTTGAGCTGGTCGATGATGCGGGCGCCGTACTCGTCCACCCACTCCCACACCCGATCCACGAAGGCGTCCCGGCCCAGGTCCCACCGGCTGCTGCCCTCCTCGTCCAGCTGACGCTCCACCGCGTTCTGGGTGGCGATGCCGGCGTGATCGGTACCCGGGACCCAGACGGCGTCGTCGCCGTCCATGCGCCGCCAGCGGATGAGGACGTCCTGGATCGTGTTGTTCAGGCCGTGGCCCATGTGGAGCTCGGCCGTCACGTTGGGCGGCGGGATCACGATCACGTACGGGGAGTCGGCCCCTTCCGGCTCGACGTGGAAGTAGCCGTGCTCCTCCCATCGCTCGTAGATCTCGGGCTCGATCCCCGTGTGGTCGTACTGCTTGCTGAGCTCCTGCTCCACCTGTCTCCCGTGGCCTGTCGTGATCGTGCGGGATGTCCGTAGCGTGGCCGATGAGTCTAACGAATTCGGACGACGCTGTGGAGGGGCCGGTCATTCGGAGCCCCGGCGCTCCGGCGGCTATCCGCCCGTGGTGTCCCGGGAGGTGGTGTCGGATCCGGAGGCGCCGTCGCGCTGCTGGCGCCGGGTCCGCTCGCGGATGGCCTCCAGCCGCTCCTCGCGCACCTCCTCGGCCTCGATCCGGCCCGCCTGGAACTGGATCATCTCCCAGGTGCGGAGCACCTGCTCCGCCTGGCGGCGGGCCTCCCCGCTCCTCGAGAGCATCTGACCGAAGGGAAGCGGGATGGTCACGTCGCCCAGGTGCAGCCCCTCGGGCGAGATGCCCCACTTCTCGTCGCCCTCGCCGAAGACCCAGGCCCGGGCCCGCTCCTCCTGCTCTTCGCTCAGCTCCAGGCTGTCCAGGTACGTCTTCAGTAGACGACGGAGAGCCGTCTCCGCCCGGTCGTAGCGCTCCTGGAGCTCGGGAGCCAGCGAGTCGATCGGGGCCCGGGCCCACAGCCGGGGATCCCCGATCCGGGGGCGCAGGCGCTCGGCGTTGGTGAGCCCCTCTCCGGGCAGCTCGGCTCCCGGGGCCGCCTCCCCGGCCGGCACCGGCTCCGCGGACGGGAGCGCCGCCTCCGGAGCGGCCTCCGGCTCCGTCACGGCCTCCGCCGGGGGACGCTCCTCGGGAAACGCCGCCGGAGGCAGCGGCACCATCCGGAGCGCATCCTGCCACCGCGGCTCCTGCCGCCGGTCCGTGGTCTCCGGCGGAGGCGGAATCCTCACGTCGGGCTCCCCGGTGAGCATGAAGAGCACCAGCACGGAGTGGAGGAGGAGCGAGACCGCCAGGCCGGCCCACACGGCCCGCCAACGCCGCCTCGGGCCCCGGCCACGGTCGGTCACAGGATCGCGCCGATCCGCCGCCCCGCCTCGCGCAGCCTGCCCTCCGGCACGGTGAGCGCCGCCCGGACGTATCCCTCGCCTCCGGCCCCGAGGGCCGAGCCGGGCATGAGCACGACACCGGTCTCTTCGAGCACGCGCCGGGCGAAGTCCTCGGAAGCCTCGTCGGTGGGCACGGGCATCCACAGGTAGAGCGTGGCACGTGGCGCTTCGGCCTCGAAGCCGGCCCCGCGGAAGGCCTCGACGGCGGCGTCCCGCCTGCGCCGCAGCGTCTCCAGGTGACCGGGGAGGAACGCGTCCATCCGGTCCAGGGTCTCGGCGCCGGCGGCCTGGATCGGGAGGTACGCCCCGGTGTCGAAGAAGCTCTTGACCCGGGAGAGCGCCCGGACGAGGGTCGGGTTCCCCACGGCCCACCCGAGCCTCCAGCCGGTCATGTTGAACGTCTTGGAGAGGGAGTGGAACTCGATCCCCACGTCGGTCCCGCCGGGGACGTCCAGGAGGCCCGGCGGGCGGTAGCCGTCGAAGGCCACCTCCGAGTAGGCGTGGTCGTAGAGCAGCACGGCGTCACGCTCGCGGCAGGCCTCCACGGCCCGGCGGAGGTAGTCGCGGTCCACGCAGGCGCCGGTGGGGTTGTTCGGGTAGTTCAGGTAGACGAGCTTCAGCCCGTCGCCGGCGCCGCGGATCGCCTCCGGGGGGAGGCGGAAGCCGTGCTCCGCGCGGAGCTCCACGCGCTCGACCTCCGCCCCGGCCAGGTAGCTCCCGCCGAAGTAGGGGGCGTAGCCGGGATCCGGCACCAGGACCCGGTCGCCCGGGTCCAGGACGGTGAAGGCGAAGTGGGCGATGCCCTCCTTGGAGCCCAGCAGCGGCAGGAGATCGTCGTCCGGGTCGGGCCGCCGACCGAAGCGACGCTCCATGAAGTCGGCCACGGACTCCCGGAACGCCGGCAGTCCGCGCTGGAAGGCGTACCCCTGCAGCTCCGGGTCGTCGGCGGCCCGCTTCAGGGCGGACCGCGCCGCCTCGGGCACGTCCAGGTCCGGGTCACCGGCCCCCAGGTCGATGACCTCGACCCCTCGGGAGCGCAGTTCCTCCTTGATCCGCGGAATGTCCTCGAGCGGATAGCCCGGGAGCTCCCGGAAGCGGCGCGCCAGCGCCCGTCCCGACGTCTCCGTCCCGGGGCTCATCCCTCCTCCGCGGCGTCCAGCCCGATCTGGTAGGCCTCGTTCCTGGGCACGTCGTACTCCTCTTCCAGCGTCTCCGCGATGTCCCGCGTGCTCCCCCCGGCGCGATCCAGCTCACGAGCCCGGCGGCGGACCTCGTCCTCCCGCTCCTCCCAGCCCGGCTCGCTCCCGGCCTCCAGGACCAGGGTGACCTCGCCCCGCAGCTCGTCCTCCCCCACGGACGACGCCAGCTCGGCGACGGTGCCGCGGAGGAACTCCTCGTGCATCTTCGTCAGCTCGCGGCCGAGCACGCAGCGGCGCTGTCCCAGCTCCGCGTCCACCATGTCCCCGAGCAGCTCACCGACGCGCTGCGGAGACTCGAAGGCCACGACCGTCTCGAGGGCGTCCCGGCAGCGGGCCACCCACTCCCGGCGCTCCTCGCCCGACCGGGGCGGAAAGCCGAGGAACGTGAACCGGTCCGCCGGAAATCCGGACGCGGCCAGGGCCGCCAGGACCGCCGACGGCCCCGGCACCGGCACCACCCGGAACCCGGCCCCGGCAGACGCCGCCACGGCGCGCCGGCCGGGATCGGAGACGGCCGGCGTCCCGGCATCGGAGACCAGGGCGCAGTCCCTTCCCGCGCCCAGGCTCTCCACCAGCTCCTCGGTGCGGCTCGCCTCGTTGTGCTCGTGGAGCGATCGGAGGTCGGCGTCGGCTCCGATCCGGGCCAGCAGCTTGCCCGTCCGGCGAGTGTCCTCGGCGTACACCAGGTCCACGTCGCCGAGGACGCGGCGGGCCCTGTCGGTCAGGTCGGACAGGTTCCCGATGGGCGTGCTGACCACGAACAGGGTTCCGGTGGACATGGATCCTCCCCCCGCCGGCAGACCCGCCAACAAAAAGGCCCCCCGGCCCGATCCGCGGGCGGGAGGCCGTGCGCCGCTGCGGGGCGGCCGGACTCAGAGGTGCTCTTCGATCTTCTCCTCGAGCTGTCCCTTGGGCACGGCGCCCACCACGGTGTCCACGTGCTCCCCGTCCTTGAAGAACAGGATGCTCGGGATGGAGCGGACGTTGAACTTCTGGGCCGTCCGCTGGCTCTCGTCCACGTCCACCTTGGCCACCTTGACCTGGCCCTCGTACTCCTCGGCCAGCTCCTCGACGATGGGGCTCACCATCCGGCACGGGCCGCACCACTCGGCCCAGAAGTCCACCATCGCCAGGCCGTCGGCGCTCTCGATCTCCGTCTGGAACGACTCGTCGTCTACCTCGATGGGCTTGGCTTCCGTCGTCATCCTTCACCTCTCCTGTGCATGTGGTCGCCGGCTTCTTCCACCAGTACCTTACACCGGCTCGATTGTTCGCTGCATTCCCGTCGTCGCTCGCCCGGACTCGCACCCTCCGAACCCCGGCTCCCCAGCGTGTTCAGCCTCGATCACCTCGCCATAGCGGTCCGCTCGCTCGACGACTCCTCCTCCTTCTGGAGCGCCCTCCTCGGTGAGAAGGAGAGCGGCCGGGAGGAGGTTCCCGCGGAGGGCGTCCGCGTGGCCTTCTTCGGCGAGGGCGACGGACGGATCGAGCTGCTGGAGCCCACCGACCCCGACTCCGCCGTGGGGCGCTACCTGGAGAGCCGCGGTCCCGGCCTCCATCACGTGTGCCTGGCCGTCTCCGACCTGGACGCGGCCCTGGAGCGAGCCGAGGAGGCCGGCGCCGAGCCCATTCCCCCCCGGATGCGGGAGGGGGCCGGTGGCAGCCGCGTCGCCTTCCTCCGCCCCTCGTCCGCCGACGGCGTACTGGTGGAGCTGGCGGAGCACGGCGACGGCGGGGGCCACGGGGACGACGACTCCGTCGGGGAGAGCCGGGACGCCTGACCGGTCGCCGCTGAACGCCGTGGACGAGTCGAGCGCGCCCGGGCTGTCGGTCGTCGTGCCGGCGCTGAACGAAGCCGGCTGGATCGGCCCGACGGTGGAGCGCGCCCGGTCCGTCCTGGGCCGGGACGCCGAGCTCATCGTGGTCGACGGGGGGAGCGTCGACGACACCCGGGATCGGGCGCGGGACGCCGGGGCGGATCGGGTGCTGGGATGCGAGGCCAGCCGCGGCCGGCAGCTGAACGTCGGCGCCCGCGCCGCCCGCGGGCGGGTGCTCCTCTTCCTCCACGCGGACACGCGCCTGGAGAGGGGAAGCCGGCAGGCGATCCTGGAGGCCGTGGCCGGAGGCGCGGACCTGGGCTGTCACCGCTTCGGCGTGTATCCACCGCCGGGGCGCGTCGACCGGTGGAGACTCCTCGAGCGGGCGGTGAACCTCCGGACCCGGGTCTTCCGGACCGCCACCGGCGACCAGGCCATCTTCGCCACCCGGTCCCACCTGCGGCGCGCCGGCGGATTCCCGGATCAGCCGCTCTTCGAGGACGTGGCCTTCGTCACCCGGTCGCGCCGGGCCGGCGGGCGCTTCCGGATCCTCCCCGTCACCGCCCGCACCTCGCGCCGGCGGTGGGAGTCGGCGGGCTTCCTCACCACCGTGCTCCTCCACCTGGGCCTGCGGGCCGGCCACGCGCTGCGGATTCCGCCGGGGCGGCTGGCGGAGTGGTATCGGGAGTGGAGCTCGGGCGGCTCCCCGTGATCCGACCCGGCGCCTACGGCGAGCCCGTGGTGAGCGGAGCCGTGTCCAGGCGCTCCACGAACCACCGGCCGTTCTCCGACCGCACGGCGAAGATCGGGACGGTCACCTCGCCCTGTCGGGTCCCGGTGATGGTGGCGTTGAACCGGCGACTGTGGGGCTCGGGCTCGGTGAGGGTGGACGGGCGCAGCGTGTAGCTGTCGTGCTGGAGCAGCCCGGAGAGGACGATCATCCGCTGCTCCACGTTGGTCACCCCGAGCCGGGCCTCGGCGGGCCCCTGCCGGGTGCCGAAGACCCGCCCCATGACCGGGTACTCCTCCTGTCCGGCGGCGTCCAGGAAGCTGCGGACGGCCTGCTCCGCCGTCGGCGCTCCGTACTCCGACGGGGACGCCGTCAGCTGGCCCCCTCCCCCGCCGCCGCACGCCACCGCGGCCAGGGTCGCCGCCGCCACGAGGACCGTCGCGCCGCGCGCTCCGGCCCTCATGCCGTGGTCGTCGCCGGCTCGGGCTCGCCGGCGGGGGAGAACCGGAAGCCCTCCCCGTCCGGGTCGACCTCGACGCGGATCCGATCGCCCTCTTCGAACCGGTCCTCGAGAAATTCCATGGCCAGTGGGTTTTCGATGAGCCGCTGGATGGCGCGCTTCAGGGGACGGGCGCCGAAGGCCGGGTCGTAGCCGACTTCCGCCAGCCGGGACTTCGCCTCCGGCGTCACGTCGAGCCCAATCTCGCGATCCGTGAGCCGATCCTCCAGCCGGCGGAGCTGCAGGTCGACGATCTCGCGGATGTTCTCGCGGCTCAGAGGCCGGTAGACCAGCGTGTCGTCGATGCGGTTCAGGAACTCGGGACGGAACTGCTCGCTCAGCTGGCTCCGGACCCGCTCCTCCACCGCGCCCCAGTTCTCGTCGCCGGCGTGCTCGAGGATGAACGAGCTGCCGACGTTGCTGGTCATGATCTGGACGGTGTTCCGGAAGTCCACGGTCCGTCCCTGGCTGTCCGTGAGACGGCCGTCGTCCAGGATCTGGAGCAGCGTGTTGAACACCTCGGGGTGGGCCTTCTCGATCTCGTCGTAGAGCACCACCGTGTACGGGCGCCGGCGCACCGGCTCGGTGA
This sequence comes from Candidatus Caribbeanibacter nitroreducens, assembly GCA_947581645.1. Classification (GTDB taxonomy): domain Bacteria; phylum Gemmatimonadota; class Gemmatimonadetes; order Palauibacterales; family Palauibacteraceae; genus Caribbeanibacter; species Caribbeanibacter nitroreducens. The sequence continues at coordinate 4,824 of CANPVF010000162.1, read as the reverse complement.
GCTGGCCTCCCTCCTCGTGCCCCACGTAGCCGGGAGGCGCCCCGATGAGCCGGGCCACCGAGTGCCGCTCCATGTACTCCGACATGTCGAGGCGCACCATGGCGTCCTCGTCGTCGAACAGGAATTCGGCCAGCGCCCGGGCGGTCTCGGTCTTCCCCACGCCGGTGGGCCCCAGGAAGATGAAGGTGCCGATGGGCCGGTCGGGGTCCTGCAGCCCGGTCCGGCTCCGGCGCACCGCGTTCGCGACGGCCGAGATGGCGTGCTCCTGGTTCACCACCCGCCTGTGCAGGTGGTCCTCCAGGTGGCGCAGCCGCTCCTTCTCGCTCTCCATCATCCTGGAGACCGGGATGCCGGTCCACGACGCCACGACCTCGGCCACGTCCTCCGGGCCCACCTCCTCCTTCAGGAAGCTGGCGGAGGTCTGCATCTCGCCGAGCCGCTCCTCGGCCTCCTCCAGCTCCTCGCGCAGATCCGGGATCTCGCCGTGCTGGATCTCCGCGGCACGGTTCAGGTTCCCGTCCCGTGTGGCCTGCTTCGCCTCGAGCTCCTTCTCCTCGATGCGGCGCTTGATCTCCCGCACGCGGTCGATGGCCTCGCGCTCGGAGAGCCAGGTAGACTTCATCCCCGCCAGCTCCTCGCGCAGATCGGCCAGCTCCCGGTTCAGGTCCTCCAGCCGCTGGCGGCTCTTCGGGTCGTCCTCCTCCTTCAGGGCCTCCTTCTCGATCTCCAGCTGCGTAATCCGCCGCTGCACCTCGTCGATCTCCTGCGGCATGGAGTCGATCTCGATCCGCAGGTGGGAGGCCGCCTCGTCCACCACGTCGATGGCCTTGTCCGGCAGGAAGCGCTCGCCGATGTAGCGGTCCGAGAGACGGGCGGCGGCCACCAGCGCGGGGTCGCTGATACGCACCCCGTGGTGCACCTCGTACCGCTCCTTGAGGCCGCGCAGGATCCCGATGGTCTCCTCCACGTCGGGCTCCTCGATCATCACCGGCTGGAAGCGGCGCTCCAGCGCCGCGTCCTTCTCGATGTTCTGCCGGTACTCGTCCAGGGTCGTGGCGCCGATCATCCGCAGCTCGCCGCGGGCCAGGGGCGGCTTCAGCATGTTGCCGGCGTCCACGGCGCCCTCGGCGGCCCCGGCCCCCACGATGGTGTGGAGCTCGTCGATGAAGACCACGTAGCGGCCCTCGCTCTCGGTGATCTCCTCCAGGGCCGACTTGAATCGCTCCTCGAACTCGCCCCGGTACTTGGCGCCGGCCAGCATGGAGCTGATGTCCAGGCGCACGAGCTTCTTGTCCCGGAGGGTGTCGGGCACGTCGCCCTCGACGATGCGCTGGGCCAGCCCCTCGACGATGGCCGTCTTCCCGACCCCGGGCTCGCCGATGAGCACCGGGTTGTTCTTGGTGCGCCTCGACAGGACCTGCATGATGCGCCGGATCTCCTGGTCGCGGCCGATGACCGGGTCCAGGTCGCCCTCCCGGGCCTGCTCGGTAAGGTCGCGCCCGAATCGCTCCAGGGCCCGGTACTGCTGCTCGGCCTGCTGGTCGGAGGCTCGGTGTGGTCCGCGCACGTCTTCCATGGTGTCGAGTATCCCGTCCTGAGTGGCGCCGGCGTCCTCCAGCAGCTCGCCCGTGGTGCTCGCGCCCTCGCCGGCCAGGGCCACGAGCAGGTGCTCGGTGGCGACGTACTCGTCGCCGAGGTCGTCGGCGAGCTCGGCGGCCTCGTCGAACACGCCGTTGAGCTCGCGGCTCACGCTGGGCTGGGCCCCGGACTGGGTGGGGAGACGCTCCAGGGCGTCGTCCAGCTCCCGCCGCAGGGCCGGGACCCGGACGCCGACCTTCTGGAGCACCGGCGCCACGATGGTCTCGTCCTGGTCCAGGAGCGCCGACAGCAGGTGCACGTCCTCCACCGCCGGGTTCCCGGCCTTCTGCGCCTGGCGCGCCGCGGCCTGCAGGGCCTCGGCTGCCTTCACCGTCATGCGGTCCGCGGGAATCATCTCCTGCCCCTTCTCGCTCGTCTTCTGTCGTGGTCCCGGAGCCGCCCGTCGGGCCCCGGCCTCGCCGTCGATCGCCGGTCCGTGCCTTCCCCGGGCGTCGTGTAATGGGGCAAGGGGCGTTCCCGTGGAACACGGGGTCGTGAGGGACAGATCGGGGCGGCGGAGAGCCGGAATGTCGGACTTTCGCCGCCACCAGGGACGGAGCCGTGTCGAACCTGCCAATCAGGCAGACGGCGGGCGCTGGATCGGGAGCCCGCGGTGGGGCGGGACGTGGTGGGGACCCGGCTGCCGCGGACTCCGCCGCGCCGTACCTTGTTCCACGCGCCCGGGTGATCCCCGAACAGGGAGCCAGATCCCGTGCAGCTGACGTGGGCCCTGTACATGGTGGCCGTCTCGCTCTTCGCGGGAGGGGCGGCCCTCCTGGCCGAGAAGGCCCTCCGGGGTGCGGGGCGTCCCGCGCGGTGGGCGTGGGTCGGGGCGCTGGTGGTGAGCGCCGGGCTCCCGGCGGCGGCCGCCGCGTTCCCGGGGGCCACGGACGACCTGGTCTTCTACCTGGGCGACCTCGTGGTCGGGGACGTGCGCCCCCGGGCCGGCTGGCTCATGGAAGCCCGCCAGCTGCAGTGGGCGTGGGTCCTCGACCTCCCCGACGCACGGGAGCCCCTCCTCCTCTCGTGGGGACTGGCGGCGGCCCTCGTCGGGCTCTGGATGCTCCACGGCTTCTGGACGCTGCGACATCGCAGGAAGGAATGGCGCCGGGGGACGGTCGAGGGCCGCAGCTGCTTCATCTCCCGCGAGACCGGCCCGGCCGTCGTCGGCCTGTTCGACCTGCGGATGGTCCTACCGGAGTGGGTTCGGGACCTCCCCGACGACAAGCGGGCCATGGTGGTGTCCCACGAGGAGGAGCACCTCCGGCGCCACGACCCGTGGCTGCTGGCGATGGGCCACGCTCTGCTCGTCGCCTTCGCCTGGAATCCGGTCCTCTGGTGGCAGGTGCGTCGCCTCCGGCTGGCGGTGGAGCTCGACTGCGACCGCCGGGTCACCGCCCGCCACCCAAACCGGCGCTCCTACGGCGAGCTGCTCCTGGAAGTGGGACGGCGCCAGCGGCCGACTCCCCTCACGGCCTTCGCCCGCGGGGAGTCCCGCACAGGAGATCGCGTCCGGGCGATCCTCGACCCGACGCGGTGCGGCCGCCTGCGCCAGGCCGCGCTGTCGGTCGGGGTCCTCCTCCTCGTCGTGGCTCCCTTCCTGGTCCCGCGCCCCATCCTCCCCTACCGGGCCCCGGGCCCGCCCGAGAGCGTCTCGGAGGTCCCGCCCACCCCGTACGACTCGTTCCCCGAATGCCTGAACTGCGACGCGGTCGACCGGCGGCTGGAGATCACCCTGGAGCAGGTCGGCTACGAGGCACCGCCCGAACAGCGGTACGTCACGCCCGAGGGGGTGCGTCCGGTGTCGGGGATGCTCATGCAGATCGACGTGCACGGTCGCGTCCGACACGCCTTCTTCCCCCACGGGGCCGAGACCCGGGACCGGACCGTGAACGCCCTCGTCCGGTCAGCCGCCCGGTCCCTGGAGTGGGAGCCGGCGCGGATGAACGGGGAGCCGATCCACTCCTGGATCTACCACCAGTTCCCGCTTCCCTGAGCGTCGCGGCGGCGCTCCCGGCCCGACCGCCCGCCGGCGCTCAGCCCGGCTCCGCCGGCAGCTGATCGGCCCTCTCCAGCTCACGGTCGGCGAAGGCCGTGACCAGCTCCCCGGCCACGGAGCCGAAGGCCACGGGATCCGCCTCGCCGCCCCCTGCCCCCAGGCTCTCGGCCAGGCGCCCGACCAGCTCGTCCGCCCCCCGGCCCGCGACACGCTCCACGAAGGCCGCCGGCTCCACCCCGAAGCGGCCCATGTCCCTCATCGCCTGCTTCAGGAGCACGTTGTAGGGGCCCTCCCACGTCTCCATGATCACGGCGTCCCGGTACAGGCGCGGCAGCGGCGAGAACCGCTCCTCGATGCCGTTGCCGCCGAGGATCATGACACACTCGTGGACGAGGCGCGTCGCCCGCCGTGTGAGCTCCGCCTTGCACAGGCCGAGCATGATCCTCCAGTCCAGGGCCGCCGTCGACGACCGCTCCGGCGCGGCGTGAGCGTCGGTCCACCCCTCGGCACCGCGGGCCTCCTCCCACAGGGACAGGAGCCGGAAGCTCGCCGCCAGCGCCCTGCGGCGCTCCTCCCGCACCCGCCGCAGCGACCCGGCCACCCGCGGATACTCGACGATGGGCCGTCCGAAGGCCTCGCGGAACTCGGCGTAGACGCCCGCCAGCCGCCCGGCCCGGCGCAGGGCCGACGCGGCGAAGAGCACGCAGCCGAAGCGGGAGGGGGCCAGCACGTGCCGCAGCAGGACCGGCAGTCCCCGGTCCGGCGGCCCCACCGGCCAGGCCCGGGCGCCGCGGAAGGTGACCTCCGCCGTGGCCAGCTCCCGTGTGCCCATCTTTTCCTTCAGACGATCGACCGTATGTCCGTTTCTGGATTGATGTTTATGTGACCTCATATCACCCGGATTGCGGGCCTCCGCCCGGCCCCTCTCCCGTGGGGCGGGGTCGCCGCCACCGTCGACGGGCAGGCGCGCCGGCACCAGGAACAGGGCCACCCCGGCCGGCCCCTCCGGCGCGCCCTCCGGGCGGGCCGTGACCAGGTAGTGGTCCGCGTTCACGTTCGAGCAGAACCACTTCCGGCCGTGCAGCCGGCAGGTGCCGTCGTCGGCCGGCTCGGCGCGGGTCCGGTTGGCGGGCACGTCGGAGCCGCCCTGGATCTCGGTGACGAACTGGGCCCCGTGCACCACGCGG
>CANPVF010000161.1 GCA_947581645.1 Candidatus Caribbeanibacter nitroreducens | reverse complement strand
CCGCGAGCCTCAACGGCCGGGTGATCTCGGCGGAGACCGGAAAGCCGCTGCCCAGGGCGCAGGTGATTCTCGACAGCACCCGGCAGGGGGCGATCACCGACAGCACCGGCCGGTTCCGCCTCCCGGACGTCTCCCCGGGAGAGCAGACGGTTCGTGTGAGGCTCATCGGATTCGCCACCGCCGAGACCACCGTGGAGATCCGCCCGAAGGTGATCACCGAGGTCACCTTCCTCCTGGACCGCGAGGCGCTCCACGTCGAGGACCTCACCGTCACCGTCCCCTCGGGCACCAGCGGCAAGCTGGACCGGGTGGGCTTCCTGCGGCGCCAGGACCGGGGGCTCGGGGTGTTCGTGACGCCGGAGGAGATCGAGCGGCGCAACCCCGACAACCCCAGCGACCTGCTCCGCAACCTGCCCGGGGTACGGGTGGGCCGTCCCATGCTCGGCCAGGCGAGCGTCCGGGTCGTGCGGGGGCACAACGAGTGCGCTCCCATGATCTACCTGGACGGACAGAAGGCCCGCGGGCTGGACATCGATCAGCTCCGCAAAGAGGACGTCCTGGCCATGGAGGTGTACCGCGGCGCCTCCGAGACCCCGCCGGAGTTCTCCTTCCAGCTCAACGGCTGCGGGGTCGTCGTGATCTGGACCCAGGCCCCCGGTCGCCCCGACGGACGACTGATGCCCTGAAGGACGCCGGCTCGAGACGATCACCCGGCCGCCCGGACCGAGGATCTCGTGCCGGTCGACGCGGCCACCGCCCGCCACAGCCACCGCACGCCACAGCCACCCCCCGAGAGAAGGAAGTCTTCCCATGAGGCGTTCCCCGACGACACGGTCCGCCCCTGATTCCGAAGCGCTGTCCCCGACGCGATGGATGACCACCATCGGGGCGGTCCTGGCGTTCCTGGCGCTGGGAAGCGCCCCCGCCGCGGCCCAGGGCCACGGGGATCAGGCCCTGGAGCCCCGGGGGAGCGAGAACATCGAGGTGCTGTCCCACGTTCCCCTGGGGGCCCGCCTCAGCATCGCCGACATCGAGCTGGAGCAGGAGGTCGGTCGGCCCTTCGCCTACGTGGCCCGGATGCAGTACGGGGAGCAGGGACAGAAGGGCACGGACATCGTCAGCGTCGCCGACCCGGAGAACGCCGAGGTCATCTACCGCTGGCGCATCGAGAACCAGGAGCTCCACGACCGGACCGGCGGGATGGACGTCAAGTACTTCAGGTGGGACGGCCGCTACTACGTGGTCCAGTCCCTCCAGTTCGGACAGGGCGGCCCGAACCACGACCTGGGGGCCGTGCTCCTGGACGTGACCTCGCTCCCGGACACCTCCGGCGTGGAGGAGGCGGCGCGGATCCGGGCGCCGGAGACGCCCGGCGGGTTCCACAACATCTTCGTCTACAAGCACTCGAACGGCCGCGTCTACCTGTTCGCCACCGTGTCGGGCCCGTACGCCAACGTCTACGACCTGGGCCGCGCGGTGGAGGGGGACGTGGAGAACGCCCTCGTCGCGCAGGTGCCCGTGCCCGGTGCGGAGGAGCAGGGGGCCTTCCGCGGCTACCACGACTTCTATGTCGGCTATCACCCGCCGAGCGGCACGGATCGCTTCTACGGCGGGGGAACCGGCGGGTACTACGTCTACGACATTACGGATCTCCAGCAGCCCGAGCAGCTGGTCAGCCTGACGGGCATCAGCGGCGTGCGGGGCGGCCACACCTTCACGCCGGGTCCCAACGGCCGCTACGCCGTGGCCGAGACGGAGTACCAGTACGCCCCGCTCCGGATCTTCGACATGCAGCCCGCGCTGGACGGCGAGGTCGAGAACATCAGCTCGCCCATCTCGGCGTGGACGGCGAACTGGCGCAACCTGGCGCACAACCACGAGGTGCGGTGGCCCCTGGTCTTCGTCTCGGGCTACGAGGACGGCCTCCAGGTCTTCTCGATGGAGGATCCGGAGCATCCCAAGACCGTGGCCTGGTACGACACCTACCTGGGCCCCCACAAGACCGGGGGATGCGGCGATCGGGTCTGCAACGGCGCGTTCGGCGTGGACGTGCGGAACGAGGACGGCCTGATCGTGATCAGCGACATGGTCACCGGCTTCTGGGCCTTCCGCATGGAGGGCTTCCAGGGGTGGGACGGGGACGACTGGGGCGTGCCCGACGTCTCGAGCGCCCAGAAGTGGGAGACCGGGCCGGCGGCCTCCGGGGGGAACTGAGGCCGGATCGGACGGACGGCGCCGGTTTCCGGCGGCGTCCGGGTCGTCCGGGTCGTGGACCGGCCCGGGTCAGCCGCTCATCGCGTCCTCGGGACGGGGGATCGAGAAGCGACAGCTCGGTCTCGCCCCGTGCTCGCACTCCTCCCGGACCGGGCGGCCCGTGATCTCGCCGATCAGAGCCTCGGCCAGGCGGCAGGCGCCGGGATGGTCCCGCACGAGGGCGGAGAGGGGACAGCCGGCGCTCCTAATCGTGGCCCCCTCGCCGGAGAAGTCGGCCTCGGCCATGCCCCCCATGTCGTTGAGCACGGCGACGGCCTTCCGCACCCGGCGCTCGAAGCCGTTCCGGGCCGGCGCGAGCTCGCTCCCGAGCCGCCGGCCGGCGTCGTCCAGGACGCGGTGGACATCTTCCTCGTCCACGGAACGCTCCAGGCTCTCCACGATGGAGCGGAGCACGTCCAGGTAGGCGGCCCCGAAGGAGTCCTCGCCCGCCGCCGTGAGCTCGTAGATGCGGGCGGGCTTTCCCCCGGTGCCCCGCTGCAGGCCGGTGGCCTCGACGAGTCCACGCTCCCGCAGGACGTCGACGTGGTCCCGGACCGCGTTGCTCGTGACGCCGAGCTTCTCCGCGAGATCCCGAACGGTGTGCCCGTCCCGGCGGAGCTCGGTCAGGATCCTCTGTCTGGTCTCCAGCGGGGAAACGGCTGCGGTCCTCCGGTGAAATTCGGGTGCGGCGACTCGGCTTCGACGTCGCCCGCAAGATACCCGGCCCTGCCCGGTTTGTCCACTAAAGCAACTAACTACTTGACTTACTGACTGACCCTCCTTACTGTCTTCCCGCGCCGGGGAGAAGCCCCGGCGACGGCGGCGTACGAGCCGGCGATAAGTGAAGTAACAAATTAGTTAATATGTGTAATCCGTCGTCCGCCCCGGGCCGTCGTCCCGGCGCGCCGGGGGACGCACAGAAATCGGAAGGAGTCGAGACCGTGACCCGTGACAGGACCGCTTTCGATCGAACCGGGATCGGGCCCGCCTGCCTCCGGGCAGCCGTCGTCGGCGTGCTGGTGTTGGCGGCGGCCGGCTGCGAGGTGTTCACCGATCCCGAGCCCCCGGAGCCCTCCTTCGACGGGCAGGATGTCTTCCGCCATGCCACTTTCGGCAACGAGGTCTACTGGACGGACACCCTGCAGCTGCACCGGGTCATCGAGTCGTCCGTGGACCCGAAGACGGCGCTCTCCGTGGGGCTCAAGGTGGACGCCGCGGCGCTGCCGGAGGGCCTGCTGTCCAGCGCGGACCTGGACGATCCGGCGACGACAGTGGAGCTGATCCGACGCGACGCCGTGGTGGGCATCCAGGGGTCCGTGGACTCCGCCGGCCGGCTGACGGAGGTGGGGGTCACCTGCGCCCTCTGCCACTCCACGGTGGACAACTCGGTCATGGAGGGGGTGGGCCAGCGGCTCGACGGCTGGCCCAACCGGGACCTGAACGTCGGTGCCATCATCGCCCTCTCGCCGGCCCTCTCTCCGCAGCAGAAGGAAACGCTCCGGAGCTGGGGCCCGGGCCGGTACGACGCCTACTGGAACCAGGACGGAATCAGCGATCCCGCCGTGATCCCCCCGGCCTACGGTCTCCAGGACGTGGAGCTGGAGACCTACACCGGTGAAGGGCCGATCTCCTACTGGAACGAGTACGTGGCCGTGACCCAGATGCACGGCCAGGGCTCCTTCGAGGAGCCGGCGCTCGGCATCGACATCGACGCCGACGAGGAGAAGGTGAAGCCGCGCCTGCCCGCCCTCCGTCGCTACCAGCTGAGCCTGACCGCACCGGCGCCGCCGGACAGCGTGATCGACCCGGCCGCCGCTGCCCGCGGCGAAGCGCTCTTCGACGGAAAGGCGGAGTGCTCGAGCTGCCACGTGCCGCCGACCTACACGGACGCCGGCCAGCGCCTCCACGATCCCGAGGAGACGGGGATGGACCCGACGCTGGCGGAGCGAAGCATCACGGGGAAGTACCGCACCACCCCGCTGCGCGGTCTCGTCCACCATCCGCCGTACTTCCACGACGGCAGCGCCGAGACGCTGATGGACGTGGTCGAGCACTACGACCGGGAGCTCGACCTGGGCCTCACGCAGACCGAGAAGGAGGAGCTGGTCGAGTTCCTGGAGACGCTCTGATCTCCCCGCGGGAGGAGCGAGAGGACCATCCCGCCCCCGGCGCCGCGAGAGGCGGCGTCGCGGCTGTCACGACGAACTTCGAATCGAGAGATGGAGGAATACCGAGATGGATCGAAGCATCGCTGCGAAGCGGACGCGTACCCTTCTCGCCGGAGCCGCCCTGGCCCTGGCTGCCGTCGCCTTCACGGGCACCGACGCCGCGGCCCAGCAGACGGCTCCCCCCGGAGGCGAGTTCCAGAAGGTGAGCCAGCTGGTCGAGCTGCCGGAGTTCGTCCCGGGGCTCGGGGTGCTCTACGTGAACCCGGAGACGCTCCCGGCGGGGCCCTTCCTGGCCTACGACCGATCGGGTGAGCTGCTGAGCACGATCTACATGGTGCCCCTGGACGCCATGAACGAGAAGAAGGCCTTCACGAACCTCGATGCCGCGGGCGCCGAGGTCGACCACGTGGACGTCCGCTTCAACCCGGGGCATCCGGGGATCGACGAGCCCCACTACCACGTGGTCCTGTGGCACGTGTCCGAGGACCGGGCGTCCTCGCTGGGGAGCTGACGGGACGGTGACGAAGGACGAACGGACGTCCAGCGTCTCCCGCAGGAGCTTCCTGGTGGCCAGCGGCCTCGCCGCCGGTCACCTCCTCCTCGGGGAGGCCCCGTCCATACGGGGCGTGCGCTCCCGAGGGGCGGGTCCCGCGGAGGTGAGGATGCGAACCGCCAGCGGAGGAGCCGACGTCTGGTTCGAGCCCGTCGGCCTCCGGGTCGAGCCGGGAGAGACGGTCCGATGGGTCGTCGATCGGGGCGTGCACACGAGCACGGCCTATCACCCGGAGAACGGCGAGTTTCCGCTCCGAATCCCGGGGGCGGCCGCTGCGTGGGACTCCGGCTACCTCACGGGCGCCGGGGAGACGTACGAGCACACGTTCCGGCGGGAGGGGGTCTACGACTACCTCTGTCGGCCGCACGAGGCGGCGGGCATGGTGGGACGGATCGTGGTGGCCCGGGAGGACCGCACCAGCCACCTGGAGCTTCCGGGGTGGAACGGCGGAGCCCGGGAGCGGGAGCTCGCCCCGCGGGGCGGCGACGGCTCCGACGTCCCCGATCTACCCGCGGCCGCCCGGAACGGCTTCCCCTCCGTCTCTCGGGTCCTGGAGGAGGGGCGCGTCACCCCGGCTCGCGCCGGCCCGCCGTCCGCGGCCTGAGGGCCCGGCGGCCGCCGCCCCGGCTGCGCCTCTCTACCGCTCCTGCGGGTTCGTGGCCCAGACGCTGAACTCCGGGATGAAGCCCCGGTCGTCCATCTCCAGCGCGCTCACGATGGCGTGGGCGATCTCCTCGGGACGGAGCTTCGTCGGGTTCTCGGGCTGCTCGTCCGGATCGCGGCGGCCGAAGGCCGTCTGCACCTCGCTCGGGTCCAGGTGCATCACCCGGATGCCCTGGGAGCGGAGCTCCGAGCGCCAGCAGTCGGACATGCCCCGGAGCGCGAACTTGCTGGAGGCGTACGCCGTCCCGCCGGGGTAGCCGTTCCGGCCGGCGGTGGAGCCGATGTTCACGATGTTGCCGCGCTCCCGCTCCACGAAGTGGCGGGCCGACTCCCGGGCCACGAACATGGCGCCCAGGACGTTCGTCTCCCACACGCTCCGCATCTGCTCGGCGGTGAGGTCCACCAGCCGGGAGCCGGCGCCGAAGCCGGCGTTGTTGATCAGCACGTCGTAGTCGCCGTCCAGCTCGTCCACCGTCTCCCGGACCAGGCGCCGGACGTCCCCCTCGTCGCTCACGTCCGCCTGCACCGGGTGGGCGCCGGTCTCGGCCGCCGCCTCCCGGAGCCGGTCGCCGCCCCGGGCGCAGATCACCACGTCGGCGCCCCGGTCGGAGAGCAGGCGGGCGGTGGCCCGCCCGATGCCGCTGCTCCCGCCGGTGACCAGCGCGCCCGCCGTCGAGATGTCCATCCTCTGGCTCCTCTTCCTCAGATTCGTTCCTTCATCCAGTTGATCATCCCGCCCTTGAAGAGGACCTCCTGCTGACGGTCCGAGAGCAGGTGGCGGGTCGTGACGGTGCGGCCGGTGGTGGCGTTCTCCACCTCCACCTCGGAGCCGGCGCGCACCTGGTCGTGGATGTCGCGGATCCGGAGCTCGTCGCCCTGCGAGAAGAGCTCGTAGTCCTGGTCGTCGATGAAGTTGAGCGGCAGGACGCCGAAGTTGACCAGGTTCTGCCAGTGGATCCGGGCGTAGTCGCGGGCCACCACCACGCGCAGGCCCAGGTAGCGGGGCGCCAGGGCGGCGTGCTCGCGGCTCGACCCCTGGCCGTAGTTCTTGCCGCCGACCACGGCGTGTCCGCCGTCGTCGCGGGTGTCCATGGCCTTGTCGTAGTAGTTCGGGTCGACCACGTCGAAGGAGAACTTGCTGATCTCCGGGATGTTGCTCCGGTACGGGAGCACGTCGGTGCCGGCCCGCAGGATCTCGTCCGTGGAGATGTCGTCCTCCGCCTTGAAGTTGATCGGGATCTCCACGTGGTCGGGGATCGGGTCCAGGTGGGGAATGGAGGAGACGTTGGGCCCCTTCCTGAGCTCCACCTTCCGGCTCTCTTCCGGCGACGGCGGCGCCTCCAGCGACTGCTCGTTGACGATCGGGTCGTCGGGGTCCGAGACGTCCGGGTACGGCATGTCCAGGTCCCGGGGGTCGGTGATCTCGCCGCGGAGCGCCGAGGCGGTGGCCGTCTCGGGGCTCACCAGGAAGACCCGGTCCTCCTTGGTGCCCGACCGGTCGGGGAAGTTGCGCGGCACCGTGCGCAGGCTGTTGGTGTCGGTGGCCGGCGCCTGGCCCATCCCGATGCACCCGTTGCACCCGGCCTGGTGGATGCGGGCGCCGGAGTGGATGAGGCTCAGCAGGTGGTCGTCCCGGTCCAGGTTCTCCAGGATCTGGCGCGACGTGGGGTTCACGTCGAAGGAGACGTCCGTCTTCACCTGCTTCCCCTCGACCATCTCGGCCGCCACCGCGAAGTCGCGGTAGCCGGGGTTCGCCGAGGAGCCGATGTAGGCCTGCGACAGGTCGCGGCCCACCTCCTCGCGCACCGGCACCACGTTGCCCGGGCTCGAGGGCTTCGCGATGAGCGGCTCCAGCTCGGAGAGGTCGATCTGCTCGTGGTGGTCGTAGGTGGCGTCGGGGTCCGCCTCGAGGCGCGTGAAGTCCTCCTCGCGGTCCTGGCCCTTCATGAACCGCCGCACCTCGTCGTCCGCCGGGAAGACGGTGCTCGTGGCGCCGAGCTCGGTACCCATGTTGGCGATGACGTGGCGGTCCATGGTCTCGAGCTCGTCCAGGCCGGGGCCGTAGTACTCGATGATCCGGCCCACGGCGCCGTCCACGTCGTGGCGGCGGAGCATCTCCAGGATCACGTCCTTGGCGCTCACCCAGTCCGGCAGCTCGCCGGTGAGCTCCACGCCCCACACCTCGGGCATCTTGAAGTAGTAGGGCTCGCCGGCCATGCACATGGCCACGTCCATGCCGCCGGACCCGATGGCCAGCATGCCGATGGCGCCGGCCGCCGGCGTGTGGCTGTCGGAGCCCACCAGCGTCTTGCCGGGCTTCCCGAACCGCTCCTGGTGCACCGGGTGGCTGACGCCGTTCCCGGGGCGGCTGTACCAGGCGCCGAACTTCTTGCAGGCGCTCTGGAGGAAGAAGTGATCGTCGGGGTTCTTGTTGTCCTCCTGGATGAGGTTGTGGTCCACGTACTGGGCGGAGAGATCGGTCTTCACCCGCTCGAGGCCCATGGCCTCCAGCTCCAGCATGACCAGGGTGCCCGTGGCGTCCTGCGTCAGGGTCTGGTCCATGCGGATCCCGATCTCCTCGCCGGGGGTCATGTCCCCCTCCAGGAGATGCGAATCGATCAGCTTCTCGGCGACGTTCTGGCCCACTTGATTCTCCCGTCTGGAAAGAGGCGTGCGGCGTTCGGACGAACGGCGTCTGCGTCGGTCGGCCGGACCGGCCGCGGGTGCGGCCGACGGGCCGACGGTCCTGGCGGCGGAGACGGGCCGTCGGGTCGACCGCCCGCGTGCGCCATCGGGCGCGGAATGGTAACGAACGAGGGGGGCGGCTTCAACGAGAATCGTTCCGGCCGCGGCCTCTCCGCGGAGACGCGGTGCCCGCGTGCGTGGAGGCAGGGACGGGCGGGGAACCGGAACCGCAGAGGCCGCGTACCAGTTCGGTGCCATGACGTTCACCGTGGGCCACTCGACCCGCTCGGCGGAGGCCCGGGAGCGGCGGGTGGCGGCCATGTGCGCCGAGGCGGTGCCCTGGCGCTGCCACCGGCAGATCATCGCCGACCACCTGGTGGCCCGCGGCCTGGGGGTGCGGCACATCCTGGACGAGGGACGGACCGACGGGCACTCGCTCCGTCCGATGGCCGAGGCGGCGGGAGACGGACGGGTGGTCTATCCGGGGACCGACGTGGAGCAGCCGGAGCTGTTCGAGTGAGGCGTTCCGGCCGGGGCGCGGCCGGAGAGCACGTCTCCGCCGCCCGGCCCCGGTGGCCTCAGCGTCGTCCCGGCGGCGGGTAGTCCACCGGCCGCAGATACCCCTCGCCGATGGCCGAGTCGGAGACCATGGCCACCGTGGGCGGGCGCCGCTTCCAGTGGGTGCCCTCCAGCCGCCGGTGGACGATCTCCACGGCCTCGGCGTCGAAGCCGCACTCCACCAGCCGCTCGGGGCGCTCCCCCCGGACGAGGTGGTGGAGGATCAGGTCGGCCTCGTCGTAGGTGACCCCCAGGTCGCCCTCGTCGGTCTGCCCCTCCACCAGGCCGGCGCTCGGCGGCTTCTCCACGACGCCCTCCGGCACGCCCAGGTGCCGCGCCAGGGCCCGGACCTGGCACTTGAAGAGGTCGCCCAGCGGGTTCACCGGCGGCGCGTCGTCGGCGTGCCAGGTGAAGTAGCCCAGCAGGCGCTCCGACTTGTTGCCCGTTCCGATGGGCAGGGCGTCCAGGGCCACCGACTGGTCGTAGAGCACGATCATCCGGGTGCGCGCCGCCACGTTTCCCCGGCGGCGGTCGCTGATCTCGGGCTCCTGACCCCGCACGTAGCCCTCGACGGCGTCGGAGATGTCGATCTCCTCCAGGTCCACCCAGAAGGTCTCCGCCACCTCTTCGGCGTCTTCGCGGCTCTCCGGCCGATTGGTCTCCGTGGGGAGCCAGAGCGCGGTGACGTTCTCCGGACCCAGGGCCCGGGCCGCGAGCCCCAGGGAGGTGGCCGAGTCGACGCCCCCGGAGAGGGCGAGCACGGCCCGGTCGAACCCCCGCTGCTCCCGGACCTCCCGCCGGAGGAAGCGCACCAGCCACTGCTCCACCAGCTCCGGGTCGATCTCCAGCGGCGAGCGGTCGTCCGGGTCCGGCGCGCCGGCGGCCTCGGGGTCCCCGCCGGGAGCCCGCGCTTCGCGGTGAGCGGGCGTCTGCGCGGTGACGCCTCCGTCGTCGTCCTCCTCTGCGTCCGCCTTCCCGGCGGTCTCCCCGCCGGGGGCGACGGCCGGGTCCGCCCACTCCTCCGGCGGCGCCAGCGGTGAGTTCTCCAGCACCCGGGGCAGGGCCTCCCGCAGGTCGGCCAGCAGCGGCTCGTCCCGGCGGGCCAGGAAGATCTGCTCCCGGTCCAGCCGCGCCGCGAGCAGGTGCTCGTCGAAGAGCGGCGCCCGGCGGAGGATCCGCCCGTCGGGTCCGGCCAGGAGCGCGGGGCCGGCGTAGGCCTTTCCTCCCTCGGAGCCCACCATCTGGGAGACCGCCACGTAGACCCCGTGCTCCGAGGCCGTCCGGCGGGCGATGCGGTCCCACGTCTTCGCGCTGTCCGGCCCCCGGCCGCCGGGCCCGGCGCCGCGGGCCGGGGCGGCGCTGGAGACCAGGATGAGCTCGGCCCCCTGCAGGGCGGCGACGGTGGGGAGGAGGGAGTGGAACAGGTCCTCGCAGACCAGGCACGCGACGCGTCCCCACCGGGTGTCGAAGGCCCGGACGCCGCTTCCGGCGTCCAGGAAGCGGCTCTCGCGGAAGACGCCGTAGGTGGGGAGGAAGACCTTTCGGTGCACGCGCCGGATTCCGGGGTCCCGGCCGCCGAGCTGGGTGTAGAGGAGCGAGTTGTACAGGTGGCCGTCGTGGCGCTCGTAGAATCCCAGGGCCACGTCCACGACCCCGTCGCTTCCCCCGGCGGCCCAGACCTCCTGCAGCCGCCGGTCCACCCAGGTCGCCGTCCGGGCGCACTCCCGCACGCCGCCCTCCAGGTCGTACCCGGTGAGGGAGGCCTCCGGGAAGAGGACCAGGTCGGCGCTCCGGTCGCCGCTCGTTGCCCGGCGGAGGACCTCGCCGATACTCTCCAGGCTGTCCTCCGGGGCAGCCTTCCGCGGCTCGTACTGGGCGATCGCCAGATCGATCATCGTGCGCGGAAACGTCTCTCCGCTCTCCGCGCCTGTCAACGAGGCCGCCGGACCGCCCGGGCCTCACCGACCGGTCGAGGCAGAGCGAACACCTCCAGAACGGACGAGCACGAGTGTACGAACTGGCCACATCCGCCGAGTGGACCCTCGTCGCCAGGGGGTTCCTCGTCCTCCTGCTGGTGGGGCTCCCGCTGGTGGCCTCACGGGGGGTCCCCGACGAGGAGGAGCTGGAGGAGCTGCCCGGCGCCCGCCGCGTCCTCTACCTGTCGACGGTGGTCTCCGTGGGCGCGCTGGCCCTGGTCACCTGGGCCGTCGCCGCCCTCACGGGCCTGGACGGCGGGGACCTGGGCTGGCAGGCGGGCCCGCCCCGGGAGCTGGCCCTGTGGACGGTGGGCCTCTCGCTGGCCGGGCTCGCCGTGGTGTGGGCCCTCACCCGCCTGGGCCAGCTCGCCGGCGCCGAGGAGAGCCCCCTGGTTCGGTTCCTGCTCCCCAGGAACCGGGGCGAGCGGTGGGGCTTCGCGGCGGTATCGGCCGTGGCCGGCGTGGGCGAGGAGTACCTGTTCCGCGGCTTCCTGCTCCACGGCCTGGTCGACTGGACGGGGAGCGTCTGGCTCGCGGTGGCCGTGGTCTCCGTCGCCTTCGGCGTCGGACACGGCTACCAGCGCGCCATCGGCGTCGTGAGGGCCGGAGTGCTCGGGGCCCTCCTGGCGCTGCCCGTCGTGTTCACGGGCAGCCTGTACCCGGCCATCGTCGCCCACTTCTGGATCAATCTGGCTATCGGACTCGGGGGATGGCGGACGCTCGTTCCCCCGGGAGGAGAGGAGATCACGTGAGACACCACATTCCCGGTACGGACAGAACGGACGGAGAGGGGCGTGCCGACACGTCGGGGCTCGGGCCCGGATGGGCGGCGGCCCTCGCGGCGGCCCTCCTGCTGCTCCCGGCCACCCCCGGCGCGGCGCTGGCCCAGGGCGGCGGAGCGGGCGGCCCGGCGGGCCGCCCCGGCGTCGAGGTCGGCGGCCTGCTCATCGCCGGCTTTCGGGCCGAGCCCCCGGAGTCGGCCCGCAGCACCGCCTTCGACCTCTTCCACGCGCGCCTCTCCGCCTCCGGCACCGCCGGGCTCGGCGTGGAGTACCTGGTGAAGACCGGCTTCGACCCGGCGGACCGCGACCTGAGCCTCCTGGACGCCCGCCTCACGGTTCCCCTGCGTCCGGAGCTCCGGGTCTCGGCGGGACAGTTCAAGGCCCCCTTCAGCCGGGAGGCCCTGATGGGGCCGGCGGAGCTCCAGTTCGCCGAGCGCGCCCAGGGGCCGGCCGCCCTGGCCCCGCTGCGCCAGGTGGGCGTCCAGCTCGCCGGCGACGTCCTGGACCGCCG
Source organism: Candidatus Caribbeanibacter nitroreducens (assembly GCA_947581645.1). Classification (GTDB taxonomy): domain Bacteria; phylum Gemmatimonadota; class Gemmatimonadetes; order Palauibacterales; family Palauibacteraceae; genus Caribbeanibacter; species Caribbeanibacter nitroreducens. The sequence continues at coordinate 27,069 of CANPVF010000161.1, read as the reverse complement.
GCTCCGCTACCGGGCCGGCGTGTTCAACGGCGAGGGACGGACGGCCGAGAACCCCGACGGTCTGATGCTGTACGCCGGCCGCCTGGAGTTCAGCCGCCTCGGCGGCGACGTGCAGTTCTACGACGAGCTGAACGTCACCGTCGGGGGCAGCGCCGCCTTCGCGGACGAGAGCGGGCGGGACGTCTCGGACGCCGGGCCCTTCCACGCGCCGCTGGCCGACGCCACGGACTTCCGGGGCGAGCGACTCCTGCTGGGCGGCGACCTGCAGGTGGCCTACAGGGGCGTGTTCCTGGCCGGCGAGTACGTGCGGGGGGAGTACGAACCGGAGCCGCTGATCGACGGGAGCACCGGGGCGCCGACGCAGGTGGCCGAGGGGGTCTCCGTGGAGGGCGGGTACAAGCTCTGGGGCGGCCTGGTGGACCTGATCGGGCGGGTGGACAGCTTCGATCCCCCGGCGGCGGGACGGAGGGACTTCCTGGTCCTGGGGGCGAACGTCTATCCCGGGCTGGACGCCCGGCTCGGGCTGCAGTGGGCCGCCCGGCTGGACGAGTCGACGGCACCTCCGAACGACGGCGTCACGTCGCCGGTCCCGAGCCCCCTGCCCGGCGGTCTGGCCGACGGGCAGTTCATCATTCGGCTGCAGACCGGCTTCTGAGGCGGCGCGGCGGGTCCGGCCGGATCCGCCGCGGGAGGAGGTCCGAGCCTACGCGCTGACCGGGGACCCGTCGCGCTGCCGACCGCCGCCCTCTCCCTCCTCGTCCTTTCCTCCGGTATGGCGGATGGTGCGGCCCTGCACCAGGTAGACCACGTCCTCGCCGATGTTGACGGCGTGGTCGGCGATCCGCTCGATGTTGCGGCTGATGAGGAGCATCTGGAGGCAGGCCGAGATGTCCTCGTCCAGCATGTGGGTGAGCATCACCCGGAACACCGACTCGTGCAGGGCGTCGACCTCGTCGTCACGGGCCCCCAGCTGACGGGCCGTCTCCGCGTCCAGGTTCACGAAGGCGTCCAGCGCGTCCCGAAGGATGCCACGCGCGAGCCGGTTCATCTCCTCCAGCTGCGGGGGCACCGGCGGGTACTCGCCCTTCTCCCGCAGCCGCAGAACCGCCTCGGCGATGTTGACCGCGTGATCGCCGACCCGCTCCAGGTCGTTGTTGATCTTGAGGATCGTGACGATGGTCCGCAGGTCGATGGCCATGGGCTGGTGGAGCGCCAGCAGCTCGATGGCCGTCTCCTCGATGGCGACCTCTTCGTCGTCGATCTCCTGGTCCCGCTCGAGGATCTCCTCCGGCTCGATGCTCTCCTGGCGCGTGGCCAGGGCCACCGCCTCCGCGACCTGCTCCTCGACGCCGTGCGACATGTCCAGGAGCCGCTGCTTGAGCGTGTCGAGCTGCTGGTCGAAGTGCTCTTTCGGCATGGCCCGTCACACCTCCGTGGCCCGGGACGCCCTCATCCGAAGCGTCCCGTGATGTACTGCTCGGTCCGCTGCTCCCGGGGATTCGTGAAGAGGCGGTCGGTGTCGCCGAACTCCACGAGCTCGCCCATGTAGAGGAAGGCCGTCAGGTCGCTGACCCGGGCCGCCTGCTGCATGTTGTGGGTGACGATGACGATCGTGTAGTCCTGCTTCAGGTCCTCGATCAGGTCCTCGATGCGTCCGGTGGCGATGGGGTCCAGCGCGCTGGCCGGCTCGTCCATGAGCAGGATCTCCGGCTCCACCGCCAGGGCCCGGGCGATGCACAGCCTCTGCTGCTGGCCGCCGGACAGCCCCAGGGCGCTGTCCTCCAGCCGGTCCTTCACCTCGTCCCACAGGGCCGCCGCCCGCAGGGAGGTCTCCACCCGCTCCTCGAGGTCGCCCTGGTAGCCGTTCACCCGCAGGCCGAAGGCCACGTTCTCGTAGATGGACTTCGGGAAGGGGTTCGGCTTCTGGAACACCATGCCGATGCGTCGGCGCACCTCCACGGGATCCACGTCGGAGTCGTAGAGGTTCTTGCCGCGGAAGAGCACCTCCCCGGAGACGTTGGCCGCCGGGATGAGGTCGTTCATCCGGTTCAGACAGCGGAGGAAGGTGCTCTTGCCGCACCCGGAGGGGCCGATGAAGGCCACGATCCGGTTCCGGGGGATCGACAGGCTGATCTCGCTGACGGCGGTATCCCCGTCGTAGTCCACGCTCAGCGTCCGGGTCTCGAGCGCGGCTTCCAGGTCCCGTGCCACGGGAGGCGTGTCCGCTCCCGGTGATCCGGACGTCGAGGGCGATCCGGACGCACCACCGGCCTCCTCCGGGGCCGTGTCCGCGGTATCGGCCTGAATGTCGACGAGCGGTTCCTCGGGCATCGCGCTACAGCTCCTGCCGGTACCTGTTGCGGAGATAGATGGCCGTCGCGTTCATGGCGAGGAGGATCACCAGCAGGACCAGAATAGCGCCGGCCGCCACTGCGTGAAACTGCTCCTCGGGACGTGCGGCCCAGTTGAAGATCTGAATCGGCAGCACCGTGAACTGGTCCAGGGGGCCCTCCGGGTCGAAGGCGATGAACGTGACGGCCCCGACCAGGAGGACGGGGGCCGTCTCGCCGATGGCCCGGGAGAGGGAGAGGATCGTTCCCGTGAGAATGCCGGGCAGGGCCACCGGGAGGACCTGATGGCGGATGGTCTGCCACTTGGTGGCCCCGATGCCGTAGGAGGCCTGCCGCAGCGAGCCGGGCACCGCCCTGATCGCCTCCTGGGCGGCGATGATCGTCACCGGCAGGATCAGCAGCGAGAGGGTCAGCGCTCCGGCCAGGACGCTCTGCCCCAGCGCCATGAAGCGGACGAAGACCGCCAGCCCCAGGATCCCGTAGACCACCGACGGGACGGCGGCCAGGTTCGAGATGTTCATCTGGAGGGTCCGGGTGAACCAGTTGCTCGGGGCGTACTCCTCCAGGTAGATGGCCGCCCCGACCCCCAGCGGGAAGGAGATCAGCGCCACCAGCCCCATCATCCACAGGGTGCCGAGCAGGGCCGCACGGATGCCGGCCTGCTCCGGGAACCGGGAGGGGTAGCTGGTCAGGAAGCTCCAGTCCACCCAGCGGTAGCCGTCGATGAAGACGTCGGCCAGGAGCACCACGAGCGCGACGATGCCGAAGACCACGGCGGAGAAGCACAGCCACTTGAAAGCCGTTCCCAGCCGCCTGCGGGCCTCACGACGGGGCTCGAAGTCCTCCTGCGCCTCCAGTCCGCCTCCGCCGGATCCCATCGCACCGGTCTCCCCGGCCACGGCCGTCGAGCTCACTCGTACACCTCGCGGAAGCGCTGCCGCACCACGTCGCTCAGCAGGTTGATCCCCAGGGTGATGACGAAGAGCAGGAGGCCCACGGCGAAGATCGATTGGTAGGCCGTCGTCCCGTGGGAGGCGTCTCCGAGGCTCGCCTGCACGATGTAGGAGGTGATGGTCTGGATGCTCTGCGTCGGGTCGGCGGTGACCCGGGCCGTCACGCCGGCCGCCAGATAGACGGCCACGGTCTCGCCGATGGCCCGGGAGACGGCCAGGATGAAGCTGGAGACGACGCCCGAGAACGCCGCGGGAACGACGACCCGGGTGGAGACCTCGAACTTGGTGGCGCCCACCCCGTAGGCCGCCTGCCGCAGCGATCGCGGAACGGCGCTGATGGCATCCTCCGACAGCGACGACACCATCGGTACGATCATGATCCCGACGACGATGGAGGCGCTGACCGCGTTGAAGACGCCGATCCCCGGAAAGACGTCACGGAGGAGCGGCGTGATGAAGGTGAGCGCGAAATAGCCGTAGACCACGGTCGGGATCCCGGCCAGCACTTCCAGCGCCGGCTTGACCACGTCCCGGACGCGGTCCGAGGCGTATTCCGACAGATAGATCGCGGTGGCGAGCCCCACGGGGAGGGCAACGACCGACGACAGTACCGCGATCATCATGGTCCCGTTCACCAGCGGGAGCACGCCGTAGCTGTTGCCGATCAGGGGCTCCCATTCGGTGCCCGTGAGGAACTCCAGGGCCGGGACCTCCCGGAAGAAGGCCACGGACTCGCCCACCAGGACGACCACGATTCCCACGGTCGTGAGAATCGAGATCACCCCGCAGAGGAAGAGGAGGCCCTCCACCACCCGCTCCCTCCACACGCGGGTGGAGGGACGGTCCAGCTGCAGGACCCCCTCCCGTCCCTGGCGGCCGGGCCCGCTCATCTCGTCGCCGGGCGCGTCACGTCAGCGACACGTCGGGAAGGTCGTGCCGGGCACCGTTCAGCTCGCGCCGGCGCTCTCCTGGCCGGCGCCGGCAGAGCCCAGGTGCTCCTGCATGATCTTCCGGTACCGCTCCTCGGAGAGGGGGACGTAGCCCACGTCGGGCACGAGGGTCGGTGCGTTGTCCAGGTAGTAGCGGACGAACTGCTCCACGGCCGGGCGCTGGAGTGCCGACTGCTTGACGTAGATGAAGAGCGGGCGGGCCATGGGCGCGTACTTCCCGCTCTCGATGGTCTCCCGGGTCGGCTCGACGCAGCCCGAGCCGCCGTCCACCGCCAGGGCCCTGAGCTCGTCCTGATTCTCGATGTAGTAGGCGAATCCGAAGTAGCCCAGCGAGCCCACGTCCCCGCGGACCCCGCGGACCAGCACGTTGTCGTCGGCGCTGGCCGTGTAGTCGGAGCGACTGGCGGCCTCCTCGCCGACCACGGTCTCCGTGAAGTAGTCGAACGTTCCGGAGTCCGTGTCCGGCCCGTAGAGCACGAGCTCGCGCTCGGGCCACTCGTCCCGGACCTGGCTCCACTGCTGGATGGTGCTCTCGGGCTGCCAGATCCGCCGCAGCTCCTCGACCGTGATGCACTGCGCCCAGTCGTTCTCCGAATTGACCGCGACGGTCACGCCGTCGTAGGCGACCGGGATCTCCACGTAGTCGACTCCGTTCTCCTCGCAGAGCTCCTGCTCGCCCTCGGTGATGGGGCGCGAGGCGTCGTTGATGTCGGTCTCGCCCCGGCAGAACCGGGCGAACCCTCCGCCCGTGCCCTTGGCGCCGGCCGTCACCCGGATGTTCCGGTTGGCGGCCGAGAACTCCTCCAGGACGGCCTCGGTGATCGGATAGACGGTGCTCGACCCGTCGATGGCCACGTTGCCCTCGGGTCCGCCGTCTCCGCCTCCGCAGGCCGTGAGAGCGATCGCCGCCCCGGCGGCGATGGTCGCCGTCGCAGACTTCCAGTTCATGATCTATCCTCGCTGGTTCGTTGTGCGTCCGTCGCGTTCAGATTCAGAAGTGAAACTGATACTGCATCTTGAAGGAGTTCGCGGACGACGTCCCGTCGTCGGCGAAGCTCACGAAATCCCAGTTGAGCGACACCTTGTTCCGCCCGGCGAAGAACACCTGCACGCCGGGCGTGAAGCCGTAAACCGCGTTGTTGTCGAGGTCCGTGTTCGGCTCGGTGACGGCGATCCGGAGCAGGGGCTCCACCGCCTCCACGTGCGGCACGTCCTCCACGTCGCTCCTGTAGCTGCCGATCACCTGGAAGCTGTGCATGGTGGCCAGCTCCGCGTCCGGCGGAGTGGGCGTACCGCCGACCGGCGACTCCAGGGTGTTCTCGCCGAACACCCATCCGGCCTGCACGTGGGGGCCGCCCTCGAAGTCGCCCAGCTCCGCCCACAGCTCGCCGTTTCCGTAGTACTGTCCGGCCAGGCGTCCCTCCGCGCCGGTGTAGGGCAGGTCCGTCAGCGCCCCGGCCACGGCCAGCTTCAGCGGCAGCTCCCCCGCCTCGAGGCTGTACTGGAGCCGCCCGACGAACTGCTTGTCCGTGTTCACGTCGCCGTTGGCCGCCGGGGGGCGTCCGTCGAACGTCCCGGCCCAGTACCGCACGTTCTCGCCGATCCGGCCGGAGAGCATGACGCCCAGGTCGTAGCTGGACAGCATGTTCCGCGTCGTGAGCTCCGCCATCGACAGGGCCCGGGGGCCCGGTACGCCCGGGACGTCCAGGTCCCGCTCGATGGTCAGGATCTGCGTCGAGCTGGTCAGGTGGAAGCCGTCGAACGGCTTCTTGAACTGACCGACCTGCAGCCTGGCCGACTCGCTGAAGGTGAGCATGCCGTAGGCGTCGCGGAGCGTGACGCCGCTCACCGATCCGTAGTCCGGCTCGATCTTGCCCGAGATGAAGTCGTTCACCGTGACCGTGGCCGAGAGCCGGGCCCGGCGGGCGAACCAGTCGACCCCCGGCGCCACCGAGGCGCAGGGCGACTCCGCGTCCGGCGGATCCCCGGCGCAGCTGCTCGTGACCGCCTGCAGCTGGAACCGTCCCGACAGGTCGATCTCCTCGGCGCTGGACACGATCGGAACACCCTCCTGCGCCGGTGCAGTCGACGGCACCGCCAGCAGTCCGATCAGCGCCACGGCAGCCACGTGAATCGGCCGGAAGCGCGCAGAGTCGCCTCCGGAGAGTGAACGCTCTCCAATCATCGGTATCGCTCCCTCTGTGAGGGCCCCCGGAGAAGGTCGCCGGACAGCGTCTCCGGAGAATGGAAGTTTACAGCGGAATGCGACGGTGACGTTATGAGGATGTAACGATCGTGTCACGTCGCCGCCCCACGTACGTCGTGAGGCCAGGAGCCACCGCGCCCGGCGAGCTGGCGGAGCTACCTCGCCGGGGTGCCGCGACCCGATGTCGCCGGCACGGTGAACCAGAACGTGGAACCCCGTCCCACCCGGCTCTCGACCCCGACCTCGCCGCCGTGGGCCTCGACGAGGTGCTTCACGATGGCCAGGCCGAGCCCCGTGCCGCCCTCCTCGCGGGAGCGTCCCGCGTCGACGCGGTAGAATCGCTCGAAGATCCGGTCGCGGTGGGCCGTGGGGATCCCGGGGCCCCGGTCCCGGACCTCGACGCGGATCATGCCGTCGACCGGCGCGGCCGAGACGGTGACCCGTTCTCCGGCCGGACTGTAGCGGGCGGCGTTGTCCAGCAGGTTCCGGAGGATGGACCGCAGGCCGCCCCGATCCGCCCGGACCGCCGTGTCCTCGTCGAGGTCGACGTCCAGCTCGAGATCCTCGTCGCGTCCCCCGGCCACCGCCTGCCAGGCCCTGCGCGTGGCGTCGGCCAGGGAGACCTCCACCGGCTCCGGCTCCCAGGCCCCGGATTCCACGCGCGACAGGTCCATGAGCTCGTCGATCATCCGCCGCATACGGACGCCGTTCTTCAGGATCCGCTGGCCGAAGTCACGGGCCCGCTCCGGCGACATCTCGGAGTCCGCCAGGGCTTCGGCGAAGCCCAGGACGCTGGTGAGCGGGGTCTTCAGCTCGTGGGAGACGTTGGCCACGAAATCACGGCGGACCCCCTCGAGCCGGCGGAGCCGGGTCAGGTCCCGGGACGTGACCACGGCCCCGTCGCCGTGGGGATGCACCGAGAGCAGGACGTGGCTCTCCCCGAGCTCGACCTCCCGGCTCCCGGCCTCGCCCTCCAGCCCCCGCTCCAGGAGCCGCCGCGGCGCCGGGTCCCGGAACATCGTGCCGAAGCGCTCGCCCACGGCGTCGTCGCGGCCCAGCACGTCCAGGAAGGCACGGTTGGCGCGGGTCACCCGGCCGTCGCCGCTCACGACGGCCACGCCCTCGTCCATGTGCTGGAAGACGTCCTCCAGCTCCTGCCCCTCCTCGAGGCCCTCCTCCATCCGCTCCAGGCGGTCGGCGATACGGTCGGAGGCACGGGCGAGTCGTGCCACCTCGTCGTCTCCCGACGGCCCGAGGCGCGCGCCGAACCGGCCCTCACGCAGCTCCTCGAGGGCGTGCCGTACCCGTCGGATCGGAGCCGCCAGGAAGCGCTCGAGGGGACCGGCGAGGGCCAGGAGCAGGAGGAGCACCCCGGCCGCCGCCACCACTGTGACCCGGCGGATCTGAACGACGGGTCCGTCCAGCTCCGAGGCCGGCATCGCCACCCTCAGAACCCCGGGTCCGTGGGGCACGGCCACGTAGAGGAGTTCCCGGGCGACGACGGTGCTCGCGCGGAGGTCGGATCCCACCCGGCCGGCGAGGGCAGCCCGGATCTCGGGCCGGTCGGAGTAGTCGCCCAGGGCGGAGAGGCGGTCGGAGGAGACCTCGGAGTCGCCGGCGATGCGGCCGTCCTCCCGCACGAGCGTGATACGGTGGCCGACGACCGACCCGAGGGCGTCCGCCAGGGAGTCCGAGAAGGCGGCGTCGCCGACGTGCTCGCTCGCCAGGCGGGCCTCGCGCTCCAGCTCGTCCGTCCACCGGTCCCGTATCTGCGACTCGAAGGGCCCCGAGGCCCACCAGAGGAGGGCCGAGGAGAGGACCGCCACCGAGAGGGCGACCGTGGCGAGGACCCGCGTCCGGAGAGTCATGCCCTTCGCTCCCGAGCGATGGTCCGCTTCCTCCGGGCAGAGCGGCGGGTGAGACGGCGCACGGTCAGCGGTCCACCGCCTGGAAGCGGTAGCCGACTCCGCGCACGGTCTCGATCAGGCCGCCGGCGTCCCCGAGCTTGGTGCGGAGCCGTGCCACGTGCATGTCCACCGTCCGCGTCTCGATGTCGGCGGTGGTCTCCCATACGGCCTGCAGGAGCTGGCGGCGGGACTGCACCCGCCCCCTGCGTTCCACGAGCGTCTCCAGCAGGCGGAACTCCAGCGGCGTGAGGTCCATTTCCTCGTCGTGGACGAAGGCCCGATGGGCCTCGCGATCGACACGCACGGGGCCCACCGACAGGCCGCGGCCGGCCGAGACGGGCCCGGACTTCGCGCGCCGGAGGAGCGCCTTCACCCGGAGCACGAGCTCGCGGTTGCTGAACGGCTTCGTCACGTAGTCGTCGGCGCCGTACTCGAAGCCCCTGACCCGCTCCTCCTCCTCCTGGCGCGCCGTGAGTAGAAGGATGGGGATGTCCTCGGTACCTTCGTCCCGGCGCAGGGTCTTGAGGACCTCGTACCCGTCGATGCCCGGCAGCATGAGATCGAGGACGATGCAGTCGGGGTGCTCGTCCCTGGCCGTGGAGATCGCCGAGCGGCCGTTGACGGCCGTGCTGACCTTGAAGCCCTCCTGGCTCAGCTGATACACGAGGAGGCTGAGGATGTCCGGTTCGTCGTCGACGACGAGGATGTGTTCGTCGGCCATGGCTCCTGACGTGGGCTCGGGGTCCGTGCACGGTCGCCCGTCGTGGATAACTGGCGAGGCGAAACTGCGGCGCGCAACCGCGCTGCACCGAGCCGCGCCCGCGGAATCGAAGACGTGACCGAATTCGTCGAGCTCGCGGCCACCGGGGCCTACGTCCTGATCCTGCTGCTCCTGTTCCCCTTCGGACTCCACCGCCTCTACCTGCTGTGGCTGCGGTTCCGGCGGGATCCCGGTCACGAGAGGGACACCTGGACGGGCGAGCTCCCCCCCGTCACCGTGCAGCTCCCCGTCTACAACGAGGCGAACGTCGTGGAGCGGGCCATCGACGCCGCCTGCCGGCTCGACTACCCGTCGGACCGGCTGGAAGTGCAGGTCCTGGACGACTCCGACGACGGGACCTCCGAGCTCGCCGCCCGCCGCGTCGCCGCGTGGCGGGAGCGGGGAGTCGACGTCCGGCACCTGCAGCGGAAATCGCGCGAGGGATACAAGGCCGGCGCCCTGGCCCACGGCGTGGAGCGCGCTTCCGGCGACTTCTTCCTGATCCTGGACGCCGACTTCGTCCCGGAGCCGGAGCTGATCCGACGTCTGCTTCCCGCCTTCGACGACCCGGAGGTGGGCCTGGTCCAGGGCGCGTGGTCGCACCTGAACGAGGACGACGGCGGGTGGCTCACCCGGGCCCAGGCCGTTCTGCTCGACGCCCATTTCGCGGTGGAGCACGAGGCCCGATGCCGGTCCGGGCTCTTCTTCAACTTCAACGGCACGGCGGGGATGTGGCGGCGCGAGTGTCTCCGCGACGCCGGCGGCTGGGAGGGGGACACCCTGACCGAGGACCTGGACCTGAGCTACCGGGCCCAGCTCCGGGGCTGGAAGGGTGTCTACCGCGACGATGTCCGGGTCGCCGGCGAGCTTCCGGCCTCGGTGCGCTCGCTGGAGGTCCAGCAGGAGCGGTGGGCCCAGGGCGGCGTGCAGACGGCCCGAAAGCTCCTGCCGGCCATCTGGCGGAGCGGCGAGTCTCCCGCCGTGAAGATGGAGGCCACCTCCCACCTGCTCAGCCACCTGGCCCACCCGCTGACCACTGCACTGGGGGTGGCCCTTGCGGCCGCCGGCTTCCTGGGCGGTGTGCAGGGGCTCCCGGACTGGTTTCACGCCCTGGCCCTGTCGCTGGCCGTCCTCCCCTTCCTGCTCTTCTACGGGGTCGCCGCGTGGCTCCGGGGCGCGCGTCCCGCGGCCGGGCTGCGGAAGGTCGCGGAGGCGATGACGCTGGGGATCGGCCTGGGGGTTCCGCTGAGCGGCGCCGTGGCCCGGGGAGCGGTCGACGCGGGAGAGGACACACCGTTCCGCCGCACCCCGAAGATCGGCTCCGGCCTCCTCCGGCAGTACAGCGTCTCCCTGCGGCCCGTCCGGACCCTCCTCCGGCTCGGCCTCGGGCTCCTGCTGCTGGTGGCGACGGCGCGCCACCTGGCTGCCGGTGACCCGGCAGCCGTCCCCTTCACGCTGCTCTTCGCCGCCGGCTACCTGTCGACGGCGGTCTCCAGCCTCCGGGGCGCGGCCTCCTGACCTGACCCTCGCGGGCGAACCGCCCGCGGCGCTCCCAACCCGGACCTGTCCACGACCCGGGTCGGCCCACCCCGCTCCCTCCCGCTATCTCCGGGTCGCGGCGGATCGTTACCCCGCCGTTACCCCGGCTGTACCTCCCCGTGAATCAGCGCTGGTATCATCCCATCCGAATCGGGGAAGGAAAGGACGACGGTCGACCGGCCGTCCGTGCCGAAGCGCCTGATTCTCGCCGTGTCGGACCCAACAGACTCGCAGCTCCGACGTCTCGGATACATCGATCGCAGGAGGTTTCAGCGTGACCCGAACAGCACCGGCCAGCCCCCCCGGCAGCAGGCTCGCCAGCGTCGTCGCCGCGGCGGCACTCCTGGCCGCGGCCGCACCCGCTCCCGCACAGGACACCGACCGGGCGACCGGCCGGATCCAGGGACAGGTCGTCGACTCCGAGGACGGATCGCCCGTCTCGTCGGCGACGGTCCAGCTCCAGGGCACCCGAATCGGGACCCTGACGGACCTGAACGGCCGCTACCAGCTGAGCCAGGTTCCGGCCGGAACCCACGAGCTGGTCGTGAGCAGCCTCGGCTTCTCGCGGAAGACGGTGACGGGGGTGACCATCGAGGCGGGTCAGGCGACGAGCCTCGACGTCACGCTCTCCCCCGAGGCCGTGGAGGTCAACGACCTCACGGTCTCCGTGGAGCAGGAGAAGGGGTCGGCGGCGGCCCTGCTGGACGAGCAGAAGCAGTCCCTGACGGTCAGCGACGCCGTCGGCGAGGAGCAGATCTCCGGTCTCCCCGTGTCGAACGCGGCCGAGTCGGCGAAGCAGATCGCCGGTGTCACGGTGACACAGGGGAAATACGTCTTCGTGAGGGGGCTGGGGAAGCGATACAGCCAGACGTCCCTGAACGGATCGCCGCTTCCGAGCCCGGAGCCGGAGAAGTCGGTGGTGCCGCTGGACCTCTTCCCGGCGGGCTTCCTCCAGAGCGTGAAGGTCCAGAAGACCTACACGCCGGACGAGGGGGCGGACTTCTCGGGCGGGACGGTGCAGATCGAGACGAAGGAGTTCCCGGACCGGTTTACCGCGAAGTTCTCGGTGGGCAGCAGCGTCAACACCCGGAGCCAGTTCAACGACGGCTACCTGAACTACCCGGGCGGGTCGCTGGACTTCCTGGGGATCGACGACGGCAGCCGCAAGATGCCGTCGACCATGACCGAGGAGCTGGGCGGCCTCAGCGGACAGTCGCTGCCGGCCAGCGCCTCCAGCCGCGAGCGCCTGGGCGAGTCGCTCCTCGGCGATCTCTCGCAGTTCTCCCCCACCGCCGGCTCGACCCCCAGCAACGTGGACTGGAGCTTCGCCCTGGGCGACCGCACCGAGGTCTTCGGCGACGATTTCGGCTACTTCCTCGCCGGGAGCTATGCCAACAGCTACTCGATCCGCCGGGACGAGATCGAGAGGAAGTGGAGGACCACGGCCTTCGACCCGGAGCTGGTGGCCGAGCGCGAGGTCGAGCCCAACGTGAACTACGAGTTCACGCGGGGCAGCCAGGACGTGGAGTGGGGCGGCATCGGAAACTTCACCTACCAGCCGACGCCGAAGCACCAGATCAGCCTGAAGACGCTCTACAACCGGCACGGCTCCGACGAGGCACGGACCTACGTCGGCCCCAACCGGGAGGACCTGGGCGGAGTGCTCCGGGACGAGCGGCTGCGGTTCATCGCCCGGGAGATGGCCTGGGGACAGCTCTCCGGCGAGCACCAGGTACCCGGCGACCTCCGCCTGGAGTGGCGGGGCGGCGCCGCCCGGGCGAAGCGGGAGGAGCCGGGTCTGCGCGAGGCCATCTACAAGCGCGGGTTCACCGACGAGGACGAGCCCTTCGTTCTCGAGAACACGGGCGAGAGCGCCCGCTACCTGTTCAGCGACCTGACGGAGACGGACGTCAGCGGGGGGCTCGACCTCACGATCCCCTTCGAGCTCCTCACCGAGCGGGACACGGAGGTCAAGGTCGGCGTCTCGGCCCGGGACCGGGGACGTGACTTCGCGGCGCGCCGCTTCCGCTGGCGCTTCAACCAGGGGGCGTCGATCACCAGCCTGGACTCGGTGCTGACGCCGCAGAACGTCTCCGGGAGCCTGGACGGGGTGAACAGCCTGATGCTCACGGAGCTCTCCGAGCCCGGTGACACCTACACGGCCGACGACGACCGAATCGCCGGCTACGGGATGATCACCGTTCCGCTGACCGGCGACGTCACGGCCACACTGGGCGCCCGGGTGGAGCGGTACGAGCTGACGCTCCGCGATCTCACGCAGACGACGGACTCCACGACCCTGCTGTCGAGCCAGGAGCGCACCGACGTCTTCCCGGCCGTGAACCTGACGTACTCGCTCACCGACGACATGAACCTCCGGGCAGCCGCCAGCAGGACCACCGACCGGCCGGAGTTCCGGGAGCTCGCCCCCTTCCAGTTCACCGAGGCGGCCAGCCTGCGCCAGGTCTTCGGAAACCCGGAGCTGGAGGCCGCCGAGATCACGAACGTGGACCTCCGCTGGGAGTGGTTCCCGGGGGCCGGCGAGGTGGTCTCGCTGAGCGGCTTCTACAAGGAGCTGGAGAAGCCCATCGAGCAGGTCTTCATCTCGGCCGCCGGCGAGGCGTACTCCTACCAGAACGCCGAGGACGGTCGCATCTACGGCGCGGAGCTCGGCGCCAGGAAGCGGCTCGGCCTGCTCCACGACGTCGGCGGGTTCACGGTGGGCGGCAACCTGGCGCTCATCGACTCCCGGGTGAACGTCCGCCGCGGCGGCATCTACAACCCGACGAACCTCGAGCGCGCCCTGGAGGGGCAGTCCGACTACGCCGCCAGCGCGACGCTCAACTACCGGACGCCGGACCGGGGAACCGAGGTCGGGGCCTCCTTCAACGTCTTCGGCGAGCGGATCACCGCCGCCGGCGGCTCCGGGCAGCCCGACGTGGTCGAGCAGCCGCGCCCGGAGCTCGACTTCACCGTCAGCCAGTCCCTGGGGCCCCGCGTCGACATGGAGCTCGAGGCCACCAACCTGCTCGACTCCGAGCACCTGTGGGAGCAGTCGATGAACGGCATCACGCGGGTGCAGAGGCGCTATACCACGGGGCGGACGTTCTCCGTGAGCTTCACCTACGGCGGATGACCGCCGGATCGATCACGGCCTCCTGACGAGGCACGGCACATCGGAAATCGTCCACCCACGAGGTGGGCGCAGAGGACCGTTCACCAGAGCGGTGAACACGCGGGAGAGCTTCGAATCCACCTCAAATACGAGGAAGAGGAATACGATGAAACTGACTATGTACAGGGGCGCTGCGATCGTCGCCGTGCTGGGGATGCTGTCCCTGGCGGCGTGCAGCGATGACAACGGGAACAACGGAACGGGCCCTGACGCCCCCTCCGCTCCCGGCAACGTGCAGGCCACGGTGAGCCAGGACACCATCACGGTCACCTGGGACGCCGTCTCCAGCGCCGACGAGTACGGGGTGCGCATTTCCTCCAGCTCGGACGAGCGGACGCAGACGGTCCAGTCCGGCACCACGACGGCCACGTTCGGCGGCGTGAACCGGGGCCAGACCTACGCTGCCCAGGTGCAGGCGTCCAACGGCGCGGGATCGTCCGGCTACAGCGCGTCCGCATCGGTGGACGTGCCGGCGCCGAACTCCGATGTCGCCGTGATCGACAGCGACATCACCACGGACACCACCTTCACCGCGGACAGGGACTGGGTGCTCGACGGGCCCGTCTTCGTGGGCGGCGACTGTGGCCCGTCCGGGGACTGCGCCGACGCCGTGACGCTCACCATCGAGCCCGGCACCACCGTCTACGGCCGCAAGGACCCGACGACGAGCGTCCGGGGCAGCTACCTGGTCGTGTCGCGCGGCTCGAAGATCATCGCCGACGCGAATCCGAACGACCAGGGGTGCACCAGGCCGACGGCGGACAGCGTGATCGTCTTCACTTCCGACCAGCCGCGGGGCCAGCGCGCCCGGGGCGACTGGGGAGGGCTGGTCATCAACGGCCAGGCGCCCATCAACTCCGGCCAGGAGGCCCAGGGAGAGGGTGACTCCGGCCTGTACGGCGGCACCGAGGCCGACGACGACAGCGGGGTGCTCTGCGGCGTCCGCGTCGAGTACGCCGGCGACGACGTCACCGCCACCGACCAGCTGAACGGGATCGCCTTCCAGGGCACCGGCTCCGCCACCACCGTCGACTACGTCCAGGTGCACTACAACGTCGACGACGGTACCGAGCCCTTCGGCGGGACCACGACCCAGACGCACATGGTCATGACCGGCATCGGTGACGACAGCTTCGACGGCACCGACGGCTACCAGGGCTTCATGCAGTTCCTGATCGCCCAGCAGCGCGGCGACAACGCCGACCAGGGCCTGGAGCTGTCCAACAACGGCTCGACGCCGGACGCCAGCCCGCACTCGTCCGCGGTTCTGGCCAACGCCACGCTCGTGGGCGCGGGCGTCGACCTCGGGAGCGGCGAGATCGCCGCCGAGGGGAGCTCCAGCGACGCGGGTGTCCTGCTCCGCGAGGGCTCCAACTACCGCGTGTTCAACAGCATCGTCACGGGATTCGGCGCCAGCGGCTTCGACGTCGAGGGCGCGCAGACGGCCCAGTACGCCGACAACAGGCTGGCGGGCCAGACGGATCCGTCCAGCACCCTCCGCTTCGAGGGCAACATCGTGTACTCG
Source organism: Candidatus Caribbeanibacter nitroreducens (assembly GCA_947581645.1). Taxonomy (GTDB): domain Bacteria; phylum Gemmatimonadota; class Gemmatimonadetes; order Palauibacterales; family Palauibacteraceae; genus Caribbeanibacter; species Caribbeanibacter nitroreducens. Next base: position 11,703 of record CANPVF010000161.1, on the reverse strand, counting down.
AACGTGGCCCAGGGCGGAGCCGCGGCCGACAACCTGGCCGACGAGTCCGGTGACGGCTACAGCCAGTCGGAGAACGAGAACTTCTTCACCGAGAGCGGCTTCAACAACATGCTCGCCGATCCGCAGCTCGCGAGCGGAGCCTTCGACATCGGCAGCATGAGCAGCCCGCCCAACCTGGTCCCGAGCGGCACGCCGTCGGGTTACACCGCGGTGGACGTCTCGGCTCTCAACAACGGGCCCGGTCTGGTGATGCCCACCGACGGCCGCACGCTGCAGCAGACCAGCTACGCCGGCGCCGTCGAGCCCGGCACTGCCGTCGCGGACGCCTGGTACTCCGGGTGGACCGTGTGGACCGTGGGGGGAGACGACTCCCGCCCCGCGCCGGGTAGCTGACGCTACGCCGGCCGAACCCCGAGACAGACGGCCGACGGCCGTCGGCCCGGAATCAGCGACGAGCAGGGGCGCCAGCCGGCGCCCCTGTCGTCGTTCATCACGACCTGCGAGGAGAGAAGAGGAGAAGAATGGAGAAACTGCGACGCGACGGACGGAGGTCCGCCTCGCCGCCGGTCATCGCCGCCCTGCTGATCGCCGTCGTCCTCACGGGTCCGGCCGCCGCTGGCTGCGGCGACGTGGCACAGGCACGGGGGATGGCGCGGGCGAAGGAGAGCCCGGAGGCGGTGGCGCGAGCCGTTCTCGACGCCATCGAGCGGAGGAGCGAGCGGGGGCTCGGGAAGCTGCTGGTGACCCGCGACGAGCACCGGAACCTGTTGTGGCCCCACCTGCCGGAGCGGGGGACGCTTCCCTTCGGCTACGTGCGAAAGCTGAACCGGCACAACACGACCGAGGGAATCGACGCCGCGCTCAGAAAGTACGGCGGAGCGGAGCTGGAGCTGGTCCGCGTCGAGTTCCAGCGGGAGCCGGAGCACTACGAGGACTTCACCCTTCACAAGGGCGCGCGCGTGTGGGTGCGACGCGCTCCGGACGGGGAGGAGGGCTACATCGAGATCCTGGACGTCCTGGTGGAGTGGAACGGACGCTGGAAGCCGTTCAACTACCGGGAGTAGACGCAGCCTCCCGCTCCCGGGCGCCGTCGACGGCCAGGAGGAGAATCGGCGGGGCCCAGGTGAGCGCCGAGAGCCACGCCGGCTGCGGCCACTGCCCGGTGGCCATGAACGTCTCGTGGTGCCAGTAGCCCAGCAGGGCGGTACCGGTGAAGAGAATCCAGCCGCGGCTGCCCCGGAGGGCCGCCAGCGGAAGCACCCAGAGCACGTACCAGGGGTGGAGCGTGGGCGAGACCAGCAGGCCCGCGCCGACCGTCCACAGCAGCGTCCGCTCCAGCGGCCAGCGGCGCCAGGCCGCCCAGCCCGCGACACCGGCCACCGCCACGGCGCCTGCCCACCGGGCCGGGTCCGCCCCTCCCAGCACGGCCGACAGCAGCCGGTGGGGGCCCGGGTTGAACGACCACCGGCGGGCGTACTCGAGCAGCCCGTCCGTCATCGCGCTTCCGGCCCCCAGCAGGTACGGGAGGGTCAGGGCGCCGGCCACGGCGGCGAAGAGCAGGGCGGCCCGTCCCCCGCGACGGCGCCAGAGGGCCGGCAGGGCGGCCGCCGGGGCGAACTTCACGCCGGCGGAGAGGGCCAGCCACGCACCTCCTCCCGCGGCTCCGGCGGCCAGGGCCAGCGTCATGGGCAGGAGCCCCAGGGGCTCCAGGTGTCCGCTCCACGCCACCTCCACCAGGAGCAGCGGACACCAGAGGTAGAGGAGCAGGGGGAGGCGGCCGTCGCCCCCGCGCCGCCGGGCCAGCCGGCGGATGACCTCCGCGGCGGCCAGGTCGGCGACCACCCAGGCGGCCTTGAAGACCCACACCGCGGGCCCGGCCAGGGCCAGGACCGCGAAGACGAGCTGGGCCGCCGGCGGGTAGATCGTCGACACCCCCGGGTGGTTCACCAGTCCGTGCCAGGCCGTGCGCAGCTCGGCCAGCTCCGGCGCCGCCGGCGGGTGCACGTACGGGTTCACCCCGTTCAGCTGCACCCAGCCGTCCCACATGTACCGGTAGATGTCGTCGGTGAAGTGGGGGAGGAGCGGGAGCAGGGCCAGGCGCGCGGCGATCCCGACGATCCACAGGTCCCGCGTCCTCAGCCCCGGCGCCCGCTCCGCGCCGGCGCCCGGCCGCAGCCCCGGGCCGCCGAGCCGGGCCGCGGCGGCGGCGTAGCAGGCGAAGGCCCCGCCCCACAGCGCCAGGGCCGGGAGCGGGGTCCCGCGCGCTCCCGGGAGCCAGCCCACGGCGGCCAGGAGCCCGACCTCCACGACGCCCAGGGCCACCACGGTGGCGCCCTCGCCGTCCGAGCCCCACGATGGGGACCATGGCAGCCACGAGCCGATCATCGGAGAGCGGGAAGGCCGGCGGCGTGACGGTGCTCGTCCCGGCGCGAAACGAGGCGGAGAGCCTGCCCGAGGTGCTGGCGGCCCTGGAGGACACCCGGCCTGACTACCGGGTGCTGGTGGTGGACAACGGCTCCACGGACGCGACCGCCGGGGTGGCCCGGGAGGCCGGGGCCCGGGTCGTCGCCGAACCCCGGCCGGGCTACGGGCGCGCCTGCCAGGCGGGGATCGCGGCGGAGGCCCGCCGCCGGCATCCCCCCGGGGTGCTGGCCTTCCTGGACGCCGACGACCGGCGCGGGCCGGCGGAACTCCCCGGTGTCGTGGAGCCGGTGCGCCGCGGGAGCGCCGAACTGGTCCTGGGCCGACGCCGCCGGGAGGACGGTGTGCCGCCCCACGCCGCCGCCGGCAACGCCCTGGTCAGCGCCGCCCTCCGGGGGGTGTACGGGTGGGCCGGCCGCGACATGGGGCCGCTGAGGGCGATCCGGTTCCGGAGCCTGCTGGCCCTCGGCCTCGACGACCCGGACTTCGGGTGGAACGTCCAGATGCACGTGCGCGCCCTCCGGGCCGGCCTCACGGTGCGCGAGGTGCCGGTGCGCTTCGAGCCGCGGCAACGGGGCGAGTCCAAGATCAGCGGGGTGCCGTCTGCAGTGGTCCGAGCGGGCGCCACGATGATCGGCACGCTGGTGCGCGAGGCCATCCGACCGCGCTGGCGGTGAGGGAGGTCTCAGTCGCGGACGGAGACGAGGAACTGGCGGAGGGTGGAGTCGTCCATGCCCCGGGCCCGCTCGATGACCTCCTCCTCGGTCTCCTCCACCACGATCGGCGCCGTGTCCAGCCGCCGGTCGCCCTGTCGGAAGGAGATCTTGCCGCGGACCAGCTCGCGTCCCGCGCGCTCGACCAGCAGGTAGAGCTCCCACGGGCCGTCGTCGGAGTCCTCCAGGGTGCCGAGAGAGATCTCCTCGGCGTCGCCTCCCCACATATGGAGCTGGGGGCGCGACGCGTCGTCCCCCTCTTCTCCGTCCGCCCGGTCGTCGCTCATTCCCCGTGTCCGCCGGCCTCGTCGTTCGGGCCCTCGGAGCCGCAGATCCGCTCCACCGGGCTCTGGCCCAGGCCCAGGAGATAGGGCTCGAATTTCTCGGGGTCCTGGCGGTACTCCCGGATCCACTCGTCCATCTCCGGGAGGGGGACGCTCTCGCGCAGCTTCTCGGTGACCAGCCGAACCTGCGTCCGGTACCCGAGCTTGCCGGGCTCGAGGCCGGCCTCGTGGGCGGCCTCCTCCATGATGTCGTAGATGCGATCGTCGGAGAGGGCGAGGAAGATCTCCGAGATCCGGGCGGAGCAGTAATCGAGATACTTCGCGCGCAGGGTGGAGTCGGTCCCCTCGTCCGCCTCGGGAGGGGGCCAGTCCGAGTCGCTGTCGGCGTGGTGGTTCAAGTCTCCGCCCGTCTCGCGGCGCTCTCTCGACCGCCCTTCAGCGTGTGGGGTTCCGCACGACCGCTCGAAAGAGGTTTCCAATCAAGTATCTAGCCGAACCTCCCCGGGCAGTCAAGAAAACCCCCGCCGCGACCGGAGATTCCGGCCGGGCGGGGGCGGGGACGGAGCGCGCTCCGTTCGGGGCGGCGGATTCCCCGGGCCCTTGGCGGGCCCGGATCCGACGCCGTCGGATCAGGCTTCCGGCGTGCGGTCCTCCATGGCCTGATCCAGCTCCTGGTACACTGCGCGTCGCGTCAGCCCGTACCGGATGACCTTGCTCAGGAACTCCGGGTCGTCCTGCCGAACCCGCTCCACGTCCTCCGCCAGATCCTCGGGGAGGTCGAGCGCGAATTCGACTTTCCTGGTGTCACGGGCTTGCCACATGGACCCAGTCCTTCTCCTCGCGGGAATTCGAGAGTCGGGGCGAATGAGAGGTCGGGGATGCCGTCGCGCGGGGCCGTCCGAACGTCCAGCGACGGCGGCGCTCCCTCGACGCGGATCGAGTATAAATCGGCCGACTCGAGGGTGACAAGAAGCCCACCGCGGCCGTCGAAATTCGGGCCGATCGCACACCGACCTGGCAGTCAACGGGTTATCAACGGTGGGGAAAACCGCCCGCCGTGTGGATTCCGCGGTGTGGAAATGTGGAAAATCCGCGGCGAGCGGACGTAGGATCGAGGCGCCACGGGGGAGGTCGGTGTGTGGCGGGGGCGAGCGATGATCCACGATCGGGAGGGGCCGGCCTCCCCGTGAAATCCGCTCCGATCGCCGCCGGCCAGCGACATCGGGTCCCCGGCGGGTGATCCGAGCGCCAGGGCACGGTAGCTTGCCGCGGCGGGCCGGCGGACCGACGTCCGGTTCGCGGGGCCATCCGATCGCGTCGGAAGAGACAGAACGGCAGCCGAGGAGCGGGAGATGGGGTCCAGCAAGACGCGCTGGGGCGGGCTGATCGTGGCGCTGGTGCTCGTGGGAGCCGGAGTCTTCTTCGCCGGCGACGTGCCGCAGAGCGGGGAGCACTACGGCTTCTGGTCGGTCATCCCGCCCCTGGTGGCCCTGGTCCTGGCCTTCGCCCTGCGCGAGGTGGTGTCCGCCCTCCTCATCGGCATCGCCCTGGGCGGGGTCATCGCGGGCCAGCTCAACATCGTGGACGCCTACCTGATGCCCTCCATCGGCTCGCAGGACTACGCCCTGATCCTGCTGGTCTACCTGTGGGCGCTGGGCGGGATGATCGGGCTGTGGACGCGGACCGGCGGCGCGCATCGCTTCGCGACGTGGGCCGGCGAGCACATCGTCCGGGGCCCCCGCACGGCCAAGTTCTTCGCGTGGATCATGGGGCTGGTCTTCCACCAGGGCGGCACCGTGAGCACCGTGCTCACCGGCGCCACCGTGCGCCCGGTAGCGGACCGGAACCGGGTGGCCCACGAGGAGCTCTCCTACGTGGTGGACTCCACCGCCTCGCCGGCGGCCACGCTGATCCCCTTCAACGTGTGGCCGATCTACGTGGCCGGGCTGGTGGCCGGCACGGTGCCCGTGATCGCCAGCCAGCAGGAGGGCATCCAGTTCTTCTTCCAGGCTGTGCCGTTCAACTTCTACGCGATCTTCGCCATCACCTTCACGCTCCTCTTCTCCTGGGAGAAGATGCCCTGGATCGGCTCCAAGATGGAGGCGGCCCGGGACCGGGCCCGGGAGACGGGGAAGCTCGATCGAGACGGCGCGGAGCCCATGGCCGCCGCGGAGCTGGCCGAGCTGAAGGTGCCGGAGGACTACGACGGCGGGCTCATCGACTTCTTCGGGCCCATCGGGACCCTGCTGGGCGTGGCCATCATCCCGTACGTGACCACGTACTTCATCATGGGCCAGAAGGAGGATCCGCTCCTCCCCATCGCCGAGGCCTTCCTCCTGGCGGTCCTGGTGGCGGCGACCATCGCGCTGACCAAGGGGATGACCCTCCAGAAGGTGATCGACGGCTTCGTGGACGGGTGCAAGGGCGTGACGATCGGCGCCATCGTGCTGGCACTGGCCGTGACGCTGAAGTCGGTGGTCGACGACCTGGGCACGGCCGCCTACATCGTGCAGACGCTGGGCGACGTCATCGCGCCCATCGCCCTCCCGGCCATCCTCCTCCTCATGTGCATGCTCATCGCCTTCTCGGTGGGCACGTCCTGGGGCACCTACGCGGTGGTGTTCCCGGTGGCCATGCCCCTGGCGTGGAACGTGGCGGCCGACCCCTTCTTCCTGACTCTCTGCTTCGGGGCCGTCACCGGCGGCGCCGTCTTCGGCGACCAGTGCTCGCCGATCTCCGACACCACGATCCTCTCCTCCCTGGCCACGGGCACCGATCTGATGGACCACGTCTACACCCAGATTCCCCTGGCGCTGGGCGCGGCGGGGCTGGCGGCCATCGTCTACACGGTGATGGCCGGGTTCGTGGTGTGACGGAGATGAGGAAGGAGGGCCCCGTCGGGGCGGCGGCCGCACTGGCCCTGGCGGCGCTCCTCGGCGGTCCGGGCGCGGGCCCCGCGGCGGCTCCGCAGGAGGCCACCGAGACGGACGTCGACCCGTCCCCCGGGTTCGACGTCCTGCACTACGACTACCGCGTCTCGCTGGCGGAGCGCGATCCCGCCATCGAGGCCCGTCAGCGGGTGCGCTTCCGCGTGGACCGGGGCGGCCTGGCCCGGGTGCGGCTCCACCTGGAGGGGCTGGAGGTCGACTCCGCCCTGGCGGGAGGGCGGCGGGTCCCGGCGTCGCGGACCGGCGGGGCGGGCGGGGCCGCCGTCTCGATTCCCCTGGCCGACTCCGCCGACCTCCGCCCCGGGGACACGGCGACGGTGACGCTCTTCTACGGCGGTCGGCCCGAGGACGGCCTCATCCTGCGTGAGAACGTCCACGGCGACTGGACGGCCTTCGCCGACAACTGGCCGAACCGCGCCCGGCACTGGTTCGCCTCCGTGGACCACCCGGCCGACAAGGCGTCGGTCACCCACCGCCTGGAGGTGCCGGCGGACTGGGCCACGGTGGCCAACGGGGTGAAGACCGCCGACCGGCCCGTGGGGCCGGGGAGACGCCTGCACGTGTGGAGACAGGAGGCGGCGATCCCCGTCTACACCATGGTGATCGGGGCCGGGCGCCTGGCGGTGGTGGACAACGGCCGCGCCCCGGACGCCGGCCGCGGGGGGCACGACGTGCCCGTCACCCGGGTGGTGTTCCCGGAGGACGTCGAGGTCACCGCCGGGCCGTTCCGCCGCTCCGTGGAGATGATCGAGATCTTCGCGCGCCTGGTGGCCCCCTTCCCGTACCGGAAGCTGGCCCAGGTGCAGTCGGCCACCCGCTACGGCGGGATGGAGAACGCCGGGGCGATCTTCTACTCCGAGGAGGCCCTGGCCGAGGGGACGATGAGCGAGACCACCGTGGCGCACGAGGTGGCCCACCAGTGGTTCGGCGACGCCGTGACCGAGGCCCGGTGGACGCACCTGTGGCTGAGCGAGGGCTTCGCCACCTACTTCGGGGCCGTCTTCCACCGGGTCGCCGACGGCGAGGAGCGCTTCCGCCGGGAGATGCGGGAGGCGGAGGAGGGATACCTGTCCTCCGACGCCGTCGGCCGCCCCGTGATCCGCCCGGAGCGGCCGGCGCAGCTCACCGACCTCCTCTCCGCCAACAACTACGAGAAGGGCGGCTGGGTGCTGCACATGCTCCGGGGGGTGGTGGGGGACTCCGCCTTCTTCGACGGCCTGCGCCGGTACTACGAGGCCCACCGGGACCGGGCTGCCCTGACCCGGGACCTCCGGGCCGCCGTGGAGGAGGCCTCGGGGCGCGATCTCGGGTGGTTCTTCGACCAGTGGCTGCGGCGGCCGGGTCACCCCCGGCTGGCGGCGACCTGGGAGTGGCTGCCCGACCAGGGGGTGCTGGAGCTGGACTTCCGCCAGGAGCAGGAGTGGCCGCCCTACCGCCTGAAGGTGCCCGTGTCGGTCGAGACGGAGCCCGGCGGGACGCTCCGGCGGTCCCTGTGGATCCCGGCCGAGCGGAGCGCGACCCGGCGGGTCCCCCTGCCGGCACCCCCTTCCGCCGTGGCCGTGGATCCCGACAACCGGATCCTGGGCCCCGTCACCGTCGGGCGAGCGGGAGGCTGAGCCGGCGGAGCGTACCCCTGCGCGGGCTCCCGGTCCGGCTCAGGCCTCCACGGCCGCCGCGGACTCGATCTTCTCCAGCAGCTCCTCCAGGGTCGTCTCGCCCCGGTCCCGGGCGTACCACTTCCGCGTGTCGCGGTAGATCTCGTCCACGGGCCGCTCGCCCTTCTCCTTCTCGCTGATCACGAGCTCCTGCAGCTCCTCGGGCCGCGGCCCCCAGTGGCCCACGGGCTCGAAGTCTTCGTCCAGGATCACGACGACGGGGATCGAGCGGGAGCCGTTCGTCAGGTACCGGTCCATGAGGTCGGTGTTGTCGTCCCGCTTGACGACCCGGAGGTCGACCCGGGGGGAGTCCTCGGCGAGCCGGGCCACCACCGGCACGGTGTTCGAGGCGTCGCCGCACCAGTCCTCGGTGATGGCGATCAGGTGCCACCGGCCGCCGATCTCGTCCAGCCGCTCCAGCGCCCAGCCGGGCGTCTCGTGCTTCCGGTAGACGCCGGTCCACAGGTCCTCGTTCTCCTCGACTTCCGCCTCCAGGTACGTGTCGAAGGTGAAGCCGTCCTCCCAGTACCGTCGGTGGTCGATGTCGCTCATGGTCTCGTACTGGCCTCGTTCATGGAATTCGCATTCGTGTGAGAACCGCCGCGGGGAGCCGTCCCCGTGTGGGGAGCGAACCCCTGTGGCCGCGGCGGCGGGCGGGCGAAAACGTCGGATCCAGCATCTCCCGCGTCGGTACCACAACACCCGCCGGGACGGGAAAGTTCATCACGGACCACTGCCGGAAGATTCGTGCGCGTCCGGCCTGTCGCGCGCGTCCGCGATGGGGTCGATACGATCATACCGGCAGAGCCGGACCGGCAGGGCCAGAAAAGAGACGTCACGCCAGAGCGCATACGCCAGAACACAGGAAGGCAGGGACCCATGGAGCCCGTGTCCACCGAATCCACGGAGTCGACGCCCGAGACCCGGACGGCCGGAGCCCCCTCCGGCGGGGCCGCCCGCGACGGCACGCGCCCGTCCACGGGCGACGGGATCTTCCGTCCGCCGGAGCCGGCCAACGAGCCGGTGCTGGACTACGCGCCCGGGAGCAGCGAGCGGAAGCGCCAGAAGAGGGAGCTCGACGACCTGGCCGACCGTGAGATCGAGATCCCGGTGATCGTCGGCGGGGAGGAGATCCGGACCGGCGACACCTCCGAGGTCGTGATGCCCCACGACACCGATCACGTCCTGGCCCACTGCCACCGGGCCGGGGCCGACGAGGCGGAGCGGGCCGTCGAGGCCGCGCTGCAGGCGAAGCGGGAGTGGGCCTCGTGGAGCTTCGAGGACCGGGCGGCGGTCTTCCTGCGCGCCGCCGACCTGCTCGCCGACGAGTGGCGCCCCAGGGTGAACGGCGCGACCATGCTCGGCCAGAGCAAGACCGTGCACCAGGCGGAGATCGACAGCGCCTGCGAGCTCATCGACTTCTGGCGCTTCAACGTGAAGTACGCTGCCGAGATCTACGGGCGGCAGCCCTTCTCGGGCGACGGCGTCTGGAACCGGATGGACTACCGGCCGCTGGAGGGCTTCGTCTACGCCATCACGCCCTTCAACTTCACGTCCATCAACGGCAACCTCCCCACGGCGCCGGCCCTCATGGGCAACGTCTCGATCTGGAAGCCGGCGGCGACCTCGGTCTACTCCTCCTACTTCATCATGCGGCTCCTGGAGGAGGCCGGGATGCCCGACGGCGTGATCAACTTCATTCCGGGACCGCCGCAGAAGGTGAGCGAGCCGCTCATGACGAGCCCCCACCTGGCGGGAATCCACTTCACGGGCTCCACCGGCACCTTCCGGCACCTGTGGCGTCAGGTGTCCGAGAACCTGGACACCTACCACACCTACCCGAGGGTGGTGGGGGAGACCGGCGGGAAGGACTTCATCGTCGCCCACGAGAGCGCCGATCCCGACGCGCTGTCCACCGCCATCGTCCGCGGCGCCTTCGAGTACCAGGGACAGAAGTGCAGCGCCGTGGCCCGGTGCTACGTCCCGGACGGAATCTGGGAGGAGACCCGGGAGAGGATGCTGGAGATGATCGACGAGATCCGGATGGGCGACCCCCGGGACTTCCGGAACTTCATGACCGCGGTCATCGACGAGGACGCCTACGAGAAGATCACCGGCTACATCGACCACGCCGCCGAGTCGCCGGATGCCGAGATCATCGCCGGAGGCGGCTACTCGGACGAGGAGGGGTGGTTCATCGAGCCCACCGTCGTCGTGACGGAGGACCCGAAGCACCGCCTCATGCGGGAGGAGATCTTCGGGCCGGTGGTGACCATCTACACCTACCCGGACGACGACTGGGAGGAGGCCCTCCATCTCTGCGACGAGACCTCCCCCTACGGTCTCACCGGGGCCATCTTCGCCCGCGACCGGGGGGCGATCCGCACCGGGACCGCGGTGCTCCGGCAGGCCGCCGGCAACTTCTACGTGAACGACAAGCCCACCGGCGCCGTGGTGGGGCAGCAGCCCTTCGGCGGCGCCCGTGCCAGCGGCACCAACGACAAGGCCGGGAGCCAGCTGAACCTGCTCCGGTGGGTGTCGCCGCGGGCCATGAAGGAGAACCTGGACCCGCCCACCAGCTTCGAGTACCCCTTCATGGACGAGAAGTGAGGTTCTCCTGAAGGACTGGCTCCTCCTCACCGGGGACCGGTGGGCGGTCGCCGGCCTCCTCCTCGGCGCGATCCTGGCCGCTCTCCTCCTGGTGGGGTCGGCCGCGGTCGGGCCGGACCTCCACCCCCTGGTGGGAGGAGACGCCGTCGAGACCCTCTTCCAGGCGCTGGTCACAGCGATCATCACCGGAGTGACGCTGGTCCTGGCCGTGAACCAGCTCGTCCTCTCCCAGGAGCTCGGATCGCTGTCGGACCAGAGGGACCGCCTGCGGGGGGCGCTGGACTACCGGGAGGACGCCGACGAGTTCGTCGGTCGCGAGGGGGTGAGCCCGGCGGAACCGGCGGCCTTCCTCAGGGAGCTCGTGGGGCGGATCGGCGAGATCGGGGAGCGGGCCGCCCGGCGGGCGTCCAACGCGGGTTCCGCAGGTGAGCGGGAAGCGCCCGCGGCCGAGTACGCCGGCTCGGTGTCGGAGAGGGCCTCCGCCGTCATGGACAGCCTCTCCGGACGGAGCTTCGGCGACTTCGGCATGCTGTGGGCCGCCCTCCACTACGACTACTCCCGCCAGATCCAGGAGGGGCGGAGCCTCCTGCACGATCCGGACGTGGAGCTCTCGGCGGAGGCACGGAGCGAGGTGGGCGAGATCGTCCGCGGGCTGGTCCTCTTCGGCAGCGTCCGGGAGCACTTCAAGACGCTCTACTTCCAGCGCGATCTGATCGACCTCTCCCGGGCTCTCCTGGCCCTGGCGCTTCCGGCGCTGGTGGTGGCCGTCCTGATGCTGCTCTACTTCGAGCCCGGCGGCTTCGCGGGCGGGGGTACGGTCGGCGTGCCGAATCCGGTGTGGGCGGTGAGCGTGGCGGTGGCGGTCTCGGCCGCCCCCTTCGCGGTACTGCTCTCCTTCATCCTTCGAATCGCCACCGTGACCCGCCGGACGCTGGCGGCGGGCCCCTTCGTGCTCCATCCGGAGCTGGAGACCGGGGCCTCGTTCGACGCCCCCGGGGTCTGACCGCGGCCGCGTGGCGCCCGGAGGTCCGCCGGCCGCGGCTCAGCCGACGGCCCCGGCGGCCGTCTCAGC
>CANPVF010000160.1 GCA_947581645.1 Candidatus Caribbeanibacter nitroreducens | reverse complement strand
CGATGGACTCGGCCCCGCCCGACACCCGACGGGCCGACCAGTTCCCCCCGTTGTCGGTGGTCCCCTGGATGCCGTCACCGGTCACGGTCCCCGTGTAGGTGGACGTGCCGAGCACGAAGGAGATGGTGGCGCCGTCGAGAGAGGCGCCGCCCACGTCCGTGCTCCCCTCCGGGAGGCTCATCCTCAGCTCCTGATACTTCTGGTCGATCCGGATCCGCGCCTCGCTGCCGTCGGGTCTCGTCACCACCCACGTGCCGGCCACGTGCGCCGGTACCTTCCAGAAGTAGACCGTGGCCCGCCCGCCGTTCTCCTCGGGGACGCGGACGATGCTGTCCGCCTGCCAGGCTCCCATGTCGAAGTCGTGGGAGACCACCCGGGACCCCGGCTCGAGCTGCCGCAGAAGCTTCGGACGCAGCCTGCGGTTCACGCTGGGCAGCAGGTACAGGGTGACGACGGACGCGTTGCTGACGTCCACGTCGAAGAGGTCCCCCCGGATGAAGCGCACCATGTCCTGGACGCCCGACTCCCGGGCGTTCTGCCGGGCGGTGGCCACGCGGCCGGAGTCCAGCTCGACCCCGATTCCCGGCGTGCCGTACCGCTCTGCGGCGGTGATGACGATGCGGCCGTCCCCGGATCCCAGGTCGTAGAGGGAGTCCCGGGGCGTGGGCTCGGTGAGCTCCAGCATCGTGGAGACCACCTCCGTCGGCGTCGGCACGTACGGCACGTCCAGCTCCTGGGCCGACGCCCCGCGCGGTGCGGCCAGGGCCAGGGCCGCGGCCGCGGCCAGCAGTAGGGAGCTCCTGGCGATTCGGTGGGACATCTCGTCCTCCTGTCAGCTCGAGCGTTTGGAGTCGGGCCGGCCGGGATCGGCCCCGTCCCCGTCGGACGGGCCGTGTCCCCGGTCGTCGAAGTTCGAGAACCAGACGAAGGGAACGCCTGCCAGCATCACGGCGACGCCGAGCAGGGCTCCGTCGCCGGCGTATGTGATACTCGAGTAGAGCATGTAGGTGGCGGCGCCGGCAAAGAGGAGCGGCGTGAGGGGGTACAGCGGCACCTCGTACGGGCGCTCGGCCTCCGGCTCCTTGCGCCGGAGCACGATCACCGAGACGCCGGTGAAGAGGAGCACCAGCCAGAAGATCGGCGCCGTGTAGTCGACCATGGCCTGGAAGCCGCTCCGCTCGATGGCGCCGAAGCCCACCAGGAGCAGGGCGATCCCGCCCTGCAGGAGGAGAGCGTTGATGGGGGCCTCGCGGTCGTCGCTCCACCGTCCGAACAGTCGGAACAGGGACCAGTCCCGGCCCATGGCGTAGTTGCTCCGGGCGCCGGTGATCACCGTGGCGTTGGCGGAGGAGAGGGCGGCCAGCAGGATGGCCACCGTCACCACCCGGGCTCCCCAGGGGCCGACGACGGCCTCCAGCAGCTCGGCGGCCACGGCGTCGGAGGCGGCGATCCCCTGCAGGCCCAGCCCGTTCAGGTACGCGGCGTTCACCAGGACGTAGAGGAGGGTGATGGCCCCGGTGCCCCACAGGAGCACCCGGCCGATGCCGCGGCTCCGGTCCTCGATCTCCGCGGAGACGTACGCCCCTTCGCTCCATCCCCCGTACGCCAGGAGGACGAAGATCATGGCCCGGCCGATCTGCGTCTGGAGGTCGGGCGGCTCGGCGCCGGCCGCGGCGGCCGTCCCGCCGGCGCCCGGAGCCAGGAGGAGGCCGGCGACGATCACGGCCGACATGGCGGCCACCGCTCCTCCGGTGAGCAGATACTGGGTCCAGCGCCCCTGCTTGAGTCCGGTTACGTTGACCGCGGTGAGGGCCACCACCACACCGGCCGCCAGCGCCGGCGGGCCGGCCGGTCCCAGGGCGAGCATGGAGGAGACGTAGTCGCCGAAGACGTAGGCCAGGATGGCCAGCGACCCGGTCTGGATGACCGTCATGCGGGACCAGGCGACGAGGAAGCCGGCGGGCGCCCCCCAGCCCCGCGACAGGATGTAGTATTCTCCGCCGGCGTCCGGGTACGCCGTGGCGAGCTCGGCGTAGCACAGGGCGCCGAGGAGCATGACGAGCCCGCCCAGGAGCCACAGGCCCAGGTAGAGGGCGCCACCGCTCAGGTTCAGGGTCATGGCGCCGAGTGACAGCGTGGCGCCTCCGGCGTTGAGCGCCACCACCGAGGGAGACCGAAAGATGCCCACCCCCAGAACCACCCCCACCACGAGGACGGCTCCGTCCAGGGCCGAGAGGTTGCCACGGCTGGGCGTGCCGCCGGTGTCGGAGTCGTCGGCGGCTGCCGGGGGAGCGGTGGTGGAGGCTGGTTCGTTGCCGGACACGCTTTCCTCGGTCGTGGAGCTGGGGAAGGTGGTGGCGGTCGGGGCCGCGCCTACGGCCGGCGACGAGTTTCAGCGACAGCCAAGGTACGAACAACACCCGTGCCGGTGGAAGCGTTGAGGCGGTGAGCGTCATGTCCGAGTCTCTCGGCTCCCGCCTGAGGCGGTGGGCCTTCAACCTGTTTCCGGCGTACTGGTGCACGGGAGCCCGGATCACGTACCTGGCGGACGACTTCCGCGAGATTCGGGTTCGGCTGCCCCTGAGCTGGCGCACGCGCAACTACGTGGGCACGATCTTCGGCGGGAGCATGTACGCCGCCGTCGATCCCATGTACATGATGATGCTCATCCAGAACCTGGGGGCCGACTACGAGGTATGGGACAAGTCGGCCTCGATCCGCTTCCGGAAGCCGGGACGCGGGACGCTCCGTGCCCGCTTCCTCCTCCCGGAGGAGGAGATCGTCGACATCCGGAGGACGCTGGAGGAGGAGCCGACGACGGACCGTCGGTACACCGTGGACCTCGTGGGCGAAGAGGGCGAGGTGCACGCCACGGTGGAGAAGGTGGTGCACGTGAGGAAGAGCGAGGAGTCCGGATGATCACCAGTCCCGCTGTCAACGCGCTCGTGCTCGGACTCGTGGCGGGCGGCCTCGTCTACCTGGCGCTCAGCGGCATCGACCAGGACCGGCAGACGCGGACCCAGCTGCGGATCATGTCCGCCGGGATCGGGGCCGCCGCGGCATGGTGGGGGCTGAACCACCCGGCGACCATCGCCGGCTACCTGCGCGGCTACTTCGATCCCGGACAGGCGCTGGCGCTGGCGGCCCTGGGGGTCGTGTTCCTGTACTGGCGCTTCCGGTAGACCGGCGTCCCGTGGACGCCGTGGACGGTCCGGTGCGTGAGGACGGGGAGGGACCGGTGGACGGGGGAGGGACCTACGTCCTGTTCCTGCGTCCGCGGTCCCCCGGCCGGGTCCGCGTGGGCAGCCTGGGCGCGCTGGAGCTGCGCCCGGGGTCCTACGCCTACGTGGGAAGCGGCTTCGGCCCCGGCGGCGTGGAAGCCAGGCTCCGCCGGCACCTGGAGGGAGGCGACGCCGTGCACTGGCACGTGGACTATCTCCGGCGACGATCCGAGCCCGAGGAGGCCTGGGTGACCCGGGACCCGGAGCGGAGGGAGCACGAGTGGGCGGCGGCCCTGGCCGGCCTCGCCGGTGCCGACGTGCCCCTGACCGGGTTCGGATCGTCGGACTGCTCCTGCGCGGCCCACCTGTTTCGCTTCGGCCGGCGCCCGACGCTGGAGCGCTTCAGCCGGGCCGCGGCCCGACAGGCGGACGGCGAGCCGTCCCGGATCCGTCGCGTGTACGGCTCCGGACGGGCCACCGGGTGAGCCGGGGCCGGGTGCTCCTCCGTGCGCTACGGGCGGGATCGCCCCCTGTGGAAGCAGCGACGCTGGTGGCAGGACGGCCTCGTCTTCGCCCTGGCCTTCCCGCTGGTCCTGACCGCCGTGGACGCCGCGGGCGGCCCCCTCGGTGGCGCCGGCCCCGTCCCCGAGGGCGCCCTCGGCTACGTCATCGAGGTCGTGGCGGCGCTGGGCGGCTGGGGCCTGATCGGCTGGGCCGCGAGCCTGCGGCGGGAGGAAGAATGACGGGCGGTCGGATCCGGCGGTGCGGTGCCGACGATGCCACGGCGATCCTCGGTGTGATCAACGACGCCGCCGAGGCCTATCGGGGCGTGATCCCGGACGATCGCTGGGAGGAGCCCTACATGGACCGCCGCGAGCTGGAGGAGGCCCTCGAGGCGGGCGTGGAATTTCACTGCCGCGACGAGGACGGTGAGGTCGTGGGCGTGATGGGCGTCCAGCCCGTGGAAGACGTGACGCTCATACGGCACGCCTACGTGCTCACCGACCGGCAGGGCGAGGGCATCGGATCCGGGCTCCTGGAGCACCTCCTGGCCCGAACCGACCGCCCCGTTCTCGTCGGCACCTGGCGGGCGGCGGCCTGGGCCGTGGACTTCTATCGCTCCCACGGGTTCCGCGTGGTCTCCGAACCCGCGGGGAGCCGGCTCCTCCGGCGGTACTGGTCCATTCCGGAGCGCCAGGTGGAGACCTCCGTGGTCCTGGCCGACCGGCGCTGGCGGCGGCAAGTTCGGAGGGGGACGCAGTGAGCATCCGAGATCTTCTCTACCTGGTCTTCGGCATGGGCGAACGCGACGAGCTCCCGCGGCTCTCCCCGGACCGCCTGGACCGACTCCGGACGACGGGGGACGGGCCGGCGGTGATCTACAAGCACAGTCCGCGGTGTATGATCTGCCGTCGGGCCATCGGGGAAGTCGAGGACTTCGCACGTTCCCGATCGGATATCCCGGTGTACCGGATCGACGTCCTGGAGCAGCGGGAGCTCTCCGACCGCGTGGCCCGCGAGCTCGACGTCCGCCACGAGTCGCCGCAGGTCATCGTCCTCCGCGACGGCCGGCCGAGGTGGTCGGCGTCGCACGGAGCGGTGACGGCGGAAGCACTCAGCCAGGCCATCGGAGGTGACGGAGATGTCCGCTGACGCCCGGTCCGACGATTCGCGCTCTCCCCGCATCGAGGGGATCTCCTGGGGCGAAGTCCGTGTCGAGGGTGCCGCCGCCCCCTACAGGGACGCCAAGACCTGGCCCGGGGGCTCCCGCGGGTGGGACTGGAACGAGACCGGAACCTCCCACTCGCCGGGGATTCAGCCCGAGGACGTGGAGGAGCTCCTCGAGCACGGCGCAGAGGAAGTGGTCCTGAGCCGGGGCATGAACGAGCGCCTGCAGGTGAAGGACGAGACGCTCCGGATGCTCGAGCGGAGGGGGATCCCCGCCCACGTCCTGCCGACGAAGGAGGCCGTGGAGCTGTACAACGACCTGGCCGAGGACGAGCCCGTCGGGGGGCTCTTCCACTCCACCTGCTAGAAAGGCGATCAGAAACCCCGGTGAGGCGCGTTACGAGCGCCGCGGGTCTCGGATACGAGGCGCGGGGCCGAAGGCGGTGCCGGAGGCACCGTCGAGCGCTCCCGCAACGACGTAGACGGGCCCGCGCCGCCGTAACCCGGAGGGCGCCGGGGGGTTCCGGACGGAGGCCGCGTCCCTCGTCGTCGACGACCCGCCGGTGGGG
>CANPVF010000159.1 GCA_947581645.1 Candidatus Caribbeanibacter nitroreducens | reverse complement strand
TGGCGCGCGTGATCTTCATCAGCCCGCTGGTCCAGCTCGTGGTGTTCGGCTACGCGGTTTCCACGGACCTCTGGGAGACCTCCACCATCGTGGTCGACCACGACCGGACCCGGGCCTCGCGCGAGCTGGTGGAGTCGCTCACCTCCTCCGGCTACTTCCGGGTCGCGGAGCGATCGGACCGGGGGCGGGACATCGTCGACGCCCTGGACCACGGCGACGCCGTCGTGGGGATCCAGATCCCGCCGGACTTCTCGACGCGGCTCCGGGACGGCGACGCCCGCGTGCAGCTGCTCCTGGACGGCACCAACTCCAACACCGCCTCCGTGGCCATGTCGTACGCCGAGCGCATCATCCTGCGCCACGGGCTCGAGCGGGCAGCGGCGGACGCGCCGGAGGCGGTGGAGCTCCGGGAGCGGGCGTGGTACAACCCGAGCCTGGAGAGCCGGAACTACAACGTGCCGGCGGTCGTGGGAGCCCTGATCCTGCTGGTCTGTCTGCTCCTGACCTCGCTGGCGGTGGTGCGGGAGCGGGAGATCGGGACGCTGGAGCAGCTGAAGGTGAGCCCGCTGAGCCCCGGGGAGCTGATCGTGGGGAAGACCCTGCCCTTCGCGGTCATCGGCCTCGTGGACCTGGCCGTGGTGACCGGCGCGGCGCTCTGGTGGTTCGACGTGCCGTTCCGGGGAACGGTGGGCCCGCTGCTCCTGGCCAGCGTCCTGTACCTGATGTCGGGCCTGGGCCTCGGCCTGCTGATCTCCACCATCTCGAAGACCCAGCAGGAGGCCTTCATGGGGAGCTTCCTGGTCTTCATGCCCGCCATCCTGCTCTCGGGCTTCATGTTCCCGGTGAGCAGCATGCCGCGGAGCTTCCAGTGGCTGACCGTCCTGAATCCGGTCCGCCACTACATCGAGATCGTCCGGGACGTCTTCCTCAAGGGCACCGGCGTGTGGACCATGTGGCCGAAGTTCGCCGCGCTCCTCCTGCTGGGCGCCGGGCTGCTGTGGATCGCCACCGTCCGCTTCCGCAGGGACGCGAGCGGCTGAAGGCCGGGGTGGCCCTCACCCCCTGACAGCCGAACGCCCCGCCACCGGACCGCGGAGTCCGGCAGCGGGGCGTCGCCCGCCGATGCTGCGATGCAGCCGGTCAGGTACCGCGGCGGGGAGGCCGCGGACGGAACGCCTACTCGGCCAGGGAAGTGGCCTCCGAGCTGTTCCTGAAGACCTCCGGGTTCTCGCGTCCCTTCACGTCGATGACGCCCATCATCCCCTTGCGGGAGACGCGGCTCAGGGCGTGGTCCACGAGCTTCACGGGCCCCGGCACCTCCATCTCCATCTCGGCCACCAGGGTGCTTCCCGGCGGCACGGAGGCGGTCTGTACCCAGCGCTCGGGCCGGCTCATCACGGCGCCCTCGCGCCACAGCTTCGAGAACACGTTGCCGATGGGGTGGAAGGAGGAGGTGAGGTTCGGCCCGCCGTTGGCGAAGAAGATCCGGACGGTCTCGCCCACCCGGGCCTCCATGGCACCGTGGCTGTCGGGCGTCAGGGCGTACTTCCCGCCGTTCAGCAGGACGTAGGTCGGGTCCTCGCGCCTCATCCGCTCCGCGCTGAACTGGTGGTTCCCCTTCTCGCCGGTCTCGCGCTCGGTGTAGACCTCGTGCTGACCCACGTAGAACTCCCGGTCCACCTCCGGCAGGCCCTCCGGCGGCTCCACCACGATCATTCCGAACATCCCGCTGCTGATGTGCATGTCGAGGTTCGGGATGGCGCAGTGGTAGACGAAGGCGCCGGGATAGCGGGCCTGGAAGACGAACTCGTTCTTCTGGCTCGGCGCCGCGTTGGTGGCCTCGGCACCCCCGCCCGGCCCGTAGACGGCGTGCAGATCGATGTTGTGGAGACGCCGGTTCCCGGTCGGGTTCTCCAGCCGCAGGCGGACCTCGTCGCCCTGACGCACGCGGAGCATCCGCCCCGGCACCTGGCCGTCGAAGGTCATGAACGGGAAGTGGACGCCCGCCTCGATCTGGGAGGTCGCTTCCTTCACCGTGAGCGTCTCGGTGACGCTGGCGGCCCGGCGGCGGGTGATGGGACCCGGCATGCCCTCCGGCTCGCCGGCCACGCGGGAGACGACGGGGAGCCCGAACGCAGAGGGGTCGGCGACCGAGCTGTCGGCGGCCGCTTCCGCGACGCCCGCCTTCGCCGTGGCACCCGCGGCGCCGGCCGTCTCTCCGGCGCTGGCTCCGTTCACGCGGGTGAGGCCGTATCCGGCCCCGGCCACGCCGAGGGCTCCGGCCCCGAGCTTCGTCACCATCTCGCGCCGGCTCATGCCCGACTTCTGCGCTTCCCGACGGTTCTCGAGCTCCTGTCCTTCCTGCGAGTGGTCCATCTTCGGCTCCTGTATCTGGGATCCTCACGGGTTTGCGAACACGCTCTCCGGGGGGCGCCCCGAAAAGCTCATCCACAAGTGAGGATTTCAGCCGCAGGCGGGCAGTCGGGAGGCTCTAACAGGGCGGTGTGGTGAAATGGGGGAGCCCCCGTGGTGGAAGTCACCACGCCGGAGTCGATGGAAAGGCTGCCTGGCGCTAACCGCCTGAACCGGTGTACCCGTCGGAAGCCGCCTCACGGCTCGCCTCCCCCGGCAGGCGCACGTCCTCCAGGAAGAAGGCGGCCAGTTCGGCCCGCCCGGCGAGGCCCGCCTTGCGGTAGACGCTGGAGGCGTGCTCCCGGCAGGTGCGCTCGCTCCGGTCCGTGCGGCGGGCGATCTGCCGGTGGCTGTAGCCCTTGATCAGCAGCAGGGCCACCTCCCGCTCCGCCGGCGTCAGCTTCCAGGCCCGGAACTGCTCTTCCATGGCCTCGCCCAGGTCGCGAAGCAGCCGGCCGGCCCGCTCGCGCCAGGCGTCCCGCTCCTCCTCACGCCTCTCCAGCTCCTCCCGGGTGCGGTCCAGCGTTCGGGAGGTCAGGCGCCAGCCCCGCCACAGGTAGACCGCCAGGCCCAGGCTCAGGGCGATCAGGGAGGCCTCGACGATCACGTGCGGGGTGAGCCAGGAAGCCGGGTCGTCCAGGACGAGGTCGGTGACCCCGGCCACGACGACGGCCAGGAAGGCCAGGACCACGAGCGGCGTGATTCGCGGGTAGCCGCCCTCCCTCACGGAAGCGCCTCCCTCCGACATCCGTCGTACGGACCCCGCTCGACCCCCGTGCGGACGCCGGTCCCGGACGCCGTACGGATGTCGGATGGCGCCGGGCTCCGTCCCGTGCTTTCGTGGTCAGCGCGGGGACGGGACGTCTCCGCGGAGACGGGAGCGAGAGAGCGAACTCGAGAGGGAGGTCGGCGATGGACGCGGCACACATCCACCTGATGCTGAATCACGTGCCCGTGCTGGGAGCGGTGTTCGGCGCCGTGCTGCTCGGCGTGGGGCTGCTCCGGCGCGACGAGTCGTGGCAGCGCATCGCGCTGTGGACGCTTCTGGTCACGGGCGTGGCCAGCGTGGTGGTCTATCTCACCGGCGAGCCGGCCGAGGAGCTGGTGGAGGGGGCCGCCGGCTTCTCCCACGACGCCGTGGAGCGGCACGAGGAGATCGCGGCCTGGGCCATGTACACGGGTGGCGCCGTGGGCGCGGCGGCCCTCGGTGCCATCGGCTGGTTCCGGTCCCGCTCGCTGCCACGCGGCCTGATGACGGGCATCTTCGCCCTGAACCTCGCGCTGGTGGGCGTCATGGCGTGGACCGCCAACTCCGGCGGGAAGGTCAGCCACCCGGAGCTCCGGGGCGAGACGACTCCAGAGGCACGGTCATCCGCATCTTACGGCGGAGAAGCTCGCGCGGAGTGAGCTCCCCGGCGCCCTCCAGGGCCGCGTCCTCCCAGGAGCCGTAGACCGGGTTCGGGATGACGATCCACTGCCGGCCCCAGCGGCGGTCGCCGACCCGGGGCTCCCGGGCGGGACGGTCTTCGGGGCGGGCGACGGCCTCGCTCCGGACCCACCGGCCGGGCTGCGGCTCGTCGGTGAAGTCGCCGAGGTTGTCGCCCACGAGCAGCAGGATCCGGTGGTCCTCGGCCACGTGCTCGCGCCGGGCCACCTTGGTGCCGTCCCACCCGGGGCGATCCCCCTCGGTGAGCAGCACGTCCAGGGTGTCGGCCATGGGGAAGCCGAGCCGCTCCAGGTTCCGGGCGGTGGGCTCCTCCAGGTCGGCGTCGCGGTTGGTGACGTAGAAGACGCGCACACCCCGGCGGTGGGCGAATCGGGTGAACGCCAGGGCCCCCGGAACCGCCGGCGCCCGTGCCTCCCGCACCCAGGGACCCCAGGTGTCCGGACCGTAGGTTCCCGCGCGGCGAATCAGGCGCGCCTGGTAGGGCGAGTTGTCGAGCACCGTCTCGTCCACGTCCAGGATCACGGCCGGCGGCTTCTCACGGTACGGCTCCTCCTGCTCCCGGGCCGCCGTCCAGGAGGAGTCCTCCAGGGCCTCCTCCAGCCGAAGCCGGGCGAGCCGGTACGCCTGGATCGAGGCCCCGCGGAACTCCGCGGAGACCTGGGTCCAGAGCGTGGCGTCCACGTCGCCCAGCGCGGGATTCACGGCCTGCTCGTCGCCGCCCGCCACCGGCAGCGAGTCCGGCGCCGCCCCGGTCGCCGCTGCCGCTCCCGGCGCCCCGCCTCCCGCAGAGGTCCCGGCGGAGGTCGTGGAGCAGGCGGCGGCCCCCGAGGCCAGCGCGACCAACAGCGCCAGGGCGAGCGGATTCAGCGGGCGGGCGTCGTGGAGACGGCTCATGGCTCGTCGGTGCGTCGGAGGGCGGTGGGGATGCAACCGTGTCCCGAGGGTAGACGCGGATCGGGAGTGCCGGAAGGGGGAGCGGACGGACGGGGAGGCCGCACGTGACGCGGAGCTCCCCGACCGTCCACCGGCTCGGTCAGCCCTCGCCCCCGTTCTCGGCCGCCATTCGCCGCAGCACGGAGTGCAGGATGCCGCCGTGGCGGTAGTACTTGACCTCCATGGGCGTGTCCAGCCGGACGTGGGCCGGGAAGGTCACCTCGGTGCCGTCGTCCCGCCGTGCCGTTACCGAGACGTCGGTGCCGCTCTTCAGCGCCTGGGGGATCCCCCGGATGTCGTAGACCTCCTCGCCCGTGAGGCCCAGAGACTCGGCGTCGTCCCCCTCCTGGAACTGGAGCGGCAGGCCGCCCATTCCGATCAGGTTGCTCCGGAAGATTCGCTCGTAGCCGGTGGCCAGCACCGCCTCCACGCCCAGCAGCACCGGTCCCTTGGCGGCCCAGTCCCGGGACGAGCCGGTACCGAACTCGTCGCCCCCGATCACGACCAGGGGCGTATCCTCCTCCCGGTACCGCATGGCGGCGTCGTAGACGGAGGTCTTCTCGCCGCTCGGGAGGTGCTTCGTCCACCACCCCTCGGTGCCGGGAACCAGCTGGTTGCGGAGCCGGATGTTGGCGAAGGTGCCGCGCATCAGCACCTCGTGGTTCCCGCGGCGAGAGCCGTAGGAGTTGAACTCCGACAGCCCGACGTCCAGGTCCTGCAGATACTCCCCCGCGGGCGAGTCCTTGGGGATCGCCCCCGCCGGCGAGATGTGGTCGGTGGTGAGCGAGTCTCCGACCTTGACCAGGCACCTGGCGCCCTCGATGTCGCCGGGCTCCTCCGTCTCCAGCTCCACGTCCTCGAAGAACGGGGGCTTCCGGATGTAGGTGGAGGAGTCGTCCCACTCGTACAGCTCGCTCTCGGGCACCTCGAGCGAGTTCCAGCGCTCGTCGCCGGTGAAGACCTCCGCGTACTCCTTCTCGAACATCTCGGGCCGCACCGAGGAGCGGATCGTCTCCCGGATCTCCTCCTGGCTCGGCCAGATGTCCTCGAGGTACACCTCGTTCCCGTCCCCGTCGGTGCCCAGGGGGTCCCGGTAGAGGTCGATGTCCATGCGCCCCGCCAGGGCGTAGGCCACGACCAGGGGAGGCGACGCCAGGTAGTTGGCGCGGGTGTAGGGGTTGATCCGCCCCTCGAAGTTCCGGTTCCCGGAGAGGACCGAGCACGCCACCAGGTCGTTCTCGCGAATCGCCTCGGAGATGGGCCCCGGGAGCGGGCCGCTGTTCCCGATGCACGTGGTGCACCCGAAGGCCACCAGGTTGAAGCCCAGTTCCTCCAGGGAGGGGATCAGCTCCGCCTCCTCCAGGTAGTCCATGACCACCTGCGAGCCGGGCGCCAGGCTGGTCTTCACCCACGGCTTCGACTTCAGCCCCCGCTCGGCGGCGTTCCGGGCCAGGAGGCCGGCGCCCACCATCACGGCGGGGTTGGACGTGTTGGTGCAGCTGGTGATGGCGGCGATGACCACGGCCCCGTCCCGGAGCTCGAACTCCACGGGCTTCCCGGTGACGGGGTGCTCGTCCAGCCGGACGTCGACGCCGGACTTGGCCCGGGCCGCCACCGCGGTCCCCCCGTTGCCGCCGTCCCCCTCCCAGCGGCTCAGCTCGTCGTCGCCGTCGGCTCCGGCGGGCTCCCGGCCGTGCTCCGCCAGGACGCGCTCGAAGCTGTCGCGGCTCTCGGTGAGCGGGATCCGCTCCTGGGGGAGCTTGGGCCCCGCCAGGCTCGGCTCCACGGTGGAGAGGTCCAGCTCCAGGTGCTCGCTGTAATCGGGCTCCGGGGAGCTCTCCGTGTGGAAGAGGCCCTGCTCCTTCATGTAGCGCTCGACCAGGTCCACCCGCTCCTCGTCGCGGCCGGTGAACCGCAGGTAGTCGAGCGTCTCGTCGTCCACGGGGAAGATGGCGCAGGTGCCGCCGTACTCCGGCGACATGTTGCCCAGCGTCGCCCGGTCGGCCAGCGACAGGTGCTGGATCCCCGGGCCGTAGAACTCCACGAACTTCTGCACGACGCCGTGCTCGCGGAGCATCTCCGTCACCCGCAGCACCAGGTCCGTCGCCGTGGCCCCCTCCGGCAGCTCACCGTGCATGCGGAAGCCCACCACCCGCGGTATGAGGAGGCTGATGGGCTCGCCGAGCATGGCGGCCTCGGCCTCGATGCCGCCCACGCCCCACCCCAGGACGCCGAGGCCGTTGATCATCGGCGTGTGGCTGTCGGTGCCCACCAGCGTGTCCGGGTACGCGACGGCGCCCTCGGAGTCCTCGCCGCGGAAGACCACCCGGGCCAGGTACTCCAGGTTCACCTGGTGGACGATGCCCGTGCCGGGGGGCACGACCTTCAGGCTGTCGAAGGCCTTCTGCCCCCAGCGGAGGAAGGCGTAGCGCTCGCGGTTCCGCTCGAACTCACGCTCGACGTTGATCTCGAAGGACCGGCGCGTCCCGAAGGAGTCCACCTGGACCGAGTGGTCGATGACCATCTCGGCGGGGCACACCGGGTCCACCTTCGCCGGGTCTCCGCCGAGGCGCGCCATGGCGTCCCGCATGGCCGCCAGGTCCACCACCGACGGCACGCCGGTGAAGTCCTGCAGGAGGACCCGGGACGGCTGGAAGGCGATCTCCCGGTCCTCACCCACCTCCGGGTCCCAGTCCGCCAGGGCCCGGATGTCGTCGGCGGTGACGGCCTCCCCGTCCTCGTACCGAAGAAGATTCTCCAGGAGGATGCGGATCGAGTACGGCAGGCGGGAGACGTCGCCTACGCCCTCCCGCTCGAGCTTCCGCAGATCGAAGAGGTCCACGGCCCCACTGCGGGTGTCGATGGAGCGGCGGGTGCCGAAGGTGTCGAGCGAGGCGCTACGCGTGTTGCCCATGGGGCGATCTCTCCTCTGGTCGTGCTGCGCGCTTGTGCGGCGTGGTGACGTCGGCCGGGTGGCCGGCGCGCGTCGAATCGATCCGAGCAGTGGTAAGCTGACCCGGGGGAGACGGGCCGTCAGTCGGGAACGATCCGACGGGCGCGGTCGGGCGTACCCCGACCGGCTCGTGGGGAATCTCCCCACCTGCCCGATTACGCTCAGGACCGGCCGGCGACCTTCCTGTACAGGGCGTTGACGGTAACCCGCGTTCCGCCGTCGTGTTCGGCCTCCACGGTCTCCGTCGCCCGGTCCGGCACCAGGCCGTGTCGGGCCGCCTCGCGGTCCAGGCCGTCTGCATCCAGGAGCAGGAGGGGACCGGAGGAGAAGCCGCGCCACAGGTGGTCGTGCCCCTCCACGGGGCTCAGCCCCTCTCGGCCGGGCGAGGAGCGGGGGCTGAAGGTGGCGGAGAGCAGCAGCCCGCCGGGTTCGAGGACGCGGGAGGACTCGGACAGGGCACGGCGGAGATCGGCCATGTCGCCGGCGTGGTGGTAGACCCCCAGGGCGACGACCAGGGCGAAGGAGTCGGCGTCGAAGCGGGCCAGGTCCTGCATCCGGCCCTGCTGCACCCGTCGGCGCGCCTCCTCCGTCCCGACGACCTCCGACATCCGGCGCCGGGTCTCCTCCACCATCGCCGGGGAGGTGTCGAGGGCGAGGACGTCGAATCCCCGTCGCGCCAGGAAGACGGCGTTCCGTCCACCGGCGCATCCCAGATCCAGGACGCGGTCCCCGGAGTCGGCGTCCACGGCTCCCTCGTCGACGAGCCGCCGGAGCCGGTGGTCGGGGTCGCGCTCGGCGAACCGTTCGACCTGCTCCGGCTGGCTCCAGAAGTCCCCTTCGCTCACCCGGGCCGATCCGTCACGTCACTGCGTCCGGAGGACGAGCAGACGGCTGGAGGACGGGGAATCGAGGAGCGTGTTGCCGGGGCCCGTCAGGCGCACCGTGAGGTCGTTGCCGGACGGGGCGGAGACACGGAAGTACCGGGCCGCCGCTCCCCGGACCTCCAGGCTGACCGTGGTCCGCTCCGGGGAGCCCAGGTCGCTGACCTCCAGGGGATAGACCTCCGGGAAGGCGTCGCCCGCGCCCTCGTTCTCGTGGAGCTGCCGGAAGGTCACCGGCAGGTTCCAGGTCCGCAGCTGCAGCCGGTCGGCGGTGTTGGGGACGGTGTCGTCCGCCGCCGGCATGGCGGCGAACTCGCGGAGCAGGCCGTTCCAGGAGACGTCGCTCCCGGCGACCTGCTGCACCGCCGTCTCGATGTTGGCGATGCCGGTGGCCAGGCTCCCGCTGCCCCGGGCCAGCGTGCGGAAGAGCTGCTGCTCGTTGCTCCCGTCCACGTCCCCGCTGCCCGAGGGACCGTAGTGGTCGCCGAGCCAGCGCAGGAAGAGATACGAGAAGCCGCGCATCTCCAGCGATTCCGCGCCGCCGGGGTCCTCGGAGGCCAGGGCGCGGGTGCTGTCCGGGTTGATCAGGAACCGGCGGAGCCGGAGGAAGTTCTGCAGATGGAAGTTGTTGAAGGCTTCAACACGGACAGAATCTGTCAAAAAATCGTTCTTAAGGTCCAGATTGCCCCGCACGGGGAGCCCGGCGCGCTTCAGGCCCACGACCTCCTCGGCGATGTGGGAGAGCCCCTCGTCCAGCCAGGTCGTCTCGAGCTGGCCGAAGCTCCCGCCCTGCTTGATGACGCGGTTCCCGGTGTTGATCAGGTGCTCGAACTCCCCGGGGCTGGCGCCGATGCCGGTGCGCAGGGCCCCCTCGACCGACACGCTGTCGCTGAACTCGGCGGTGGGGTCGGGGGCCAGCAGATACACGATCTCGGCCTCGTTGCCGGCCGGGCAGATGCCGTCCGTGGTGCTCCCGTCCTTGCCCGGGTCGCCGGAGTCCGCCAGGTCCGCCGGGACGAAGAAGCCGCCGATGCGGACGTCCGATCCCCGGTCGGTGAGCTTGTTCACCTCGGGGGTGAACAGGACCAGGACCTTGCCGTTGTCGTCGATGTCCGTGGCCTGCCCGAAGTAGGCCTCCGGCACGCCGAGGACCGACCGGTCGTACTCGTCGGCCAGCCCGCTCCAGTCGATCTGCGAGGCGGCGTCGTCGGCGATGGCCGTGTCGGCCACGATGGCCACTTCGTCGCCCACCGACTGGACCTCGGCCGTGACCGTGTCCGCCTCCATCGTGTCGCAGCTCACCGAGAGGTCGGACTGGACGGTGAGTCGGACCTTCAGCTCGTCCCCCACCTGCGGCGCCTCGCCGTCGGGGAGCAGGGAGTTGCGGCTCACACCGGGTCGGCCGGACCGCGAGGCCCGGACGGCGGGACGGGCGTGGCGCCGCTCCAGCTCGCGGAGGGCGTTCTCCCGAATTCGGCGCGCCAGCTCCCCGCCCCGGATCCGGCTCCGTGCCGAGGCCAGGGCCCCGCTGGCCGAGACCCGCTGGGCGAGAGCGGGCGCCAGGGCTCCGGAGGCACCGGAGCCGCCCTCGACCTGTAGGCGGAGCGGCGTGAAGCCCGTGCTCCGACTGGTCTCCTGTGCCATGACGACGTACTCGGCGGGGCCGCCCGCTCCGGCGAGCCGGAAGGCGAGGCAGCCGTCGCTGTCCGGGCCGATCGCCTGGAGCTCCCCGACCGCGGGCTGCAGGAGGTCCCCGACGTCGCAGTCCGAGGGACTGGTGATGTCTCCCCCGCCGCACCCGGCCAGGAGGAGGCCGGCCAGGGCGACGGCCGAAGCGGTGCCCGGGAGCGAGGGCACCGGTGCAGTGGGGTCGGTGGCGTGCGGGATCAACTCACGGCCGTCTCGGTGCCCCGCTCTCCCTCCAGCAGCGCGCTGAGCTCGCGGGCCTCCTCCTCCGAGATGTCCTTGTGCTCGACCAGGGAGGTGAGCAGGGCGCTGGGGGAGTTTCGGAAGATCCGGTCGAGGATGTAGCCGACGGCGCTCCTGCCCGCCTCGTCACGGGCGACGGTGGGATAGTAGCGATAGGCCTTCCCCTCGCGCTCGTGGCGAACGTGTCCCTTCTCCTCCAGCGTCTGGAAGACCGTGAGCACGCTGGTGTAGGCAAGGTCCTCCTCGATCTCCTCCTTCGCCTCCCGGACCGTGGAGGAGCCCCGGTCCCAGAGGATGTTCATGATGTCCAGCTGACGGTCGGTGAACTGAATGTCCAACAGAATCCTCCTGGCGAATCGCCTGTCGAGGTCCGACTCTGCGTTCCGGGTGCACTCCGCGAGAGGTTCTACTACGTACGAAACCCGTAAAAAGGTCCCTTCACGAGGTGGATGGGGCGACGCAATTCACTTGCCGTCGAGTTGCCGCTCCAGCTCTTTCCTGAGCACCCGTAAGTCCGTTCTGGCCTTGACGAAGCGGTCGCGGTCGCCGGCCTCCACCGTGTCGCCGTCGGCCACCAGGCGACAGGCCTCGAGGCCCGTCGCCAGGGCTGCCAGGGTGTCCGGGTAGATCGTGGCCCGTGCCTCCTGCCCGTCGCGTCCCCGCTCCGGCTCGTCGTCCTCGTGATCCAGCGTCCTCACCCCCTGTTCGTGGCTCCCGTGGCGCCTTTCCGGCCGGCCGCCGCGGACCGGCGGACTTCCGACGCCCGGCGTCCCGTTCCTCGGTCCATCCAGTGATAGGTGAACCGCGGCCGCTGTGGTCCATGTTCTCGGCCGCCCGCTCGTCGCGGCGCCGGACCTCGCCCGCCGGCGCACCTCCCCCACACCTTGTTGGCCGTGACGTCGGTCACGTACGGCGAGTGGGGACCTCCGGCGGGTCCACCGGGCCAGGAAGGGAGACGGAACGCTCATGGGCGTCGAGTTCACAGCCGGGATGGCCGTCGTCTTCGTCCTGATGGGGGCGGCGGCGGTGAGCTTCGCCACTGGATGGGTCCCGGTGGAGATCACGGCCCTGGCCGTGGCGGTGCTCCTGGCGGTCCTCTCGCCGTGGACCGCCGTGACGCCCACGGACGCCATCGCGGGGTTCTCGAGCCCGGCCACGGTCACCGTGCTGGCCATGTTCATCCTGAGCGAGGGGGTGCGGCGAACGGGAATCGTGCATCGGCTCGGCGACCGCCTCCTGCCGTTCACCAGGGAGAGCGAGGGACGGAGGCTGGCGGCGACGATCGGCCTCGGAGGCCCGGCGGCGGGGCTCGTGAACAACACCCCCCTCGTGGCGGTGCTGATCCCCATGGTCGTGCGGCTGGCGAAGCGCACGCGCAGCTCGCCCTCGAAGCTGCTGATCCCCCTCTCCTTCGCCTCCATGCTGGGCGGCACGCTGACGCTCATCGGGACCTCCGCCAACATCCTGGCCGCCGATCTCTCGCTCCGCCTGATCGGCCATCCCGTCTCCATGTTCGAGTTCACCGCGGCCGGTGCCGTCATCTTCGCCACGGGGGTCGGCTACCTGTTCACGGCGGGGCGGCGGCTCATTCCGGAGCGGGTGCACCCGGAGGCGGACTTCTCGGACAAGTATCGGATGGGGGCCTACCTGGGGCGGGTACGCGTGCCCGAGGGGTCGACCCTGGTGGGGCGGGAGCTCCGGGAGAGTCAGCGCGCGGAGAGCTTCGACCTGGACGTCCTGCAGATCGTACGGGGGGACCGCGTCTACCTGGGCCCCACGACGGACCAGACCGTCGAGGCCGGCGACGTTCTCACCGTCCGTGCGGCGAAGGCCACCCTGGAGCGCTTCTCCCGCCGCTACGCGCTCGAGGCCGTGGACGCGATCCCGCCGGGCGACGACGCCTTCGTCGACGAGGAGCACACCCTGGCCGAGGTGACGCTGGCCCCGGGCTCCGCCCTGGACGGAGAGACGCTGGTGACCGCGGACTTCCGGAACCGCTTCGGCGGCACCGTCCTGGCCGTCCGGCGCGGCGACGAGCTGGTCCGGGACCGGGTGGAGCACCAGGTGCTCCGGGAGGGGGATTCCCTCCTCCTTCTGGCCAGTCGGGAGCGGCTCCGGGCGGCGGTGAAGGAGCCGGACCTGGTGCTGACGGGCACCACTCCGGCCGAGACGGAACGGGGCGACGCGGAGCGCGAGGGCGGCGAGGCGGGGGAGGTGCTACGGCGGGAGAAGACGCCGGTGGCCGCCGGGATCCTGCTGGCGGTGGTGGGCACGGCGGCGGCCGGGCTGCTCCCCATCTACGTGGCGGCGCTGGGCGGGGTGGTGCTCATGGTCGCCACCGGTTGCCTGCGGACGACCGAGGCGTACGAGGCGGTGAACTGGAACGTGGTCCTGCTGCTGGCGGGCATCATCCCCCTGGGCGTGGCCATGGACCGGACGGGGGCCGCCGACTTCCTGGCCCGGGCCGTCATGGCACGGGCCGAGGTGCTCCCGGCGGTGGGGACGCTGGCCCTGTTCTACCTCCTGACCTCCCTCCTGACCAACGTCATCACGGGGACCGCCAGCCTGGTGCTCATGGCGCCGGTGGCGGTGGAGGCGGCGGCCCGCATCGGCGCCGATCCCTTCGCGTTTCTCCTGGTGGTGATGTTCGCCGCCAACACGGCGTTTCTCAGCCCGGTGGGCTACCAGACCAACCTCATGGTCTTCACGCCGGGCGGCTATCGCTTCGCCGACTTCTGGCGCGTCGGGGCGCCCCTGCAGCTCCTGCTGGCGGTGGTCACGCCGACCGTCGTGGCTCTGCTCTGGGGGGTGTGACGGAGCGTCTCACGCGGGGCGGCCGCGGACCACGCTGCCGAAGCGCCGGAAGAGCCGGCGGTGGGTGCCGGACCCCTCGCCGATCATCCGCTCGGGATGCCACTGCACGCCGGCGATCCACGGGACCCCCTCGTCCCCGGGCCGGAACTCGAGCCCCTCCACCAGCCCGTCCTCGGCGCGGCACACGGGCTCCAGGGGGTCGGCGACCTCGCGTACGCCCTGGTGGTGGGAGGAGTTCGGGCTGAAGAGCGGCGAGGCGAAGACCCCGTCCATCAGCTCCGGGTCCCGGACCCGGATGTCGTGCACCGGCCGGTCCACGGAGAAGCGGTCGTGGTGGTCGATGTCGGGCTCGACGTCCCGGTGCCCGAGGTCCTGCCAGAGAGAGCCCCCGAGGGCCACGTTCAGGAGCTGCATGCCCCGGCAGACGCCGAAGGTGGGCACCCCGTCCTCCACGGCCTGCTCCACGGCGGCGAACTCCACCTCGTCCCGCTCGAAGGACACCTGCCGCGCCCCGTCGGGATCTTCTCCGTAGCGGCGCGGATCCACGTCCTCGCCTCCGGTGAGCAGGAGACCGTCGGCGCGCCGCACCTTGCGGCGGGCGTTGGGCACGGAATCGACGGGAGAGACCGGCAGGAGGTCCGTCTCGGCGATGTCGAGGCCCTGCTGGTAGCCGGCCTCCAGGACCACCTCCGGGATCGCCCTCTCGCTCAGGCGAACGGGGGCCGTCACGGCCACGGTCGGTGTCTCGTCGCTGCCGGTCATCGTCGTCCTTTCAGCTCTCGTCGGAAGAAGTCCGCCGTCCGGCGGTACGCCTCGACCCAGTGGCGGTGCATGAGGAAGTCGTGCACGTCGCCGGGGATCACGAACTCCTCGAAGGGGACGCCCCGGGCTCGGAGGCGCTCGGCCAGGCGGACGGACTCGCGGAAGGGAACGGTGCGGTCGTCGTCGCCGTGTACGAAGAGTACGGGCGAGCTCCATCCATCGGTCCATGCCATGGGCGAGGAGCGCCAGGCCAGCTGCTGCACGCTCTCCAGCGAGTCCACCGCGTACGGCAGGTCCACGCCGTCGAACTCGAATTCGATGTTCCAGTCGTGGACGCCGTGGAAGTCGGCGCCGGCGGCGAACAGGTCGGAGGCGCGGGCCAGGCCCAGCGCCGTCAGATATCCGCCGTAGGAGCCGCCGTACAGGCCGATTCGGTCGCCGTCGACCTCGGGGCGGTCCCGGAGCCAGAGGCCGGCCCCCAGCACGTCCAGGAACTCGCTGGCCCCGCGGGCGCCCCAGCGACGGGCCTCCCGGAACTCGAGTCCGTAGCCGATGCCGCTCCGGTAGTTGAGCGACAGCACCACGTAGCCCCGGCTCGCCAGGTACTGGTTCATGGCGTACGAGTTGTGGTAGTACCGCATGTAGTGCCAGCCCAGGAGCATCTGGCGCCGCGAGCCCCCGTGGAGGAAGAGCACGGCAGGCCGCCCGTCGCCGGCCTCCGCCCCCGGCGGGGTGAAGAGCTGTCCGCGAACGCGCTTTCCGTCGGCCCCGGAGAGGGTCACCGGCTCGGGCTCCACCAGCCGCTGCCCCGGGAACTCCTCGGGCAGGTTCTGCGGCGCCAGGGCGCGGTCCTCCCCGTCCTCCGGGTCGATGCGGGCGTGCCCGGGGCGCCGCGCGCCGGAGGCCAGGTAGGCCACGGCGCCGTCCCCGGAGGCGACGACCGGGGACCACTGGATGCCGTCGTCCGACGTCAGCTGCCGCGGCTCACCCCCGCCGTCGGCCGGGACGCGCCACACGTGGCGCCGATCGATGTCGCCGATGTTCGAGGTGTAGAGCAGTGTCTCCCGGTCCGGGTCGAGGGTGGCGCTCTCGACGATCCCCTCCCCCGGGGTGAGCCGGTCGGGGTCGCCGCCGTCGACCGGCACGGCGTACAGGTGGCGCCAGCCGTCCCGCTCCCAGGGAAAGATCAGGTTCCCCCCGACACTCCAGAAGAGCTGCCGGTCGCCGGCCAGGGGGTAGAAGGCGCTTCCCCGGCCCTCGGGAGCGCTCCACACCACCCGGCCCTCTCCGGAGCCGGCGTCCGCCACGCGGAGCTCCCAGCCCGGGCCGGTGCGGTCGGTGGAGTAGGGTGGATCCGACGACGGGTGAACGCGGATGAACGCCACCCGGCGGCCGTCCGGCGACCAGACCGGACTGCGGTCCTCCGACAGGCCCGGGTCCAGGTAGGTCACGGCCTCGCCACCCGGCTCGTGGATCGCCACGAAGGCGTGCTCGCCCCGGTCGGTGACGAAGGCGATCCGGTCGCCCGCAGGCGACCAGCGGATCTCCTCCACGCTCCCCTTCTCGCGCACGGCGCGCCGCGGCTCCCCGTCTCCCGCCGCCGGCACGAGCCACAGGTCGCCGTCCCGGACGAAGGCCACGCGGCTGCCGGCAGGAGAGGGAACCGGGCTGTGCCCCTCGGCCAGCCGCACGGGATCTCCGTCTCCCGAGACGGAGACGCTCCAGATGGCCCGCTCCTGGCCGCCCGGGGCGTTCGTCGGGTTGGGGCTGAGCCCGGCGTCGTTCGGAGATCCGCCACGCACGTAGACCACCCGGTCGCCGGTCGCGGTGAAGGACACGTCCCCGATGGCCTGTCCGTCGTCCCGGGTATACGGGGTGAGGCGCCGCCCCCGGTAGTCCGGCGCTCCGGCGACGTAGACGTTCCGGACGCCCTCCTCGTACAGGGCCCACGCCACGGTCCCGCCGCCCGGTGCCGCCGTGAGCTCGGACGGGAACGGGGCGCTCATGACCTCGGACACGGAGAGCCCGTCCTGGGCCGTCGCGGCCGCGGGGAGCCCCAGCACGGCACCGGCGACGAGAGCCAGGACGGAGACGGAGGAGACGGAGAGGCGGGAGCCTGAAACGGGACGCATGGGGACCTCTGCTGGCGGGGGCGTGCGTGCGGGAGGGCGGACGACGGGCGGGCCGCGGGACTCGGCCCGGGCCGAATATCGGGGGTGCGCCGGACGGGAGAAAGCGCTTCGATCTACGGGAGGCACGGCGCACCTTACCGTCTCCACGACCGAGCTGCGGACGGAGTCGGAAACGGACACGGGAGGAGCATGGACGTCAGCCGCTGGAGCGACCGGCACGACGAGGACGAGTCCCCCGACGCGGAGACGCTACGCGCGGAGCTCGAGGCGAAGGGGTACATGGTCTCCCGGCACGTGTACCGCCCGGGCACCTACTTCGACGAGCACACCCACCGCCGCGACAAGATCGACGCCGTGGTCTCGGGCCGCTTCCGGATGACGGCCGGGGGCGAGGAGGTCGTCCTCGAGCCCGGCGACTGGGCCTCGATCCCCGCCGGCACCACGCACACGGCGCGCGTGCTCGGTGACGAAGAGGTGGTCAGCCTGGACGCCACCCGGACCTGACCCGGTCAGCGTTCGGTGCCGGCCCTCCCGGCTCGCACCGCGACGTTGGAGAGGTTCATCGTCGGCCCGACGTTGAGAACCAGGACGTCCCCGGGCTCGAACAGGATCGGGTCCGAGAAGTACGAGCTCCTCGATCCGATGGGATCGGCCACCAGACGGAGATCGCTCACCGTGTCCAGCTGGCGAGGCAGACTCAGGGTCGCCCGGTCGTGGCCGGTGACCTCGCCGAGCCGATAGTACTGTCCCGTGCTCAGGGCATAGACCACGACGTCGGAGAAGTTGCCGTTGTCGACCTGGACGACGGTGGGGCCGCGGTCGGCCGGGCCGTCCGAGGTGTCGCGGCTGCGCGTGGCGCACGACGCCGTGGCCACCGCCAGGGCCAGAAGCGTCGCGGCGACGAGCAGGGTCCGTGTGCCGCTGTCTGCAGCACGGTTGTTCATGGGGGCCTCCTCTATGGAAACGTATGTATCCCAATATAGCACGTCTGCCGTGTCCCGACTGCTCCTGACGGGCCGGTGATGTGGGGACATTCCCCCGACGGAGCGTCGGGAATGACCCGCGTCGGCCCCGGAACCCGGGAAAACGCCTTTTCAACGCGTTGAAGAAGAGACAGACTGC
This sequence comes from Candidatus Caribbeanibacter nitroreducens, assembly GCA_947581645.1. Taxonomy (GTDB): domain Bacteria; phylum Gemmatimonadota; class Gemmatimonadetes; order Palauibacterales; family Palauibacteraceae; genus Caribbeanibacter; species Caribbeanibacter nitroreducens. The sequence goes on along the minus strand of CANPVF010000159.1, from coordinate 57,227 downwards.
GGTACGAGGGAGCATCTGCGGCCGGGTGGACGTGCCGCAGCGGTCGAGACGAAGAACGTCGGGAACTCAACGGAGGGTCGTGCCATGGGGAAGAGGACGAGCATCGCCGCGGGACTCACTGCCGTCCTGCTGGTCGCGGCACCCGCCGCGCTCACCGCGCAGGACGCGAGCACGTTCAGCGTGGACGCGCGGGGCGGCGTGGAGATTCCGGTCTCCGACATGGCGGACGTGGCGGACCTGGGACCGACGGCCGGCGTGTCCGCCCGCTATCGGGTGCACCCGCGGGTCGACCTCCGGATCGACGGCGAGCTGGGGCTCCTGTACGGGCTCGAGGGCGACCAGCCCACGCCGGACACGGAGCTGTGGAGAGCGCTGGTCGGGGCCAACGTCCGGATCCTGGGTGCCGGAAGCCCGGTGGACATCTCGGCCCACGCCCTGGGCGGGCTGACCTCCTACAACACAGAGGTCTTCCCGCAGGTGGTCTTCGATCCGGGTACGGGGGATCCCGTCGGTGACTTCGCCGAGACCTATCCCACGGTCGCCGGAGGCCTGGAAGTCGCCTATCCGGTCTTCAGCTCCATGGATCTCTCCGGAGACCTCTTCCTCCGGGGCTCCTGGACGATGATGTTCACCGACGAGGACGACACCGACATCTTCGGCGAGATCCGGGACGGTATCGGCGGGTTCGACCAGGGCACGACGGTCCCGGTCACGCTGGGGCTGAAGCTGGGGTTCTGACGCGGCGGGAGAGGAGCGTCAGAGGGCAGGGCGTTCGCCCGGCCCACCGCCGATCAGACGCCGGCGCCCAGGGACGAGGTCCTGCCCGCGTCGGGGGCCGATCCCGAGAGCGGGCCGCGGCCCCGGCGCCGGAGGAGCCGGCGCACGCGGACGTGCTCCTCGCGCTCCCGCTCGTCCAGGATCCTCTCGATCTCGTCGATCTCGGTCTCAAGCTCCGGGATGAGTCGCTGCTCCAGCGTGTTGAGCTGACGCGTGGTCCGCCGCAGGGCCCGGGCCAGGCTGCGCAGCAGCATCTCGCGGGACGCGGCGTCCAGGAGCAGGCCCGTCAGAGCCTCGAACTCGGCGGCGGCCCGCACCGCGGCGGGTCCCGCGGACGAGGCGGGGGTGCCCCGCGCCTCCAGGGTGCGCCCGGGCTCGTCGCGGTCGGCGATCTCGGCCGCGGAGATGCCCCACACTTCCACGGGCCGCAGGCGGACCCGGAGGTCGCGCGTGGGCCAGCCCAGCGCCTCCAGATCCGCGTCGGGACGCGCGGAGTGCGCATCCAGGAGCGCCGGATAGGCCCGGGCGGCCTGCTCCGAGACCCGGGCCCGGGCGTCGACCGCAGGGCGGGCGATGCGGAAGAGCTCGCTCACCAGGGCGCGCCGCTTCCGCTTCAGGAGGTCGCGGCCCCGGCGGATCCGTTCCAGCCGCCGGCGGGCGCGCACCAGGTTGAACCGGGTCGGGGGACGGCGGCTCCCGCCGTTCACGGCTCGTCCTCCCGCTCCGTCCGCCCGGCCCCGCTCCGATCCCGCCCCTCACCGTGCCGGCTCCACACCTCGTCGTCGATCCGTCCCAGGTCGTCCCGGGGCAGGTCCCGCAGCAGCCCCCAGCCGATCTCCACGCTCTCTTCCACCGTGCGCCGCTCCTCGCCCTGGTGGACGAACGCCTCCTCGAACCGGTCGGCGAACTCCAGGGCCCGCCGGTCCTCGTCGGGGAGTCCCCCCTCGCCGACGATGGCGGCGGTCTCTCGGGCGTCGCGTCCCCGGGAGTAGACGGCGTAGAGCTGGTCGGCCCACGCCCGGTGGTCCGCCACGGTCTTCTCCTCGCCCACGCCGGCGTTCATCAGTCGCGACAGGGACGGAAGGACGTCCACCGGCGGGAAGAGTCCCCGGCGGTGGAGCTCCCGCCCCAGGACGATCTGTCCCTCGGTGATGTAGCCGGTGAGGTCCGGAACCGGGTGGGTGATGTCGTCGTTGGGCATGGTGAGCACCGGCATCTGGGTGAGGGAGCCGTCCCGTCCCTCGACCACGCCGGCCCGCTCGAAGAGGCTGGCCAGGTCGGTGTACATGTGTCCGGGGAAGCCCCGCCGGCCGGGCATCTCCTCCCGCGCGGCGCTGATCTCTCGCAGGGCCTCGCAGTAGTGGGTGATGTCGGCGCTCACGACGAGCACTTCCATGCCCTCGTCGAAAGCCAGGTGCTCGGCCAGCGACAGGGCGTGCCGCGGCGCCAGGAGCCGCTCGATGGTGGGGTCGGCCGCCCGGTTCAGGAAGAGGGTCGTCCGGGTCATGACGTCGCTCCCCCGGAACCGATCCAGGAACCGACGCGTCTCCCGCTCCGTGATGCCCAGCGCCACGAAGATCACGGCGAAGGGACGGTCGCCGGGGATCCGTGCCCCCTCCACGACCCGCGCGGCCAGCTCGAGACCCGGCAGGCCGGGGCCGGAGAACACCGGCAGCTTCTGGCCCCGCACCAGGGTATTCATGCCGTCGATGACCGAGATCCCGGTCTCGATGAAGTCGGAGGGGCGGTCGCGGCGCACCGGGTTCATGGGGCGGCCGGACAGAGGTCGGGACTCGGCGCCCGCCGGCTCCGGCAGGTCGTCCAGGGGGACACCGTTGCCCGAGAAGACCCGCCCCAGCATCTCGCGGCCGACGGCCGCCGTGGCCAGCCTGCCGGTGAGCGTCACCTCGACGTCTCCGGGGGCGAGGCCCAGGGTCTCCTCCAGCACCTGGACCACCGTCACCTCACGGCCGGCCTCGATGACCTGCCCGCGGAGGGACCGCCCTTCCTCGGTCTCGATCTCCGCCCACTCGCCCATGACGGCCCGGCGGGTGCCGTCCAGGAAGAGCAGGGGGCCCCGTGCCGCGGCGACACCGTGGTGAACTCGGGGAATCGTCACGGTCCGCCCTCCTCCTCCGGCGGCTCCGGCTCCCCGTCGTCCCCGCGTTCCGGCGCCTCGTCCGTTGGCTTCCCGGTACCGCCGGCGGGCTCCCCGCGGGGAACCTCTGCCACCAGCTCCTGCGCGCGACGGGCGCGCTCATCGAGCTCGTCCTCCGGCGCCTGGCGCACGCGCCGCACGGCTTCCCTCACCGGCCCCGTCTTCAGGCGGACGAACTCCACGCCCTCCTCCAGGACGTCGGCGGCCGCCCGGCGGTAGTCCAGGATCAGGGAGGTCAGGAGATGGGTCTTCTCCGGCGGGGAGTAGGCGTCCACGGGGTCGAAGGCGTTCTGGGCCAGGACCAGCTCCCTCAGCATGCGCGCGGCCTCCAGGAGGAGGCGGTCGTCGTCCTCCAGGGACTCGGGTCCCACCAGGTTCACGATCTCCCGCAGGTCCCGCTCCCGGTCCAGGAGCTCCAGCGCGTCGCGGCGCACCTCGGGCCAGTCCGGGGCCACCTCCCCGGCGAACCACTCCCCGGTCTGCTCCTCGTACAGGCTGTAGCTGGTCTCCCAGTCCACGGCGGGATAGTGCCGCTGGTTGGCCAGCTCGCTGTCCAGCGCCCACACGCCGCCGGCCACCCGCAGGGAGGCCTGGGTCACCGGCTCCGAGAAGTCGCCCCCGGGAGGCGAGACGGCGGTGATCAGGGTGAGGGCACCGGCCCGCTCGGGCGAGCCCGGCACCCGGACGCGGCCCGACCGCTCGTAAATCTTGCCGAGCCGGTCGGCCAGGTAGGTGGGGTAGCCCTCCTCCCCCGGCATCTCCTGGAGTCGCGAGCTGATCTCCCGCAGCGCCTCGGCCCACCGCGAGATCGAGTCGGCCAGCAGCGCCACCCGGAGGCCCATGTCCCGGTAGTACTCGGCGATGGTGATCCCCAGGTAGACCGACGCCTCACGGGCCACGACGGGCATGTTCGAGGTGTTCACCACCAGGACCGTCCGCTCCATGAGGGGGCGGCCCGTCCTCGGGTCCTCCAGCTCGGGAAACTCCGACAGCAGCTCCGCCATCTCGTTGCCCCGCTCGCCGCAGCCCACGTAGACGATGACGTCGGCGTCGCCGTACCGGGCCAGGGTCTGCTCCACCACGGTCTTCCCGGTGCCGAAGCCGCCCGGCACCGAGACGCTCCCCCCTTCGGCCACGGGAAAGAGGAGGTCGAAGACGCGCTGGCCGGTGACGAAGGGGCGGTCGGCCGGGAGGCGCTCCCCGGCGGGACGCGGTCGGCGCACCGGCCACCGGCGGAGGAGGGTGAGCTCGCGGCCGTCCTCCATCCGGCCGATGGGCTCGTCCACCGCGTACTCCCCGCCGTCGATCCCGGCCAGGATTCCGCCTCCATCGCGTGGCACCAGCACCTGGTGGGCGATCTCCGGGGTCTCCCGGACGTGTCCCAGGACGTCGCCCGGCGCCACCTCCTCGCCGGCGGATCGCTCCGGCGTGAAGGCCCAGGTCCGCTCCCGGTCCAGGGTCCGGGCGCTACTCCCCGGTTCGATGAACGGCCCGGTCTCGTCGGCGATCAGCTCGAGCGGCCGCCCGACGCCGTCCAGCACCGAGCCCAGGAGCCCGGGGCCGAGCTCCGCGGTGAGCGTGGACCCGGTGCGCTCCACCGGCTCGCCCAGCTCCAGCCCGTCGCTGTCCTCGAACAGCTGGACGACGGCGATCTCGCCCCGGGTTCGGATCACTTCGCCGGCCAGGCCCGACTCGCCGACGAGCACCTGCTCGTAGAGCGCCGCGGCGGGCAGCGGAGCCGCCTCCACCAGGGCGCCGGCCACCCGCGTCACCCGGGCCTCCGCGGCCCCGTCTCTCCCGCCGCCGTCGGCGCCGCTCATCGCAGCTGCACCCGGTACCCCACGGCGCGCCTCAGCAGCTCCACGACCCACTCCTCCGACGGTCCGGCCTCCTCCCACGAGGGATCGGGGAAGGGGACCACCACCGGGACGGAGGTGGCCTCCAGGGAGCGGCGGAGCCCCTCGCCGAGGCCGTCGAACAGCTCGCGCTGGACGAAGATCACGGCCACGTCGTCCTGACTGGCGAGACGTCGGGTCACCTCTTCGGCACCGGGGCCGTCGGTGGCGGGCCGGACGGGCAGGCCGGCCAGCCGGAAGCCCCGGGACGTCTCGGGCCGGGCCACGACCCGGACCGATCCCTCGTCGACGGCGCCGTTCACGACGGGGTCACCGGTCGGAAGGCGGAAGCCGGCGCACCCATGGCCGCCGACCACACCAGGCTCCTGAGGTCCCGGCTCTCGGCGCGGGACCGGAGGACCAGGTGGAGGAACGGCCACGGGCCCAGGGGAGACCGGAGGGCCCGTTCGCGGGTCCAGCGAATGTCGCTCTCCAGGAGGTGGTCGCCCAGCCGCGAGGGGGGGACCGTCGGATCGGAGAGCAGTTCGCCGCCGCGGCCGTCCAGCTGCTCCGCCACGAGCCGCCGCCGCTCCTCCCCGTCCTCGACCCCGTAGATGCTGGTGAACTGCTCCTCCGGGAACGCCTCGCCGCCCGGGAGGCGGAGGTCCCCGGGGCCCGGCTCTCCCTCGGCGGCGTCGGCCAGGAGGAGCGTCCATGCGTTGGTCCGGTCCACGATCCGGGCCGCGAACCGCTGGAGCTCCCGGTCCCCAGAGGCGGCTCCGGTCGCCCTCTGCGCGAAGGCCCGGTCCAGCGCCAGCTCCGCGTCGTAGAGGTCCGCCGGGGAGAGGGGCGGACTCGCCGTGTCCCTCAGCGCACCGGCCAGGGGATGTGCCTCGTCCCGCAGCAGCTGGGAGAGATCCTCGATGCTGCTCGTCTCCGCCATACGCTCCAGGGCCGTTCGGGGCAGGGTCGGGGTGGGGACGAGGCCCCGCAGCCGACGCTCCGGGCTCGCTCCCTCCCGGACCCCGCGGAGGAGAGCGCGCAGGCTCCGCCGGTCCTCCGCCTCGAACACCACGGGAAGCAGCTCACGGAGGTCGCCCGCCCATCGATGGAGAACCGTGAGGCGCCAGCCGTGGACCCGTCCGACGGCCCGGTCCAGCCCGCGTGCCGTGGAGGGCAGGTCCCCACGGTCCGGAGGATATCCGGCCCGGGACAGCCGACCGGCGAGCTCACCGGGTGAGCCGGTCCCGGCCGCGTCCCCGATCGAGGAGCGCGGCAGGAGGGTCGACCCGAGCCCGCGGGAGCGGGCGTTCAGCGGTCCCCAGTCTCCGCCCATCGCTCCTCCAGTTTCTCCAGTACCATGGGGGCCAGGTCGGTCCAGTCACGCTCCAGCCGGCGTGCCAGGGAGGCGTCGGCGGTGATCGTCCCGCCGGGCGTGCTGGCCCGGAAGCCCGCCCCCTCGTCGTCGGTCTCGACGCGGACCCGGCCGTCCGTGCCGGAGAGGGCCTCCCGAATCGCCTCTTCCAGCGACGGCGGGCAGCGGAGCACGACCTCGCGGTCCTCCGGCAGACAGGCGAGCGCCTCCCGGATCCGGGCGGGGAGCTCGCGGCGGTACGCCCCGGAGGCGGCGGCCTCGTCCAGCAGCTCCCGGGCCGTCTCACGCACGCGATCGAGCAGCTCCTCCCGGGCCTCCATCACCTGCCGGCGGACGTCGTTCTCCTCCCGCTCCCGCTCGGCGCGCAGCTCCTCCCGGAGCTCGTCCTCGGCCTCCTGCAGCGCCTCCCGTCGCCGCTTCTCGGCCTCCCGGCGCGCCTCCTCGACGATCCGCTCGGCCTGCTCCTCGGCCTCCCGCCGGATCTCGGCCTCCTCCTCCCGGGAGCGCTCCCGCAGCTCCCGGAGCAGTGCGTCGATGCCCACGCCGGTCTCAGCCTCCGCCGCCCTGGAGCATGATGACGAGCGCCACCACGAACCCCAGGACGACCATGGTCTCCGGAATCGCGATCATGAGGATCGCGGTGGTGCTCAGCTCCGGCTTCTCCGCCAGGGTGGCGGCCACGGAGGAGCCGATCTTCGATTGTGCCCACGCCGTGGCCAGGGCGGGAATCCCCACCGCCAGCGCGGCGCTCAGCGTCAGCCAGAAGACGTCGTTCATGGCAGGCGTCCTTTCAGGTGTTCGTCAGGTGTCCAGGGAAGCGGCGGCCCGGTCCTCGGACCGGACGTGCCGGAAGGGGCGGTACTGCTCGCCGCCGGGGCTGTAGAACTTGTCGAAGAATTCCACGTAGTGGAGCCGGAGCCCGTGAATGGTGGGACCGAACACTCCCAGGGCGAAGTTCACCAGGTGGAAGAGGAGGCCGAAGAGGGCTCCCACCAGGGCGCTCCCCACCGTTCCCACCAGCTCGTTCGCCACCACGGCCATGACGACGGAGGCCGTGCCCAGGGCCATGATGCGGGCGTAGGAGAGGACGTTCCCCAGCGTGGAGATGAGCTCCACCGGTGCCAGCACCCCCTCGACGATGATCAGCACGGGGAAGGCCACCAGGAGCGCCACGACGGCGGGGGTGAAGAAGGCGCCCGGGAGGATCCGGACGGCGGCCAGAAGCGCCACGGCCACGAGGACGACCATGAGGGCGTAGAGCCCCCTGCCCACGGCTTCCCTGGGCTCGTCCCGGACGGAGGAGACCGCGCCGAGGATGAAGCCGATGAGCACGTGCACGACGCCCAGGGCCACCGCCAGCCCCAGGAAGGGGATCAGCGCGTCCTCGCGGTCGAAGATCAGCGGCTCGAGGCCGAACACGCGGTGTCCCAGGTCGCCCAGGAACTCGCCGTACACGAAGCCGAAGACCACCGTGAAGGCGGCGCACGCGCCGGCGACCTCGGAGACCGAGCGCAGGATGGAGTCGGCGTCCGATCGGTGGTGGAGCCAGGCCGCCAGCGCCCCGAGGGTCAGCCCGTAGGCCACGTCCCCCAGGATGATGCCGAAGAACATGGGGAAGAAGACGGCCACGTAGGGCGTCGGGTCGATGCTGCCGTAGGTCGGGAGCGGGAGCATCCGGGTCACGGCCTCGAAGGGGCGGAAGATGCGCGGATTGGAGAGGGCGACGGGGGCCTGCTCGCCCCGCCACTTCTCCGTGGCGATCTTCTCCAGCGCCGCGGCGTCGCCGAAGTCGTTCTCAATGCGCTGGCGGAGCCCGTCCAGCTCCTCCTCCGGGACCCAGCCCTCCAGTACGAAGGCCCGATCCGTCCGGGCGGCCGTGCGCAGGGCCTCGATCCGGGCCAGTCGGTCACGGATGGCCAGCCGGACGCCCAGGAGGCCGGGGCCGTGCTCGGCCGCCAGCCCCTGCCGCTCCCGCTCCAGGCGCTGCACCTTGTCGCGCAGCTCGCTCCTGCGCTCCCGCATGGCGTCGGTGGCCCCCGCCAGGGACGCTCCTCCCGGGAGTCGCGTCGGGAGCCCCACCTCCTCGACGCCGGCGCCGGACAGGACGTCGTCGATGCCCCGGGCGGCCTCCCCGGAGGCGCGGAGCACGGCGGCCCGACCCTCGCCCCGCTCCTCGCCCACCGTGAGCTCGAAGCCCTCGCCGAGCTTCTCCTCCAGCGCTCCCCGCAGGCGGTCCGTGCTGTCGGAGCCCCCGGTGCGGAGCACCAGGAACCAGCTGCGGACACCGTCGTTCCCCGGCTCCTCCGGCAGCAGATCGCCGAATCGCCGGAAGAGGTCGAGGAAGCGGTCGAGGTCGACCGCGCGCCGCTCCAGCTCCCGGGCGCGTCCGGTCAGGTCCTCGGCCCGGCGGCGGAGACGCTCCGCCAGCTGCTCCCAGCGACGGAGGTCCTCGGCGGAGATCGCGTCGGGAATCTCCGGCTGCACGTCCTGCACCGGAAGGGCCTCCAGCGTCGCCTCGACGTTTTCGAGCGCCTCGCGCAGCCGGGACTCCTCGTCCCGATGGAGGGACTCCGGTACCGGGTGCAGGGCCTCTGCCGACGGCCGGGTCAGGTGGACCGTGCCGGCGTCCTGGAGGACCCCCACCATCTCGGACAGGCGATGGCGCGGACCGAGAATCCGAACTCGGGACATGGTGAGGATCACGGCGGGTCCCCCACGAGCCTCTCGGCCACGGCCCGGGCCAGCTTCTCCACCGTCTCGTCCGTGGTCTCGCGGTAGCGGCGCGCCCGTCGCTCTGCGCGGCGCCGGATCTCCTCGACGGCCTCCCGGTGCTCGTCCCGGACCCGCGACCGCATCTCCACGAGCTCCTCTTCGAGCCGGGCGGCCCCGTCCCGGCGGACGGCCCGGGCCTGCTCCCGGGCGCTCTCGATCATGGCATCGGCGCGGCGACGCTCCTCGGCGAGCGAGGCCTCCAGCCGGGACTCGGCCGCCAGGAGCCGGGCCAGGTAGCTGTCCTCCGCGGCTCCGGGCTCACGGGACTCCTCCGGGGCCGTGAAATCGGCCCCGCCGCCCGGTGCCGCGTCTGGTCGTGCGTTCATGGAGAGCGTCCGTTCCGGATGGTCCGCAGCGCGGCCCGGCGGCGTCCGTGCCGCCGAGGAGGACGCTGCCGGGCCGAAATTCCGTCGGGAACGTAGGGCCGAGGGGCCCGGGGATCTGTCGGGAGCAGCGGGATCGGTCTCGGCGGGAATCGGGGAGGTCCGATGTGGGGAGACTTCCCACGCGGAGGGCGGGCCGGGCGGGAAGGGCCGTCGGGACGCGCACCCGACGGGGACGTCAGATCGGCGAGTCCGTGGTGTCGGTCATGGGAGGATGCGGGGCGGTGCTGGTCCCGCTGTCGGCCGCCGATCCGTGCAGCTCCGTGGCGTCGGAGGAGCCCATGCCGGCTCGCCGCATGGCGCTGTCGGCGGCGGCGGTGTTCCCCAGGGCCCGGTGGGCCATGAAGACCCCGAACCAGGCGGCCCGGACGTCGGGATGCTCCTCGGCCAGCGACTCGAACTGCTCAAGGGCCGCGCGGTAGTTCCCGGCCCGGTAGGCCACGTTGCCGCTGTCCAGGGCGGACTGGATCTCCGGCGGCAGGCTCGAGCGTTGGGAGGCGCCGCTCCCGGCGCCCATCCCTCCGGTCGGGGGCCGGCGCCGGGAGGAGCGTACGCTGTCCACGGCCTCGTTGAGCCCGCGCCCGCCGATGGAGAAGCGGCTCTCGCCGCTCCCGTCGCCGGCCCCTCCGCCCTCTCCGCCGCATCCCGCGACGACCGGGAGGAGGGCCACCAGGAGGACCGCGGTCACGGCGGCGAGCCGCGGCCGTCCGCCGGGGGACTGTCGCACGCGGTCCATCGTCACGAGCCACCTCCCAGGGGATCCGAGAGGTGGCAGGCGAGGCACACCTGCCGGTTCCGGTCGGCGTACTGCTGGGCGTCGAACTCCGGTCCGTGGGGGCTCACGCTGAATGCTCCCGTGATGGAATGGCACTGGATGCAGTCTCTCTGGCGATGGCAGCTGGCGCAGCTCTCGAGCGACTGGCGCGCCGCCTGTCCGTGGCGCAGCAGCCAGAGGGGCTGGGCGTCATGGAAGCCCGGTCCGATGCGGCCGCTGCTGCCCATGCCGGTCTGCTGGTGGCACTCCCGGCAGAAGGCTCCCGTGCTGTGGCACGTCGAGCACTCCATGCGGTTCCCGTACGCGGCGGAGGCGTGCCGCGCCATGAAGTTCTCGGGGTGGAAGCCGCCGGGCTCGCTCCGCGGGGTGGCGCCGGGCCACGGCGTGGCCGTCGCGTCTCCGTCGGAGCTCGTGTCCGCGACGGTGGTGTCGGCATGAGTGGTGTCCCGGGCAGGGACGGCCGGACCGCCCGTCCACCCCCCGGGGGACGGGCCTCCCCCGACCCCGCCCGCGCTGGCGGGCGAGCCCACCGCCGGCGAGCTCCGCCGTCCCGCCGCGTCACCGGCGCCGGCCACGCCCCCCGCGTGGCAGTCGGTGCAGGTGGCCTCCGTGTGGCAGGACGTGCAGCTCCCCGGATCGGCGGCCGCCAGGTCGCCGTGGTCCGTCGGGAAGTCGAGCGAGCGGTGGGACGCCGGGGCGCGGCGGTGCACCTCGACGCCCGGCGCGTCCGTCTCCCCGGCGTCCGGCAGCCGGGCCACGGCGGAAGAGGGAACGTCGCGGTGACAGGTCGTGCAGCTCTGGCGCGTGTGGCAGGTGGAGCACTCACCGGGGCGGGCCCGCTCGCCGTGCGCGTCCAGCCAGCCCTCCGACTCGTGGGTCTCCGGCGTCGGGTAGCGGGCGGCGAGGTCGGGAAGCTCCATCCCGGCCGGCGCGACGGGCATCGAGGCCACCGCCTCCCGCTCCGAACCCTCCACGTGGCAGCTGGTGCAGCGCTCCTGCGTATGGCAGGTCTGGCAGGTGGTCACCGTGCGCTCCGCCGACTCGCCGTGGGCCTCGGCCAGGAAGGCGCTACGGTCGTGGTCGTCCGGCTCGGGCAGGGAAGCGATGCGAGCACGGCCGAAGCCTGTCTCGGCCAGCGGCCGGTGGCAGGTGGCGCAGCTGGCGTCCACGTAGTGGTCCCGGGCCTCGTGCTCGTGACAGCTCAGGCACCGCTCCGGTACGGCCCGCCGGGCCACCGCCATGCGCGTCGCGCCGGCCGGCGTGTGGCACGACTCGCAGGCGGCCGGCTCCTCGCCCTCCCGCTCCAGCTCGGCGGCGTGCTCACCGTGGTCGTAGGTGAGCCCGCTGACCCGGCGCTCCGGCCCCGCCCACTCCACCCGTTCCTCCTGCTCCCCGTCGTGGCAGTTGGCGCAGGACTCCGGCTCCGGGTAGAAGGAGGCCGTGTCGCCGCGGCCGATTCCCCCGTGGCACCCCGTGCACAGGGCGAACAGTCCCGCGTGCTCCTCGTGCGGGAAGCCCTCCGAGGTGTCGGCGGCGGCCGGTTCCGCCCCTCCGCCGCGCGCCGTCGACGGCGTCGGCGCGGGGTCCGCGAGTGCCGCCGCGGAGGCCGCGTCGCTCCCGGCGTACGCCACCGCGCCGGCCAGGGCGACGACCCCCAGCGCGAGCGCGAGGGCGGTGACGCGGACGGAGGTCCGGGCGCGGGTCTCCACCGGTCAGCGCCCCTCCAGCGCGGGGTCGCCGCCCAGGTCCAGGCGCAGGGTGCTCCACCCGCGGAGCTGATTCCAGTCGACGGCGCTGGGGCGGTTGTCGAAGTACTGGCGGTACACGGAGACGCCCGTGTCCAGCCGCACACCGTCCAGCGGACGGAGCTCAACGGATGCCGTGCCGCCGGCCAGCATGCCTTCGCCGATCCGGAACTCCTCGATCTGCTGGCTCGCCGTCAGGTCCAGGCGCAGCGCCAGCAGGTCGGAGGCTCGCCACCGACCGCCCAGCTCTCCGGAGCTGAGGAAGGCCCCGGCGCCGCGCTCCACCCGGTAGCGGCCGTGGAGGCGCAGGTCCGACGCCGGCGACCAGCGGCCGGAGGCGGAGGCGAACCACGCGTCGTCCTCCACCGGGCCCAGGATCGGGTCGGTGTGGGTGTCCTCGTAGCTCCGGGCGCCCCCGCTCACCTGCAGACCGAGGTCGGAGGTGGCCGACCACGATGCGCCGAGCCGCCCCTCGTGATAGGCCACCGGGCTGAACAGGCCCCAGATGGTCCACAGCTCGAAGTAGGGCATGTAGCGGCGACCGCGGGCTTCCAGGACCAGGTCGTCCGTCACCGGGAGCTCCGCCGACAGGTGCGACTTGCCGATCTCTCCCCGCGCGAAGTCGTAGTCCATCGAGCCCGTGAGGCGCACCGGCGCCAGGACGGAGGTGCGGCCGTCGACCGAGGCCCGCTCGGAGAGCAGCGCGGCACGGTTGGAGAAGATCTCCCTCTGATACCGGGCCGTGAGCGAGCTCCCGGCCCCTCCCTCCACGGTGGCCGCGGCGCCCAGGAGCCAGGCGTCACGGTCCGGCAGGAAGTCCTCCACGCCCTCCAGGGCCTCGTTCCGCGGATCGTGCAGGCCGCGGGCCAGGCTCCGGCCGCCGTAGGCCTCCAGCGACAGGCCGTCCAGGGGCTCGGCCAACACGCTGGCCCCGTCGTAGCTGGCGAAGCCCAGGCCCGACCGGGTCCGCTGGCGCCCCAGCCGTACGCGCAGATCGGGCCGGTTGTACTGCGCGTAAGCGACGATGGCGTCGAAGGGGTCGTCGCTCCGGGGCCAGGTGAAGTCGCCGCCCACGTCCTGCCGGCCCCGGACGTGCACCGTGGCGGACAGGCCCTCCAGGCCGAAGCCCCAGGCGGTGAAGCGGAGGTCCTGGGTCGTGTGCAGCGCGTGCTCGGAGGGGGACGAGCGGTAGAAGGTGCACTCGTCGCCCCTGCACGTCACCGGCCGACCCTGGTAGGCCAACCCGCCGCCGGGCAGCTCCGTGACCTGGCTCCGGGCCACCGTGTCCTGGGCGATGGGGCGGACCTCCACCGTGCGGGCCGTGGCCCAGGCGTGTCCGCGGAAGTCCTGGGCCGGGACCGCCCCCGGCAGCAGGGCCAGCGCCAGGAACCCAACGCCCAGGGACAGGAGCCACCGGCGCCGTGGGATGTGCGGCGTGCGGGTCACGGCGTACCGCCTCCCTCTCCCTCCGGGAGGAGGTGACAGCGGGCGCACCGCTCCCCGGGACGGTGGTCTACCTGGTCCTGGTGGCAGGTGAGACAGACGTTCCGCGGGCTACGCGCCATGGTCCTGGTCGTGACCGGCAGGGTCGCGGCCTCGTGGCAGCCGCTCCCCGAGCACGTGGCGTGGACGGCCAGGGTGTGGGTCTCCTCCGGTGCTTCCCGGTGACAGGAGACGCATCGCACTTCGGCGCCGTGGTGCTCCTCGTGGCACTCGGCGCACCGGACGGAGCCGGCCGACAGCTCGGTTCCGTCCGAGTGGCACTCCGCGCACTCGAGATCCTCGTGGGAGGCGTGATCGAAGGGGAGATCGCGTCCGCGGACCGTGTCCACCGACATCACCAGGTCGCTGGTGACGGGATACGACCCCGCCGCGCGGAGCTCCGAACGCTCGTGGCAGTCGGTGCAGGGCTCCGCGGTGGACCCGGAGTGGTGGCAGGAGCGGCAGCCGCGGATCGACGTGACCGTGAGCGTCCCGTGCCCCTCCTCCGTGGAGTGGCAGTCGGTGCACGCCACCTCCGTGTGCTCGGCGTGCCGGAAGGGTACCGTGTCCCCGTCGGCGACGAACGTCGTGTCGCCGGCGCCGGCCTCCGCCTCCTGCGCCGCGGCGATCCCGGGGTGGAGGGCCACCGCGGCCAGGGCCGTCAGGATCGGGAGGAGCGCGCTCCCGGTGGCGGAACCGCGCACGTCACCGATTCCCGCTCCCGTGCCGTTACTCGGAGCCGCTGCTGAGGTTGACGTCGATCCCGGGCGGAGGTGTGGAGAAGCGCTGGACGGTGGCGCTGGCGGTCACGCCGTACTCGTTCTCCACCGCGTCGATGGAGGCCCTGAGCAGGGCTTCCAGCAGGAACGGGTTGTGGACGCCGTCGCCGCTGCCCTTGTGGGCCCCGAAGTGGGTCGGGTTCGAGCCGACGGTGAAGTCGCCCCAGTACAGCCGGTCCTGGGTGTGCGCCACCTGGGCGTTCCACAGCGCGCCCTCGGCCGTGGTGAACGTGCTGTCGGCCGGGTTGATCTCGCCCTCGCCCTGCGCGGCCAGAACCTGGGGCAGCAGTCCGTCGTCGGTGGTCTCCAGGTTGTGATCGTCGTCGGTGTCCGTCCAGAGCTGATCCAGCAGGTCGTTGATTCCGTTCTTCGACGTGACGAACAGGTTCCGGGCCGTCTCGGCGTTGCCGTGACACCCGCTGGTGGCGCAGGCCTCGAAGTTCTGCTCCTGGATGGTGCAGTTCTCACGCGGCAGGCCCTGGTCGTCCAGGCAGGGGGTGGCCTCGAAGGTGTGGCCCACGGCCTCCACCTGGAAGTCGCCCTCCTCGTCGGTGATGGTCCGCTGTGCCACGTGGCAGGTGGCGCACAGCTCCGGGTTGCCCTCGGTACCGTGGGTGGAGGCGAAGGTGCCGCTGAGGTCCGCGTTGGGCGGGATCCACCCGATGTCCTCGCCCAGCACCAGGTTGCCCTGGTAGCCGTGGGGGCCGTGCAGGTTGGGCTGCGTCAGTCCGGGCGTGCCCCGCTGCGAGTGGCACCGCACACAGAGATGCTCCTCGCTGGCCACGTCCACCGGGGCGCGGAGCTGAGCGGCGTTCTCGGAGCCGTGGGGATCGTGGCAGACGGCGCAGGTGATGGACGAGCGCTGGTCGTCGTCCTTGCCGACGAAGTTGGCCGTCTCGCCGAACGTGTTCTGCATGGCGGCCTCGCCCTCGTGGCAGTCCAGGCAGGAGCCGCTCACGTACGGCCGGTCCTTCACCGAGGCGATGCCGTGGGCGGACTGGGCCCACTGGTTGGTGAAGGGATGGTGGGCGCCGGAGTGGCACTCACCGCATCCGGTCTCCAGGTCCACCCCGGCCTGGATGCTGGCCAGGGGCTGGTTTCCGTCGGGGTTCTCGACGTGGGTCTGGCCCGGGCCGTGGCACGACTCGCACTGGACGTCGTGGTAGCGGTCGGAGCCCATGGCCGCGAAGCCGGCGTCGCCCTCGAAGGAGTTGCCCCGCTCGTTCACCGTGTGGCAGCCCTCGCAGAAGTCCTGGGCGCCCCCACTGCTCTGCAGCCCCTCCCAGGCGGCGGCGTGGCCCGACTCCTCCCAGGCGTTCTGGGTGCCGACGTGGCAGTTGCCGCAGACCGTGAGCTTGGCGTCCTGCTGGCTGTAGCCCAGGAAGCCCTCGGCCGCGCTGGCGGGCTGCTCGAAGAGGGGACGCTCCTGGAAGACGACCTTCTCGTCCACGCACCCGGTCAGCGCGAGTGCTGCGGCGACCGGCAGGAGAAGAAGGGCTCTACGGATCCGTTTCCCGCTCTCCGTCGTCATGGCCCACTCCTTCGTCTGTTTCCCGTCTCACGGCAGTCCGTCCCCACCGAGCGCTCTCCCGCAGGAGACGCCGGACTCCCCGTTCCCAGGGCGTCAGCATCCTGTGACGGACGCGGCCCAGAACATTGACCGCCCACAAGCTAATCAAGCCCTTTTTCCTCGATCAACCCGCCTGTCCCGTGGGCGGGGGATGGTTGCCCGCCGGATACTGTCATCCAATCAGATGACATGTAACCGGATAGGGGGCTTCGAGGTCCCGCGCGCGAGGGAGCTGTCGCTCTCCTGCTGTAGGGAGATTTCCCACGCCAGCGGCGCCACTCCCGTCCGGAGGGATCCGAACGCACGGTTCGCTCGGCGGGAGGAGGTCGCCTGCCGCCCGACCGGCCGTCGGTGCCTTTCGGCCGGCGCGGGGAGCCTCCCCACACCGTCGCGGCGGAATCTCCCACATTCCTCTCCGGGCGGGCCCCGACAGACGCCTCCTATCGCGGACTCTAGCTTCCCAAGCGAGCTTGAGAGGGTGGCAGCCCGCGGACCGGCCCCGGCCTCTCCGACCGGCGCATGTCGCCGGAGCGTCCATCATTCCGGGAGGCAGCGATGTTCGTCCCCAACGAGTTCGCGTGGAAGAACGACGAGACCCTGGGCGAGAACCTGGAGCGCCAGGGCATCAACCGCCGGGAATTCCTGACCTACTGCGGAGAGATGGGCGTGATCCTCGGGGTCGGGAGCGCCATGGGTCCCGCGATCATGCAGTCCCTCTCCGAGCAGCAGCGGCCCAGCGTCATCTGGCTGCAGCTGCAGGAGTGCACGGGCTGCGTGGAGAGCGTCCTCCGGTCGGAGTCGCCGACCATCGGCGACCTGATCCTGAACAAGGTGTCGCTGGACTACCAGCACACGCTGATGGCGGCGGCCGGACATCGGGCCGAGGAAGTCCTGCAGCAGACCATGGAGGAGAAGCGGGGCGAGTACCTGCTCGTTGTCACCGGTTCGGTGCCCATGAACGAGGGCGGCGTCTACACCACGATGGGGGGACGCACCGCCCACGACGTTCTGGTGGAGGCGGCCGAGGGCGCCGCCGGCGTGATCGCGGTGGGCGCCTGCGCCCACTACGGCAGCGTCCAGGCCGCCGATCCGAATCCCACCGGTGCGGTCCGGACGGACGAGATCGTCACGGACAGGCCGGTGGTGAACCTCGCGGGCTGTCCGCCCATCGCGGACACCGTCACCGCCACCCTGGTGCACTACCTCACCTTCGGGAGCATGCCGGACCTGGACGGCGAGGGGCGGCCGCTCTTCGCCTACGGCGCCCGCATCCACGACCAGTGCCCGAAGCGGGCCAACTACGACGCCGGGCAGTTCGTGCAGGAGTTCGACGACGAGGGCGCGCGGCGGGGCTGGTGCCTGTACGAGGTGGGCTGCAAGGGGCCGGCGACGTTCTCCCCATGCCCGATCTTCCAGTGGAACTCCGGCACGGACTGGCCCATCGGCGCCGGCCACCCGTGCATCGGGTGCACCGAGCCCTACTTCTGGGACTCCATGACCCCCTTCTACGAGAGGCTGCCCGGCGTGGCCGGGTTCGGCGTCGAGCGTACGGCCGACGAGATCGGCCTCGGGCTGGCCGTGGGGGCGGCCGCCGGTGTGGGCGCGCACGCGATCGCCACGGGCGTGCAGCGCATGCGGGAAAAGAAGAAGGGACGGGAGCTGCCGGTGGCGGACCAGGGCGGCGGCGAGAGCTCGCCCGAGAGGGGCGAAACGAACGCGGAAGAGAGGGAGTGACCCATGCCTAGAGTCGTCGTCGACCCGATCACGCGGATCGAGGGACATCTCCGGATCGAGGCCCGGCAGGAGAACGGACGGATTCAGGACGCCTGGGCCTCGTCCACCCAGTTCCGGGGCATCGAGACCATCATGGAGGGGCGGGACCCCCGCGACGCCTGGGCCTTCACCCAGCGGATCTGCGGGGTGTGCACCGTGGTGCACGCCATCGCGTCGCTCCGTGCCGTGGAGGACGCCCTGGACATCCGGATTCCGCCGAACGCCAACATCATCCGGAACATCGTACACGGCATCCAGACCATCCAGGATCACGTGATCCACTTCTATCACCTCCACGCCCTGGACTGGGTGGACGTGATGAGCGCCCTGGAGGCGGATCCGGTTGCCACCGCGGATCTCGCCGGAGAGGTCTCCCCCTGGCCGAAGCACTCCCGGAACTACTTCCGGGAGATCAAGGACCGGCTGGAGACGTTCGCCGAGTCCGGCCAGCTGGGGATCTTCGCCAACGCCTACTGGGGGCACGAGGCCTACAGCCTGCCTCCGGAGGCCAACCTGATGGCGGTGGCCCACTACCTGGAGGCCCTGGACTGGCAGCGGGACGTGATCCGCATCCACGCGATCTTCGGCGGCAAGAACCCGCACCCGAACTTCGTCGTGGGCGGCATGGCCTCGGCCATCAACCTGGACGACACGGCCACGATCAACGCCGAGAGCCTCACGGACATCCACGACATGATCGGCCGGGCCCGGCGCTTCGTGGAGCAGGTGTACTGGCCGGACCTGCTGACCATCGCGTCGTTCTACAAGGAGTGGGCGTCCATCGGCGGCGGCGTGCCCAACTACATGGCGTGCGGCGAATTCCCCGAGAACGACGTCCGCGACCTCGACTCCCTGTACTTCCCGCGGGGGATCATCCTCGACAACGACCTGTCCACGGTGCACGAGTACGACCCCTCGCTGGTGAGGGAGTACGTGGACAGCTCCTGGTACAGCTACGAGGACGGACCGGGAACGGGGCTCCACCCCTACGACGGCGAGACGACGCCGAACTACACGGGCCCCGAGCCGCCCTGGGAGTACCTCCAGGACGAGGAGAAGTACACCTGGATGAAGGCGCCCCGCTACGACGGGCGCCCCATGGAGGTCGGACCCCTGGCCAGGATGCTGGTGGGCTACGCCTCGGGCCACGAGGACATCCAGGCCATCGTCGACGAGGCCCTGGGTCGGCTCGAGGTGGGCCCCGAGGCCCTCTTCTCCACCCTGGGACGGACGGCCGCGCGCGGCGCCGAGACGGTGCTGCTGGCCCGCAAGATGGAGGACTGGTACGACCGGCTCGTGGAGCGCATCCGGGGCGGCGACACGGAAACGTTCAACGGCGAGAAGTGGGAGCCGGAGACGTGGCCGGAGTCGGCACGCGGATACGGCTACTGCGACGCGGCCCGGGGCTCGCTGGGCCACTGGGTGCGCATCGAGAACGGCGAGATCTCGAAGTACCAGTGCGTCGTGCCCAGCACCTGGAACTGCTCGCCGCGGGACGCCGAGGGGCAGATGGGGCCCTACGAGGCTTCCCTGGTGGACAACCACCCGCTGGTCGATCCCGAGGAGCCGATCGAGCTGCTCCGGACGGTCCACTCCTTCGACCCCTGCATGGCCTGCGGGGCCCACGTCCTGGACGACCGCGGAAACGTCGTGACGAAGGTGCGGCTGGACCACGGTACCGGCCTGGGGTTCGGGAGCCCTCCGGACGTGGCCGACGACGAGGTCGGTCGACCCTCGGACGCCGCCGATGAGGTGGAGGCGGGAGGTGCGTCGTGAGCACCGAGCGGGAGGAACGCGGGGGACGCCAGAGCACGCACGAGCCCGAGCGGACGGAGCAGCCCGGTCTGGCCGCCATCCCGAGGCCGCCCGAGGGCGACTACGAGTGGGTCTACCTGTGGCACTGGCCCATTCGCGCCATGCACTGGGTGGCCGCCGTGGCCATCGTCGCCCTCGTCGTCACCGGCTTCTACATCGGCGCCCCGTACTTCATGACCACTGGCGAGCCGGCCAACCACTACCTGATGGGGTGGATGCGCTTCATCCACTTCGCGGCGGCCGGCCTGCTGGTGGCCACCGGCATCGTCCGGGTCTACTGGCTCTTCGTCGGCAACAAGTTCGAGAGCTGGCGGGCCCTCTTCCCGTTCCGACGGGAGGACTGGGTCAACATGTGGAAGATCGTGAAGCACTACATGATGGTCGGGGACGAGGAGCCGGAGTACATGGGGCACAACCCCATCCAGCAGATTTCCTACACCGGCCTGTACGCGGTGACCGTGGTGATGGTGCTCACCGGCTTCGCCATGTACGGACAGGCCAATCCCGACGGCTTCTTCTACGCGGCCTTCTCCTGGGTGAACGGGCTCCTGGGCGGCGTCCAGTACACGCGCCTGGTG
This sequence comes from Candidatus Caribbeanibacter nitroreducens, assembly GCA_947581645.1. GTDB lineage: Bacteria > Gemmatimonadota > Gemmatimonadetes > Palauibacterales > Palauibacteraceae > Caribbeanibacter > Caribbeanibacter nitroreducens. The sequence continues at coordinate 37,410 of CANPVF010000159.1, read as the reverse complement.
CACCACGTCCTGACGTGGGTCTTCCTCATCTTCATTCCGATCCACGTCTACCTGACCATCCGGGCGGAGCTGACGGAATCGACGGGCACCGTCTCCTCCATGGTGAGCGGCGGCCGGTTCCTGCCCCGGGACCAGGAGTTCGTCGATGAGGAGTGAGCACCCGGGTGAGGCCGGTGGAGGACGCCGGCCCCGACCCGGAGACGCCCCGCCCGGCGCCGGCTCGCGGGTCGTGGTGATCGGGCTGGGCAACCCCCTGCTGGCGGACGACGGGATCGGGCTGGCGGCGCTGGCCCGGCTGCGGGAGGAGTGGAGCCTCTCTCCCGACGTGGAGCTGCTGGACGGCGGCACGTGGGGCATGATGCTCCTGCCCGCCGTGGAGGACGCCGACCGGCTGCTCCTGCTGGACGCCATCGACGTGGGCGACGAGCCCGGCGAGACGGTGGTCCTGGAGCGGGACGACCTCCCGCTCTTCCTGGACGGCAAGATCTCGACGCACCAGGTGGGCATCCGGGAGGTCCTGGCCCTGGCCTCGCTCCGGGGGACGCTCCCGGAGGAGACGGTGGCCGTGGGCCTCCAGCCCGCCGAGCTGGCCACCGAGACGGCCCTCAGCCCCGAGGCCGTGGCCGGCCTCGACGACCTGGTCATCCGCGCCGTGGACCGGCTCCGGAGCTGGGGCGTCGGGGCCGAACACCGGCCCGCGGAGGAGCCCGTGGCGGGCGAGCCGGGTCGCGCGTGATCGGGACGGCCATGCGACACGGGACGGGGGGGCGCCGGTGCACGAGATGAGCCTCGCCATGGAGGTGGGACGCCTGGCCGCCGAGCAGGTGGACCGGGAGCTCCTGCCGCGCGTCTCGGCCGTGGGCGTGGAGGTGGGCGATCGCGCGGGCGTGGTGATCGACGCCCTGGAGTTCTGTCTCCAGGCGGTGCTCACGGAGCCTCCCTTCGACGACGCCCGGCCGGTGCTGGAGCGCTGCCGGGGGGACGTGCTGCGGCTGGCGTGGATCGACGTGGAGGACGGGATCGAGGACGGAGACGGAGACCGGGACGGCACGGCCGCGGTGGCGGACGGGGGCGGGAACGGGCCGAGCCCGCTGGGCGACGCGCCCCTGCCCTCCGAGGCCGGACCGCCGCGCGGTGCCGGAGACGGTAGCAGAGCAGACTCGAACCAGGGGAAGGGTGTCCGATGACGGTTCGCCGCATTCAGGTGCGCGAGAAAGTGATGAAGAAGAACGACGAGCTCGCGGCCGACGTCCGGCGCCGGCTCACCGATGCGGGGGTGACGACCTACAACCTCGTCTCCTCGCCCGGATCCGGGAAAACGGCCCTGCTGGAGGCCACGCTGGAGCGGCTGGACGCCGAGTTCCCCATCGCCGTCGTCACCGGCGACGTCCAGACGGAGAACGACGCCAACCGCATCGCGCGGCTCACGCCGAGGCTCGTCCAGGCGGTGGTCACCGACGGAGCGTGCCACCTGGACGCACGTCAGGTCTCCGAGGCGCTGGACGCGCTGGACCTCGACGAGACCCGGCTCCTGTTCATCGAGAACGTGGGCAACCTGGTCTGCCCGGCGAGCTGGGACCTGGGCGAGCAGGAGAAGGTGGTCCTGTTCTCGGTGACCGAGGGCGAGGACAAGCCGGTGAAGTACCCGAAGATGTTCCGGCTCGCCCGGTACGCCGTGATCACGAAGATGGACCTGCTCCCGCACCTGGACTTCGACGTCGAGCGGGCGGTGAGCTACGCGCGGGAGGTCAATCCCGACCTCCGCTTCTTCTTCACGTCCGCCCGGAACGGCGAGGGCATGGAGGAGTGGTGCGACTTCCTCCGTTCCGAAGTCGGGAGCGGGAACTACGCCCGCGGGTCGCTGGGCACCAGCTAGAGAGGAGCGAGAACATGTGTCTGGGCGTGCCGGGCAAGGTGGTCGAGGTGAAGGGCGACGTCGCCGTCGTGGACTTCTGGGGCGTGCGGCGCGAGACGCGGCTCGATGTCGTGGACGAGCCGGTGTCGCCGGGGGACTACATCCTGAATCACGTGGGCTTCGCGATCCGCAAGATCCCGGAGGCCGAGATCGGAGAGACGCTGGCCCTCTACAGCGAGCTCCTGGAGGAGGCCGGAGGAGACATGATGGCCGAGGACGTCCGCGACGAGATCGAACAGGCGAGCATGCCGTCGTCCGACCCGACGCCGGGCGTGCCCCGCGGTCCGGAGGGGAACCGATGAGCGACGCGCCCGGAGGACAGCCGACCGCCGCGCCACCGACGGAGGGACCCGACGGCGGCGCCGCGGGCCGGTCGGCGCGCGAGCTCGAGTTCAGGGATCCCGAGAAGGCACGGGCGCTGGCCGAAGCCCTGGAGCGAGTCGTGGGCGAGGTGGACCGCGACCGGGTCTCGGTGATGCACGTCTGCGGGAGCCACGAGCAGTCCATCGCCAAGTACGGGATCCGTACCATCCTCCCGCAGGGGCTCGACGTGATCATGGGGCCGGGCTGCCCGGTCTGCGTCACCGACATGCCCGAGGTCGACGAGGCCGTGGCCCTGGCCCGGCAGGGCGTCCGGGTCGCCACCTACGGCGACATGCTCCATGTGCCCGGCACCGTCCAGTCGCTGGCCGATGCCCAGGCCGACGGGGCCCGGGTGGACGTGGTCTACAGCGCCTCGCAGGCGGTGGAGCTGGCGCGGGACACGGACGACGAGGTGGTCTTCTTCGCCAGCGGCTTCGAGACGACGGCCGTGGCCACGGCCGCGGTGGTGCTGGCCGAACCGCCGGACAACTTCTCCGTGCTCTCGGCCCACAAGTACATCCCGCCGGTCATGGAGATCGTGGCCGAGATGCCCCACACCCGGGTCGAGGGATACCTGGCAGCGGGGCACGCCGCCACGATCACCGGCTCCGCGCTCTTCGAGCGCTTCGTGGACCGGCACGGCATCCCGGTGGTGGTGGCCGGCTTCGAGCCGCTGGACGTGCTGGCGGGACTGGTCCAGCTGGTGGAGCTCGTCCGGGACGACGATCCGCGGGTGGTGAACATGTACCCCCGGTGCGTCACCGAGCAGGGCAACCGGAACGCCCAGGAGCAGCTGTGGAAGGTGTTCCGGCCCACCGGCGGCAAGTGGCGGGGCATCGCCCACGTCCCCAACGGCAACCTGCGCCTCAGGGACGAGTACGCCGGCGTCGACGCCCGCCGGCGCTTCGACATCGACGTCGGGTCGCTCCGGCGGGGCTCGCCGACGCCGCTCACGCAGGCCTGCATCTGCGGCGACATCATGGCCGGCCGCTCCTCGCCGCACGACTGCTCGCTGTTCGGCGAGGAGTGCACGCCGGAGAACCCGGTGGGCGCCTGCATGGTGAGCAGCGAGGGCACCTGCAAGATCTGGCACCAGTACGGAGGACACCCGGACCTATGAGCGGACCCGCCCGAAGAAACGGAGGAGCCGGAGGGGCGGCCACGGCCGTCGAGCGGATCACGCTGAAGCACGGCGCCGGCGGCGGCGCCATGCGGCAGCTGGTGGAGGAGACGCTGGCGGCGGGCTTCCTGGACGAGCGCGACGGGGAGGTGGGGCTCGCCGCCATGGACGACGGGGCCGCCTTCCGTCTGCCCGACGGCCGCTGGCTGGTCCTCACCACCGACTCCCACGTGATCCACCCCGTCCGGTTCCCGGGCGGCGACATCGGCCGGCTGGCCGTGGCCGGGACGGTGAACGACCTGGCCATGATGGGGGCCGCCGAGCCGCTGGGGCTCACCTCCTCGGTCATCGCGGAGGAGGGGCTGGCCCGGGAGGAGCTGGAGCGGATCCAGGCCTCCATGCGGGAGACGTGTCGGGAGGCGGGGACGAGGATCGTCACCGGAGACACCAAGGTCATGGGCCGCGGCGAGATCGACGGCGTCGTGATCAACACCACCGGCGTCGGGTTCGCCGAGCCCCTGGTCCGGGACGCGGGGCTCCGGCCCGGCGACCGGATCATCCTCACCGGGGACATCGGCGACCACGGGATCGCGCTCATGGCCCTCCGGCACGAGCTGGACCTCCGGGGCGACCTGGTCTCCGACGTGGCCCCGATCAACGGCCTGGTGGCCCGGGCGCTCGCGGCCGCCGGGGGCGGAATCACCGCGCTCAAGGACCCCACCCGCGGCGGCGTGGCCAGCGCCCTGCACGAGATGGCCGAGAAGGCCGGCGTCTCGGTGGTGATCGAGGAGAGGGCGGTGCCCGTCTCCGACGTGGTGCGGTCCGCGGCCGAGATGCTGGGGCTCGATCCCTTCCACATCGCCAACGAGGGGAAGGCGGTCGTGGGGGTGCGGCCGGAGTCGGCGGAGGCGGTGCTGGAAGCCATCCGGGAGCATCCGGCCGGCGGACGGGCCGCCATCGTCGGCGAGGTCGCCGCGGAGCACCCGGGCCGGGTGGTGCTGGACACCGGCATCGGCCGGCGACTGGTGACGGAGCCCCAGGGCGAACCGCTCCCCCGGATCTGCTAGGGGTGGAGAACGTGTCCGGCGGTACGACGAACGGACGGCGCACGGCGGGGGACCCGCTGCGCGTCGCGGTGCTCACCTCGGCCCGTGCGCCGGGGCTCGAGCGGTTGCTGGAGCGGAGCGCCGGACGCGGCGCGCCCTACCGGATCGTGGCCGTGGTGGCCAGCGACCCGGAGAGCTCCGCCCTCCCGGCGGCGGAGTCGGCGGGCGTCGCCACGGAGGTCCGCTGCCCCGAGGCTTTCTGCCGCCGGCGCGGGGCGGACGTCGGCGACCGGGGAGCACGGGAGGCCTTCGACCGGCGCCTGGTCGACCGGCTCCACGCTTCCGGCGCCGAGGCCGTGCTCATGTGCGGCTACCTGTGGATCGCCACCGGGGAGCTCCTGGCGGCGTTCCCGGACCGCGTGTTCAACGTCCACGATGCCGACCTGACCCTCAGGGACGGGGACGGCGTGCCGCTCTACCGGGGGCTCCGCTCCACACGGGATGCGGTCTTCGCCGGGGAGCCCGAGACGCGAAGCACCGTGCACCTGGCCACGGAGCGGGTGGACGTCGGGCCGCCGCTCCTGCTCTCCCGGTCGTTCCCGGTCCACCCGATGGTGACGGATGCGCGTGAGTGGGAGGCCGAGGACCTGCTGAAGGCGTACGCCTACGCCCAGCGGGAGTGGATGATGAGGGCGAGCTGGGGAGCCCTCCTGGACCGGACCCTGGAGCTCGAGGCCGCGGGGCGGATCCGGGTCACGGGCGACGGTCGGGCCGCGGTGGACGGTGCGCCGGCCCCGGTGGAGCTGGACGAGCGGCGCGCCGGTGCGCGCCCCGCCGGGTCGGCGGCCGTCCTCCGGGCGGTGGTGGGCGGGGGACGACCGTGACGGCGCGGGCGGAGGGCATGGAGAACATCCGGATGGAGCGGGACGGTGCCGTGGGGATCATCACCATCGACCGGCCGGACCGCTTCAACTCCCTGGACGTGGCCACGGCGAAGGACTTCCGGAAGGCCGGGCTCCAGTTCTCCCGCGAGGAGGAGGTCCGGTGCGTGATCCTCCGCGGGAGCGGCGGCGTGTTCTGCAGCGGCGCCGACCTGAAGTACGTCCGCGACCACGGCGACGACGAGGACTTCGGCTATCTGCAGCCCGAGGGCGTCGGCGCCGAGGAGGGCGGCCACGGCCGCGCCTTCAAGGAGATCCTGGAGTACATCCACAGCGCCATCTCGGAGATCAAGCGGGCGCCGAAGCCCTTCCTGGCCGGTGTGGACGGCATGGCGGCCGCCGGCGGTTTCGGCATCGCCATGGCGTGCGACCTGGTCTTCGCCTCGGAGGACGCCCGCTTCGAGTGGGCGTACCACAAGACGGGCCTCACCGGGGCCGAGAGCTCCACGTTCTTCCTCCCCCGGCTCCTGGGCCTCCGGAAGGCGCTGGAGCTGGTGTTCCTGAACCCCCGGCTCGACGCCGCGGAGGCCGCCGAGATGGGGCTGGTGAATCGCGTGTGGCCGGCGCAGGCGTTCGACGACGAGCTGCGGAGCGTGGCCCGGGAGCTGGCCTCCGGGCCCACGGAGGCCTACGCCGTGGCGAAGCGGCTGGTGCACCAGGCGGCGGGTATCGACCAGCTGGATTACCACATGGACGACGAGCTGGAGAACCTGTCCCGGGTCGCCGACGGCGAGGACTTCGCCGAGGGCCTGGCGGCGTTCTTCGAGAAGCGGAGCCCCGAGTTCGACGGCGGGGACGTGTCCCGATGACCGTCGTGCTGGAGGGGGCGCTGATCGGGCTGGTGGCGGGGGCCGGCCACGTGCTGGCCGGCGCCGACCACCTGGCGGTGGTCTCGCCCCTGGCCGCCAGTCGCCAGTCGGGAGCGTGGCGCACCGGATTCCGGTGGGGCGTCGGCCACGCCGGCGGCGTGATGGTGATCGGGCTGGCCGCGGCGCTGCTGCGCGAGGCGCTCCCCATGGAGCAGGTGACGGCGTGGAGCGAGCGAGCCGTCGGCATCAGCCTCGTGGCGGTGGGGCTGTGGGCGCTGACCGCGGTGATCCGCGTCCTCCGGAGCCCCGACGACGCGGAGCGTCACCAGGAGGCGCTGCACGGGCGGGAAGGACGGGCGGCGTTCGCCGTCGGCCTGCTGCACGGCACGGCCGGGGCCGGCCACGTCCTGGGCGTGCTTCCGGCCCTGGCGCTTCCCACCCGTCTCGGCTCGATCGCCTATCTGCTCTTCTTCGCCGCCGGCACCGTGGCGGCGATGTCGATCTACGCCGCCCTGATGGGTCACGCCGGGCGGCGACTCTCCCTCTCGGGGCGGAACGCCTACGCGGGTCTGCTGGCGGGCTGCTCCGCGCTCTCGGTGTTCGTCGGGATCTACTGGCTCGGCCTGGTGGGGCCGTAGGATCCCTCTCCGGCGCCGACGCTCAGAGGGCCAGGCCCAGGGCGAAGAGGGCCGCGTAGGCCACGACGAGCTGACCGGCCCGGGGCGTGAGCGGCACGAGATCCTTCCAGTGATCCGCCCCCCGCACCCTCCGGAGGATCACCACGGCGAAGGGGGCCGTGAGCAGGGGGAGGAGGAGCGCCGGGCCGTGATCCGCTCGCGTCAGGAACCAGAACGGCACGGCGTACGCCAGGGCGGTGAGGACGCCCATCTCCACCTCGGTCCAGTCGCGGCCGATGATCACGGCCAGCGTCCGCTCGCCCTTCTCGCGATCGAAGCGGAGGTCGCGGATGTTGTCGATGAGGAGGATGTTCGTGATCAGGGCCGCCATGGGGAGGCTCGCCACCAGGGACTCCGGCGTCAGCGCCTCCGCCGGGAACGCTCCTCCCAGCGTCGCCGCGGCCTGGGCGTAGTAGGCGCCCCAGACCGAGACGAGCCCGAAGAAGAGGAAGAAGAGGGGATCACCGAGGCCACGGTCGCCGAGTCGCAGCGGATCGGAGGAATAGGCGAGGCTGGCGGCCGCGCTGGCGACACCGAGGGCCACCATCGGGAGACCACCGACCCATACCAGGTAGGCGCCGGGCAGCGCGGCCAGCAGATAGCAGCCGGCCGTGGCCCGGGCCAGGAGCCGGAGATCCACGACGCCGGCCTCCAGGGCCCGGACCAGGAGCGGATGTTCGCGATCGTCGGGGTGCCGCCGGAGGTTGTGGTAGTTGTCGGCGATGACTCCGCCGAGCTGGATGAGCCACCCGGCGGCCAGGGCGGCGACCGCCGCGCCGGGGGCGAACATCCCGTCGTGGAGGGCCAGTCCCGCGGCCACCACGACCGGCCCCAGCGCGGTGGGCAGGGTGTGCCGCGGGTAGATGAGCATCCGGACCCAGACGTCGCGCCGGGTGGGCACCTCGGTTGACGGGGAGGCGGTCGACATGCAGGGGTTTCTTGTGGTAGACGGAATACGGACGGCTGAACATTGTTGTGCCGCGCCTCGAAGGATGCCAGTGCCCGCGGTGGAGGCCGCTGGCCGTCGGGCCCGGCGTGAGAAGAGGAGGCAGCCATGATGCTCTCGCGGGTACCGACCCTGCAGGACGCGGCCCTGACCCTGCAGCAGGTGCAGCAGCCGATCCCCCACGGGCGACCCGGGGAGGAGCTGGGCGCCCCGCTTCCCGGCGGGCTCGCCGAGGTCCTCCGCTTCTTCTTCTCCGAGGTCCCCCAGTGGATCCAGATCGGCGGGGCCGTGCTCGGCGTCATCGTCGCGGTGTGGCTGGCCGTCTTCCTCTGGAACCGGCGCCTGGAGATCTGGGAGTGGATCCGGACCCGGCCGGCCACCGTCCAGGCCGCCATGGGGCTGGTCGTGGTGATCTTCGTCACCGGGGCGGCCTGGTTCGGCCAGGAGGCCTGGAACTACACGCAGCACGAGAACGCCTTCTGCGTCTCCTGCCACGTGATGAGCGACTCCTTCGAGCGGTTCACGGCCAGCGAGCACGCCCAGCTCGAGTGCCACGACTGCCACCAGCAGCCCATCAGCGCCAGCATGCGGCAGGTCTACCTCTGGGTCCTGGAGCGGCCCGAGGAGATCGGGGGGCACGCCCCGGTGCCGAACGAGCGGTGCACGGAGTGCCACATCCAGGCGGACCCGGACAGCACCTGGCAGCGCATAGCGTCCACGGCGGGACATCGGATCCACCTTGAGTCCGACTCCTCCGCGCTGGAGGAGGTCATGTGCGTCACCTGCCACGGGGAGGAGGTCCACGAGTTCGTGCCGGCGAGCCAGACCTGTGCGGGCTCGGACTGCCACGCCGAGAGCGACACGGAGATCGTCCTGGGCGAGATGGCCTCCTCCCAGACCACGTTCCACTGTCTCGGGTGCCACGAGTTCACGGCGCCGGCCCCGGAGCGGGCGGCGCTGGATACCGCCCGCGTGGCCATCAGCCCGTCCCGCAGGCAGTGCCTGGCGTGCCACGAGATGGAGGAGGAGATGGAGACGGTGCAGGTGGGCGAGGACCCCCACGGCCCCGGGTGCGGCCAGTGCCACGATCCGCACGCGCAGGAGCAGCCGGCGGCGGCGTTCGCCACCTGCACGGGCGCCGGTTGCCATGCGAGCCCGGACACCCTGACGCCCTTCCACCGCGGGCTGGCCGGGGTGAAGCTGGAGGACTGCGCGGCCTGCCACGACGCCCACGGATGGGAGGTGGAGGGCAGCAACTGCGGCGCGTGCCACGCGGACATCGCCGGCGCCGAGCCGGGCCGCCAGCTGCCCGGGGACCACCCGGAAATGAGCGTCGGCGACACGACGGTGGCGGCGTCCGGTCTGCCGGAGGGACACCCCGGCGTGCGGGCGACAGGCCGGGCCGGCGGCCTTCCGGCCGTCTCGACCGTCCGGGGCGAGCTGCCGTCGGGACATCCGGCGGTGCCCCCGCGGTGGCGGTCGCTGCCCACCGGCCACCCGTCCGTGCAACCCTGAGGCGACGGGCGACGTCACAGTAAGTGGAGCCGGCACCGACCGGTGCCACGTCCGACGTCGCGGAGACAGCGCACGCTCCGTACGGGGGCTGAAACCGGACCGGCTCCAGCCTCGTTGTGCAAGGTGAGCCGACGACGCCGCTCCCCGGAGGACGACGCTGACCATGGCCGATCGGGACCTGCCTCTGGCCACCGACGCATTCACGGACACGGTGCTCCTGAGCTCCACCGTGGCCATCGTCGCCGTGGACCTCCGGGGCCGGGTCATCCTCTGGAACCGCGGGGCGACCCGGATCTTCGGGTGGACCGAGCAGGAAGCCATGGGCCGCTTCCTCCCCTTCATGCCGCCGGAGTACGAGGCGGAGTACATGGAGCTCTTCGAGCGGCTGCGGGAGGGCGAGGAGTTCGACGAGCTCGAGATGCCCCACCGCACGAGCGACGGCCGGCGGAGCCGGCTGGTCGTGTCGCTCCGGGGGCTCGCCGGCAGCGACGGCGAGCGACAGGCCATCGTGGGCGTGGCCCAGGAGGCGCCGGACCGGGAGACCGCGGACGAGCTCCTGCGCCGCATCGAGTCGCTGGAGCTCCGCCTCTCCGAGACGCACCTGCCGCCCCACTTCCTCCTGAACTCGCTCCACGCCATCGGCGTCCTCGTGCGCGAGCGACGGAGCGACGAAGCGGTGGAGGCGCTGGCCAAGGTCGGCGACATCCTGCGTCGGGCCATCGGCCGGGCCGGGGAGGAGGAGGTGCCGCTCGGGCGGGAGATCGAGCTGGTGGGCAAGTACCTGGACGTGGAGCGTGCCCGCTTCGGGGGCGAGCTGCGGCTCGATGTGGACGTGGAGGACGGGGCGGGGGAGGCGCTGGTCCCCAACCTGATCCTCCAGCCCCTGGTGGAGAACGCGGTGCGCCACGGGCTGGCGCCGGAGGGCGGGCGGGGCACGATCCGGATCGCCGCCCGCACCGACGGCGAGACCCTGGAGGTCGCCGTCGTGGACGACGGCGTGGGCCTGCCCGAGCCGTGGCCGCCGGAGGAGACGGGCGTGGGATTGCGGGCCGTCCGCTCCCGGCTCGGTCGCCTGTACGGGGACGACGGAGGGCTCGATCTGGCGGCCGCGGAGTGTGCGGGGGGGACCCGGGCCACCCTTCGCCTCCCGCACCGGGTCGGCGAGGAGAGCCGGGTGCGGGCCTCGTAGCTCCGGCGCGGAGCGGCCTCCGGTCGCCTGCCTCTGCCGCGTCCGGACCGCTTTACGCCGCCTGCACGGAGCGCTCCCTCTCCGTATCTTTCCCCGCCGGCGCACCGGCGGCCGCGCTCCCTGCAGCGCGCGGCTCCCCGACCGCCTTACGCCCTCTCTCCCGTGGCCGAACGACCTGGTGCCGATTCGATGAGTTTTCGTCCGCCTCGCCCACAGTCGGTAGCCGACCGCCCCCCGCTGGCTCCGGTCCTCGCACTGGCGGTCGTCGCACTGCTCGTCATCGGAGTGCTGCCGGCGGCGCTCCACGCCCAGGAATCCGGGGTGGTGGCGGCGGCCGACGTGACGTCCGGGGACGTCTCGCTGCTGGACACGACCTGCTGGGGCGTGGCCGCCCGCATGAGCATGGGAGGCCAGGTGCACCAGCTGTCGCCGGCGCCGGGAGGCTCGCGAGCGTACGTGGCCCACTCGGTGCGGCCGCCGGCGACGACGTCCGGTCCCGAGGCCGGGCGCGGGCCGGCGCCGCCCCCCGGCGACGGAGAGCGGGCCGCGGAGGTGGGAGCCGTGACGGTGCTCGACCTGGCGGGCCGCCGGACGGCCGGCCGGTTCTACCTCGGACGCACCGGGGCCATCACCGACGTGTGGTCCGGGCACGAGGGCAGCCGGATCTGGGTGGCGGCGGAGCGGAACGGCCGGGTGCTCACGCTGGAGGCGGCCACCGGCGAGCTCCTGATGCAGTGGACGATCGGGGAGAGCTCGCCCCAGTCCGGCGCCGTGAGCCGCGACGACCGGTACCTCTTCGTCACCAACCGCGAGGCCGGGACCCTCACCGTCATCGACCGGGTGACGGTGGCGGCCAACACGGTGCCGCTGGACCGGGGCGTCGGGAGCGTGGCCGTGGGCCCGGAGGGCGCGGCCTGGGTGGCCGACCGCGACGGCGACCGGCTGTGGATCGTGGACGGCCGCACCGAGGAGATCCTGGGCGAGATGCCCTCCGGCGGCTCGGTTCCCGTGCAGCTGCAGCGCCGCCCCGGGGCCGGGGAGGTGTGGGCCCTCCACGCCGGCAGCGGCGACCTCCAGATCTTCGACGCCGGCCGGCGCGAGCGTGTGGGAGGCGTGGAGCTGCCGGGCCGGCCGCGGGCGCTGCGCTTCTCCCCCGACGGCCGACGCGCGCTGGTGACGGTGCCGGATCCGGGCCTCGTGGTCACGGTGGACGCCGCCCGGCGGCGGGTGGTGGACGCGGCCCGGGTGCCCCTGAAGCCGGGCGCCCTGGGCTGGTTCTCGTGCCCGGAGGGTCGCTGCGGGAGCCCCGCCGCCCGGTGGCGGAAGGGCGGGACGGGCCTCCCGGGCGAGCACTGGAGCAAGGCGGAACTGGTCGGCGACCTCTGGTGCGGCGGCTGAGCCCGACCGTCCGGAGCCTCAGCTCTCCGGGGCCCGAGCCCCGCCCCATCCTCTGAACTTCCCCGGCTCCGATCCCGGAGTCTTCCCCACATCGGCGGTCCGCACTTCCCCGACGGACGCTGCCCGTCACCCCCGCTAGCTTGTCGGTTCCGAGCCGAGAGCGAGGTTCGGCGGAACACGGCGACTACATAACTATATAACTAATCAGTTAAATAATGCTCCGGGGGCTCCGCACGGCGCGGAAACGACCGGGGCTGCCACCGTTCATCGGGAGGATCGTCCGCATGCCCAGGATCACAGCCATCGACAGGGCGGGAGGGCTGCTCGTGGCGGCCGCCGCGGCACTGCTGCTGCCCGTGGCCTCGGCCGGGGCGCAGGAGGCGCCCGCCGCCGCGTCCGACACCGTGCTCCGTCGCCCGCTCACGCTGGAGGAGACCGTGGCCGAGGCGGTGGAGGGGAATCCGGACCTGGAGGCGAGCCGTCTACGGGAGCGGATGGCGGACGCCGGGGTCCGGGGCGCCACCAGCGCGCTGCTTCCGAGGGTGCAGGTCACCAGCGGCTGGCAGCGCACCACGGACCCGGTGGGCGTCTTCGGGACGAAGCTCCGCCAGGGACGCTTCGCGGGGGCGGACCTGGCCATCGACGCCCTGAACGATCCGGCCGCGATCTCCGACTGGACGTCGGCGGCCGAGGTCCAGTGGAGCGTCGTCGACCCGAGCCGCTGGGCGCAGAGGAGCGCGGCGTCCAGCCAGGCGGCGGCGGCCCGGTGGCGGGCGGAGCGGAGCCGGGAGGGCACGGAGTTCCGCGCGCGGGCCCTCTATTACGGCGCGGCCCGGGCCGAGGCTCAGCTCGAGGCGGCGCGGGCCGCCGAGGACGCCGCCGAGTCCAACCTGGAGCTGTTCCGGAGGCGCCGCGACGAGGGCCTCCTGACCGACGCCGACGTGCTGCAGGCCGAGGCGGAGGTGGAGGCCGCCCGGGCCCGGAGGATCGAGGCACGCAGGAACCTGAGGGAGGCCCGGGAGCGCCTGGGTCTCTTCCTGGGGTGGAGCCCGGACTCGGTGCCCGTGCCCGCCGACACCATGACCGCTCCCGAGACGCCGGCGCCGGATGGGGAGTTCCGTCCGGAGGGCCGTGCCGACCTCCGGGCCCTGGAGGCCATGGCCGAGGCGGCGCGCTCCGAGGAGGACGCCGCCTGGCGCCAGTACCTGCCGGCCCTGGACGCCTTCGGCCGCTGGGCCCTGCACGACGCCGACACGCCGCTCGGCGCCGACGGGGACCACTGGTCGGTGGGGGTGCAGCTCCGGTGGACGCTGTTCGCCGGACTCGGCCGGGAGGCGGCCCGGGAGCGGGCCGACCTGGCCGCACAGGAGGCCAGGCTCCAGTACACGAGCGCGGTGCGGGAGGCCACCGCGGAGGTGCGCCAGGCCCGGCGCGCCGTGGAGTCCGCCCGCCAGCGGCTCCAGGCCACGCGGGCGGCGCGACGGGCCGCGGAACGGGGCCGTGACCTGACGCGGCGCCGCTTCGAGGAGGGGCTCGCCATCGCTTCGGACGTGCTGCGGGCCGAGAGCCGGGTCACGGCCATGCGGAGTCGGGCCATCGAGGCGCTGGCCGGCTATCACGTGGCACGCGCTCGCCTCCGCTTCGCCGAATCACAGGATGTCACAGACTCGAGAAGCCCCGGAGGGGGACGATGATTGGACACGATCGCAGGGACAGCTCGCCCCCTGTCGGGGGCAACAGGCTGCGGACCGCAGCGGCCGCGGCGGCGGTGTTCGTCGCGGCGGGCCTGGCGGCGTGCGGCGGCGAGGAGACGGCTCCCCACGGGGAGACCCTCTCGCCGGTGGACGTCCAGGTGAGCGGAGCCGAGACGGCGGCGACCGAGCGGTCGGTGGCGGCCACCGTGGAGGCGGCCAGCACCGCCGGCATCGCCACCCGGATGAGCGGCACCGTCGAGCGCGTGACCGTGGACGTCGGGAGCCGGGTGAGCCGCGGCGACACCCTGGTGGCCCTGGACGGCGAGGACGTGCAGGCCCGCATCTCCCGGGCCGAGGCCGCCCTCCGGAAGGCGGAGAAGTACTACGGCCGCATCCAGTCCCTGGCCGCCGACGGCGCGGCCACCGAGCAGGAGCTCGACGACGCCCGGGCCGGCCTGGAGCAGGCACGGGCGGCGCTGGAGGAGGCCCGGGCCCAGCGCGACTACGTGGTCCTGAGGGCGCCCTTCGACGGCGTCGTGACCCGGCGGAGCGTGGATCCGGGCGACCTGGCGGCCCCGGGACGACCGGTGCTCACGCTGGTCGAGACCGGGTCGGTGAAGATCGTGGCGGACCTGCCGGCGGAGCTCGCTCCGGAGGTGGAGTCCGGCACCGGGGCCACGGTGGTCGACCCCGCCAGCGGGCGGACGGCCGCCGCGGAGATCGTCCGCGTGTCGCCGGCCGTGGAGGCTTCCACCCGGCAGTTCCGCGTGGAGGCCCGCTTCCGGGAGGAAGGGGCCGGAGGACTCGCTCTCTCCCCCGGGAGCTTCGTCCGTCTGAGGCTGCCGGGGTTCGCGCCTCCCTCGGTGTGGGTCCCGGAGGACGCCGTGGTGCACCGCGGCCAGCTGGCCGGCGTCTTCGTCCTGAGCGCGGACACGCTCCGGCTCCGCTGGATTCGAACCGGTGAGCGCCGCGAGGGCAGCGTGGAGGCCCTGGCGGGCCTCTCGCCCGGCGACCGCGTCGTGCGGAGCCCGGCGCCGCGGCTGGCGGACGGCACGCCCGCCGGGGACGTGGCCAGCCGCTCGTGGACGCCGACGGAGACGGGAGGCGGTCGATGAAGACGGGAATCGCCGGCCGACTGGCCGAGAGCTCGATCACCTCGAAGCTGACGCCGCTGCTCCTGGCGGCGGCGCTGGCCATCGGCCTGTACTCGGTGTTCACCATGCCGAGCCGCGAGGAGCCCGAGATCGTGGTGCCCGTGGCCGACATGTACATGCCCACGCCCGGCTACGAGCCGCACGAGATCGAGAACCGGGTCCTGATCCCGGCCGAGAACGTGGTGGCCGGCATCGAGGGCGTGAAGTACGTCTACAGCCACGCCTCACCGGGCATGGCCTTCATGACGGTGCGCTTCGAGGTCGGCGCCGACATGGAGCGGAGCCTGGTGCGGCTGTACAGCACCCTGATGAAGAACATGGACCGGATGCCCGAGGGGCTCCGGACGCCCATGGTCAAGACCGTCACCATCGACGACGTGCCCTTCTTCACCCTCACCCTCTCCAGCGACTCCCTGGACCACCGGGAGCTGCGGGCGGTGGGCGAGGAGGTGGCCACCAGCTTCAAGGCCACCGAGAACGTGCGGGACGTGTCGGTGATCGGTGGGTTCTCCCGGGCCATCCAGGTGGAGCTCAGCCCGGACCGGATGGCCGCCTACGGCGTGGACCCGGCGCTGGTGGCCCGGCGCCTGGAGGCCGCGAACACGAACCTGGAGTCCGGACGCTTCGCCCGGGGCAACCGGGTGATCCGGGTCGAGGCCGGCCCCTTCCTCAGCTCCGCCGCCGACGTGCGGGGCGTGGTGCTCGACGTCCGCGACGGACAGGCGATCCGCCTGGGGGACGTGGCCACGGTCACCGACGGCTCGGAGGAGGTGGACAGCTACACCTTCAGCGGGCCCGCCGGAGGCGACCTGTCGCCCATGGTCACCCTCGCGGTGTCCAAGCGCGGCGGCTCCGACGCCACCGAGCTCGGACGTCAGCTCGAGGACCGTGTCGAGGACCTGGAGGCGCAGGTCATCCCCGAGGGGGTCCGGGCCGACGTCACCCGCAACTACGGCGAGACCGCCCGGGAGAAGGTGAGCACCCTGCGGCTCCACCTGCTCATGGCGATCCTGGCCGTGGGGCTGGTGGTGGCGCTGTTCATGGGGTGGCGGAGCGCGGTGGTGGTGATGATGGCCGTGCCCATCACCTTCGCCCTGACCCTCTTCGTGTACCGGATCTTCGGCTACACGCTGAACCGGGTGACGCTCTTCGCCCTGATCTTCGTCACCGGCATCGTGATCGACGACTCCATCATCGTCGTCGAGAACATGTACCGGCACTTCAAGATGAAGGACCGGCCGCTCATGGCGGCGGCGCGGGCGGCGGTGGACGAGGTGGGGAATCCCACCATCCTGGCCACCCTCACCGTGATCGCCGCGGTCCTCCCCATGCTCTTCGTCTCCGGCCTCATGGGCCCGTACATGAGCCCCATGCCCATCGGGTCCACGCTGGCCATGACGTTCTCGCTGATCATCGCCCTGGTGGGGGCCCCGTGGCTCGCCTTCCGACTCCTCCCCGGCGAAGTGGAGGAAGAAGAGGGAGGGGAAGGGGGCGCCGCGGGCGGAGCGCCCTCCGGCGGTGAGGGCGCCGGCGGCCCCGGCGGCGAGGAGGGGTACGTCCTGGAGGACACGCGGATGTACCGCTTCTACCGGCGGGTCATGGATCCCCTCCTGGAGAAGCCGGCGCGCATCAAGTGGATGCTCGGCGGCGTCGTCCTCCTCCTGCTGGGGTCGGTGGGGCTGTTCGCCATCCGCGCCGTGACGGTGAAGATGCTCCCCTTCGACGACAAGAACGAGATGCAGGTGCTGGTGGACACGCCGGAGGGGACGTCGCTGGAGACCACCACCAACCTGGCGACGCGGGTGCACGCGGCGCTGGGCCGGGTGCCCGAGGTGGAGGACGTGCAGCTCTACGGCGGCACGGCCGCACCGTTCAACTTCAACGGCCTGATTCGCCATTACTACCTGCGCCAGGGGCCCAACGTGGCCGACCTGCAGGTGAACCTGGTGCCCAAGGGCGAGCGGTCGGCCCAGAGCCACGACGTGGCCCGCCGGGTCCGTCCGGTGGTGAAGGAGGCCCTGGCCGGGGCCGACTCGGGCGTGGTCTCCAAGATCGTCGAGGTCCCGCCGGGGCCGCCGGTCCGGGCCACGCTGGTGGCCGAGGTCTACGGCGACGACCCGGGCGAGCAGCGGCAGGTGGCGCGGCGGGTGCGGGAGCTCTTCGAGCAGCAGCCGGGCGTCGTGGACGTCGACTGGTCCCTGACGGCGCCGCAGCGGGAAGTCCGCTTCCGGGTGGACGAGGAGAAGGCCGCGCTCTCCGGGGTCTCGAAGCCCGCGGTGGTGCAGTCGCTGCGCATCGGCCTGCACGGCTCCACCCCCACCCACCTCTCGGCCCCGGACGCCCGCAGCCCGGTTCCGATCCGGGTGCAGCTCTCCGAGGCGGAGCGCTCGGGCGCCGACCGGCTGGCGGGCCTGCGGGTGGCCTCCCGCGGCGGCGGCCTGGTGCCGGTGGGCGAGCTGGTCCACGCCGTGGAGGACACCGTGCCCCAGGTGATCGACCGGAAGAACATGCGGCGCGTCGTCTACGTGACGGCCGCCGTGGCCGGCGAGGAGGAGAGCCCGGTCTACGCCATCCTGGACCTGAGGGAGAAGCTGGCCCAGATCGAGGTCCCCGGCGGGGGAGACCTGCGGCAGCTGTACACCGACCAGCCCGAGTCCACGGACGTCCCCGCCGTCAAGTGGGACGGGGAGTGGCAGATCACCTACGAGGTGTTCCGGGACCTGGGGATCGCCTTCGCCGGGGCGCTGCTGCTCATCTACGCCCTCATCGTGGGGTGGTTCGGCTCGCTGACCACGCCGCTGGTGATGATGGCCGCCATCCCGCTCACCCTGATCGGGATCGCCCCGGGCCACTGGGCCTTCGGGGCCTTCTTCACGGCCACCTCCATGATCGGAATGATCGCGCTGGCGGGCATCATGGTCCGCAACGGCATCCTGCTCATCGACTACCTGGAGGTGCGGCTGGACGCCGGCGTGCCGCTGAAGAAGGCGGTCATCGAGGCCGGCGCCGTCCGGACGCGCCCCATCGCACTGACCGCCGGCACCGTGATCATCGGCGCCGCCGTGATCCTCTTCGATCCGATCTTCGAGGGGCTGGCGGTCTCGCTGATCACGGGCGCGGTGGCCTCCACGGCGCTCACGCTGATCGTCGTGCCGAGCATCTACTTCCTGGCCCACCGGGAGGACGACGGAGGACCGGACGGCGGGGAGCCGTCGGGCGAGCCCGCCGGCACGCCGTCCCGGGGCCGGGCGACCGCAACGGGAGAAGCGACATGAAGATGGTGCTGCTGATGTACCTGGAGGAGGACCGGGGGTGCGTGCAGCGCCTCCTGGCCGACCACGAGGTCCCGGTGTTCACGGAGATGGACGCCGAGGGGCACCGCCCGGGCTCGGGGCCCGGGTGGTACGGGAAGAGCGCCCCCTACGCCTCCTCCATGGTGGTGGCCGTCGTCCCGGACGAGCGGGCGGACGAGCTGCTGGAGGCGGTGGCGGAGTGCTCGGGCCTGGAGGACGCCCGGCACCCCATCCACGCCTACCAGCTGGGCGTCGAGCGGTCGGCGGCCACCGGCCCCAGAGACGGCTGATCGACGCCCGACGACCGACGTAGAGCCGACGAGAACCCGAGAACGAGGAGGAGACGATGAGCCTGCACTACCGGATCCGCGCCATCGCGGGGACCTTCGTCCTGGCCAGCCTGGCGCTGGGGTGGTGGGTGAGCCCGTGGTGGTTCCTGTTCACCGCCTTCGTGGGCGTCAACCTGCTGCAGTCGTCCTTCACGAAGTGGTGCCTGATGGAGAACATCCTGGAGAGCCTGGGGCTGGCCGGCCAGGAGCGGTAGGGAGAGGTCCCCCCCCCGGCCGGCGGGGCGTCGGCTCCGGGTCGCCTCAGCGCAGCCCCGTCGTGTCGGCCGCGGCCGTGTCCGGCGCGGCGGAGGTGTCGGATGCCGCCGCCGTGTCCCGCGGGCCGGTGAGGCGCTGCAGCAGCCCCCGTGCCCGCTTCTCCAGGACGTTCCGCCCCTCGTCGATCTTCTTCTCCACCGCCTCACGGGCGGCGCCTCGGGCCGCCTCCTCCGCCCGGGCGCGCAGGGCGTCGGTGTCGAGCCCGACCCGGGGGGAGGAGATCGTGCCGCCGACCCCGAGGCCCAGCTGGAGCGGTCCCTCCCCCTGCCTGATCCGTGAGAGGAGCTCGCCGGGCAGGCCGGCGCCCTTCAGGCTGAGCTCCGGCACCCGGGAGCGGGGCACCTCGAGGCTGGCCCCCAGCTCCAGGCTCCCACCCAGGTCCATGGATCCGGCCCAGCTCACGCCCGCCACCGGCGCCGCCAGCCGGGCGGTGTCGAATCGCACACGCGTCCCCTCCAGCCGGAACGGGACGGCCACACGCTCCACCGACGGCGACCGGAGCGCCGGGAAGGTGAGCATGTCGGCCACGGCCGACGTCACGGGGTTCTGCGCCATCCCGCCCCCGTCCACGGTGAACCGTCCGCTCCCCACCAGGGAGTCCCGCACCGGGAGGAGCGCACCGTCCAGGCGCCCGGCGGCCTCCAGGTCCAGGCTCGCCGTCCCCGTGAGCAGGCGCCCCATGGGCGACGAGGTGGCCAGGAAGTCGGCCGCCCGGAGTCCCCGCCCCTCGAGGGTGGCCGAGAAGGGCTGCTGTGCGGCCTCGCCCAGGGAGGCCGACAGGGTCATCGCCAGCGTCCCCCCGAAGACGCCGAGCTCCGCCCGGGAGACCCGGATCAGGTCCGGTCCGAACTCCAGCCGGGCCGTCATCGGCGCGAACCGGTAGGGGGCGAAGAGCAGGGTGTCCACGGCCACCTCCAGCTCGCCGGCCACCGGCAGCGTCGGTGGACGGGTGTAGCCCAGCTCCCGGGCCACGTCGGCCGTCGCCCGCCCTCCGACGCTGTCCCGGCCCAGGCGCACGAAGAGGAGCTGGCCGTAGGTGGGCGAGTCGTCGGGCTTCGGGAGGAGCCGGTCCAGGTCCAGGCGCCCCGACTCGGCCCGCCCCCGGAGCGTCGGGAGGCCCGCGTCCTCGGACAGGAAGCCGCCCCAGCGGTCCAGCCGCCCCGTGGTCGTGATCCGGTCCTCGCCGACGGCCACCGTCAGATCGGTCCACGTGACCGCCCGGTCCACGAAGCTGAGCTCGCCCCGGGGGATCCGGACCGGCGACCGGGGCGAGTCGGCGGGCACCACGACCTCCCTGAGGAGGACCGAGCCGTCGGCGGAGGTGGCCGCCGGCCGACTCGCCTCGCCCGCCAGGTCCAGGGACGCCTCCACGGTCCCGGTGGGACCCGCCTCCGCGCCGGGCGCCCGGAGGGCCGAGAGCGACACCGTGGACTGCACGCTGCCCGAGAACGCCCGGGCCGAATCCAGCGCCACGGCCCCCGACATCCGGAAGGGGCCGCCCAGCACCGTGCCCTCCATCCCCTCGAGGGCCAGCGTGTCACCGCGCAGACGGACGGTGCCCCCGACGTCCTCGGCCACCCGGCCCCGCTCCGCCAGGGTGGCGCCGACGCCCCGAAGCCGGATCTGGCCGCTCACCTCCGGGGTGCTCCCCTCGCCCAGCTCCCCGGTGACGCCGATCTGTACGGTGGCCGTGCCGGCCAGCGACTCGACGGCGTCGGGCACCGCCCCCGCGGGCGCCGAGCCGGCCAGGGAGGCCAGGTCCAGGGAGTCGGCGTCGAGGCCCAGGGAGAGCCGCCGCACCGGGGCCGTGATCGAGTCCACCCTCCCGGTCACGGACAGGGGAACCCCGCCGACGGACAGGCGCCCCTCTCCGACCTCGACCCAGCCGAAGTCCGGCCCCGCCCGCATGCTGAGGCGGAGCGTGGCCCCGCCGGGGCGCATCGGCGAGTCCCGGAAGGAGGGCAGCGTCGCCGTCACCCGATCGGCGGCCGCGTCGGTCTCCAGCTCCCAGCCCGCCTCTCCTCGGGCCAGGCTTCCCTGGAGTCGGAGGTCGTCCAGGAGGAACAGGCGTCCGGACTGCCGGTCGCGGTACTCCAGCCGGGAGCCCTCGAGGCCCACCGACCGGACGGCGAGGGAGACCGGGAGCCCCTGTTCGGCGCCCACCGTATCCGGCTCCGCCGACGCCGGCAGCAGGTCCCCGTAGTTCGTGTCGCCGTCCTCGTCGACCTGGACCCGGACGTCGAGCCCGCGGGCCACGGCCTCGTCGACGACCACGTCGCCGCGGACCAGCGGCCACAGGGCGACCCGGAGCTCGGCCCGCTCCGCCCGGGCCAGCGGCGGCCCCTGGAACCCGGCCAGGTTCCCCACCGTCACGTCCTCCAGCGCCAGGCCCAGGTGCGGGAAGATGGCCAGCTCCGCGCCCCCGATCTCCACGTCGCGGTTCAGCGCCGCCTCCGCGCGGGGCTCGGCCCACGCCGCCACCGTCTCCGGCGGAACCAGCGTGCGGAGCGCCAGGGCCGCACCCAGGTAGAGGATCACGACGCCGGCCAGGACCCCGCCGACCCACTTCAGGATCCGGCCGACGTCCGGGGCGCCGCGTCGGCGACCTCCCCGGCGGCCGCGGACGCCGGACTCGCGGCCGTTCCCTCCTTCGCTGGTGGCGTCGGGCGGCATATGGTCTCCTCGGAGCTTCAGGGTGATGAGCGGTCTCACGCCGGACGGCGGTGCCGGCGACGAACGACGGGGGCGACGCGCGCCGACGAGTGTATATGTTGTAGCCGTCGTACCCCGATGCCCGTCGAGAGCACCGTTCAATGGATCGAGGCACAGCATGAGATCCCTACTCGCCGTCGTCCTGGCAAGCGCACTGGCCGTCGGAGTCCCCGGATGCGCCGGCGACGGTGCCGGCGGCGGAAGCGAGAGCGCCGGCGCCTCCAACCCGGCCAGCCTGGCGGACTCCACGCTGGGCGCCTGGATCGACCGCGCCGGCGGCCTGGCCGCCTGGGACTCCGTCCGCACGCTCCGGTACACCGTCACGACGGCCCTCTACGACTCCACGGGCACCGTGGACTGGGTCCGGCCCCGCATGGTGGGGATCCGGAAGACCCCGGACGGGTTCATGTCCCGAATCGAGCGGCCGGAGGGGGAGGGGCTGTACGTGCAGGCCTTCACGGGGGACACCGGCTGGGCCACGCTGAACGACCACCCGCTGCCACCGGATCACCCGGCGGCCGAGGAGACGGAGTACGTGGGGCGGGACGTCTACTACTGGATCGGCCTGCCCTACAAGCTCCGCGATCCCGGCGTGAACGCCGAGGCCCGGCGCTTCGAGGCCGGCGAGGCGCCGCTGCTCACCCGCGGACAGGGGGGAGTGGAGGTCCGGATCACCTTCGGGGAGCAAATCGGACAGCATCCCGGGGACCGCTACTTCTACTACTTCCTGGACGAAGACCCCTTCCCGGAGGAGGCCCACTACATCTCGGAGGGCTCCGACACCCGCAACCGCATGCAGTGGCGCGACTTCCGTGACCAGGAGCCGATCACCTACGTGGGCACGCGCCACTACGAGAACGAGGATCGCGTGCCCACCAAGCAGCTCCGGATCGACGACGTGGTGATCAATCCCGAGCTCCCGGACAGCCTGTTCAGGGCCCCGGACACCTCGGGACGCACGGCTCGTTGACCACCTCCTTTCGACCCCGTACGTTTGCCGCTCGCTCGGCCGGAATCGGCGGGTTCCCCGGCACGAGCAGGCGGGAGCCGGGTCCTCTGATGAGTTCACGTGTAGCTGCATGGACCACGGCCCTCCGCCGCGACCTCCGCCGCTCTCCACACCACCGTTTCCAGATTCTCGAGGGCAGCCCATGAAGAGTGCCATGCGCGACGTTCTCACACGCCTCCTCGACGCCCCCGGCCCGTCCGGCTTCGAGACGGACGCGGCCGCCGTCTGGCGCGAGGAGACGGAGAGCTTCGCCGAGCGGACGTGGACCGACGTCTACGGCAACACCTTCGCGTCCATCGGCGAGGGAGCCTCGCCCACGGTGATGATGGCGGGCCATATCGACGAGATCGGCCTCATGGTGCACCACGTCGACGACGACGGCTACCTGTGGGTGAAGTCCGTGGGAGGCTGGGACCCGCAGGTCCTGGTGGGGCAGAGAGTGGAGCTCCTGACGCGCAACGGACCGGTGGTCGGCGTCATCGGCCGTCGCGCCATCCATCTCATCGAGCGCGACGACCGGGACAAGGCCGTGAAGATGAAGGAGCTGTGGCTGGACATCGGCGCCGAGAGCGCCGAGGAGGCCCGGGAGATGGTGGACCTGGGCGACACGGCGGTCATCCGCTCCGACACGATCCACCTGGAGAACGGCCGGTTCGCCGCACGCTCCATCGACGACCGCATCGGCGCGGTGACGGTGCTCGAGGCCCTGCGGCGGGCGGAGCAGAAGGGGGCGGACTGCCACGCCGTCTCCGTGGCGACGACCCAGGAGGAGATCGGCTACAAGTCCGGGGGCGGAGCCAGCACCAGCACCTTCGGACTCGATCCCGACGCGGCCGTGGTCGTCGACGTCACCCACGCCACCGACCATCCGAGCGTGGACCAGACGGAGCACGGTGACGTAGAACTCGGGGACGGGCCGGTCCTGACCCGCGGGGCCGTGGTCAACCCGGTGATGCTGGAGCGGATGCGGGAGGCGGCGGAGGCGGCCGGGATCGACGTGCAGTACCTGGCCGAGCCCGCCAGCTCCGGGACCGACGCCGACTCCATCTACACCAGCCGGGCCGGCGTGGCCACGGCCATCGTCTCGATCCCGGACCGGTACATGCACAGCCCCAACCAGATGGTCTCCGAGGACGACGTCGAGGCCGCCGCCGAGCTGATCTCGGAGTTCCTGGTGCGGCTGGACGCCGACACGGAGTTCATACCCCGCTGACGGCGCCGTCGGCCGTCAGCCCCAATCCGCCGGACAGCGAGGTCGGAGTGCCCCCGGGAGATTCCTCCGCAGCCGATCGTCCCGCCCCGGCGGACGGTGAGCCGGCCCGTGCCCCGGACGACGGGGACGGCGAGGAGCCCAGCGGTGCCGCCGAGGACTACCTGAAGGCGATCTACAAGCTGCAGCCGCCCTCGGGCGGAACCGTGTCGACGTCGGCCCTGGCGGAGGAGCTGGGCCGCTCGGCGGCCGCCGTGACCAACATGGTGAAGAGCCTGGCCGAGAAGGGGCACGCGGAGCACGTCCCCTATCACGGGGTCCGGCTCACGCGCCGGGGAGAGCAGGCGGCCCTGCGCATCATACGTCGCCACCGGGTCATCGAGCTGTACCTGATCGAGAAGCTCGGCTACCGGTGGGACAACGTGCACGAGGAGGCGGAGCGCATGGAGCACGCCGCCTCCGACGAGCTGGTGGACCGGATGGCCGCCGCCCTGGGCGATCCCGACTTCGACCCGCACGGCTCGCCGATCCCCACGTCGGAAGGGGAGATGGAGGACCGGGCCGGGGTGGCCCTGAGCGACCTGGGGTCCGGCGCCCGGGTCGTGGTCCGCGAGGTGGCGGACGACGACTCCGAGCGCCTCCGGTATCTGGCCTCCATGGGGCTCTTCCCCGGGACGGAAGTCACCGTGGAGTCGGAGGCTCCCCTGGACGGGCCGATCACGGTCCGCGTGGAGGGGGAGTCGCACGTGCTGGACCAGAAGCTGGCCGAATCAATCGTGGTGGAGGAGCTGTAGAGATGGCCCGGAAGATCGAGGCGGACGGGGACACGTGGGTCGTGCGCGTCGGGGAGCACCGGGAGGCGCCCGGCGTGACGACGATCGTGTTCTTCTGCAAGACCACCGACCAGCGACCGTATCGCGTGACCGAGGTGCCGGACGACCGGATCGCCGACGCCGGGGACCTGGAGGCGCTCTCGGAGCGCGAGCTGACCGAGCTGTTCCGCGATTCCGGCTCCATGGGGTCCGCCGAGGAACGGTCGGTGAAGGGCACCTCGTGACCGGGGGCCGGGCGTGACGGCGTCCTCCGCGGGCGGTCCGACCGGCCCGGGCTCGGCCGAGCGGGGCGAGGTGGACCTCCACCTGCACTCCACGGCCTCCGACGGCACCGAGACGCCGACGGAGGTCGTGGAGCGGGCGGCCCGGCAGGGTCTGGAGGGCCTGTCCCTGACCGATCACGACACCGTGGACGGCCTGGAGGAGGCGGCCCGTGCCGCCGAGGAGCACGGCCTGCGCTTCCTGCCCGGAGCCGAGCTGTCGGCCAACGAGCCCGGGGCCTCCATCCACATCCTGGCCTTCGGCTTCGACCCGGATCACGAGGGTTTGCGCGACTTCCTGGAGGGGTGGCGCGACGCCCGGGCGCGCCGGGCCGAGGAGATGGTGGTCCGGCTCCGCGAGCAGGGGCTGGACCTCACCATGGAGGACGTCCGGAAGCAGGCCGGCGGCGACATCCTGACGCGCGCCCACCTGGGCCGGGCGCTGGAGGCCGAGGGGCTGGTCCCGGACCAGGAGACCGCCTTCGGCCGGTATCTCTCCCGGGGGAATCCCGCCTTCGTCGAGAAGCCGCCGCTCCGCCCGAAGGAGGTCTGCGATCGGGTGCACGAGGCCGGCGGCGTGACGCTCGTCGCCCATCCGGGCCGGGCCCACACCGCGGACGACATCCGCCGGTGGGTGGACGACGGGATCGACGGCGTCGAGGTGCTGCACCCCGCCAACGCCCCGGACGTGCGACGGAGGATGGACGCGCTGGCCGAGGAGCTGGACCTCCTCCGGAGCGGCGGATCGGACTGGCACGGCCCCGAGGGACACCGGGCGGACCTCGGTACCGAGGGGGTCCCCGCGGAGTGGATGGACGCGATCGAGCGACGCTGCGGGGCCGACGGGGCGCACGCGACGACGGCTGCGGGTTAGTAGGCTTAGGTCGGGGTACGCCGGCGGAGCCGACTTCGAGGACGAATCCAGGGAGACGTGACAGGAGATGGAGATCGAGTCGGAGCACGAGATGATCATCGTCGGCGCGGGCCCGGCGGGCCTGTGCGCCGCCCTGTACGCGGGCCGGTCCGAGCTCGACACCCTCGTGCTCGACAAGGACATGCCGGGCGGCCAGCTGCTCCTCACCGACACGGTGGACGACTATCCCGGCCTGGAGGACGTGGGCGGGATGGAGCTGGCCCGGGCGATGACCGATCACGCCGAGAAGTTCGGCGTCGGCGTCGCGCGGGGTGAGGTCACGAGCATCGAGCGCGACGAGGATCGTCGCTTCCTGGTCCACACCGCCGACGGCGAGACCTACCGCTCGCCGGTGGTGATCATGACCGCCGGCGGCAGCTACCGGACGCTGGGCGTTCCCGGCGAGGACGAGTACCGGGGCAAGGGCGTCAGCTACTGCGCCATCTGCGACGGCGCCTTCTTCAAGGGCGAGCACATCGCCGTCGTCGGGGGCGGCGACTCGGCCGTGGAGGAAGCCACGTTCCTCACCCGCTACGCCAGCAAGGTCACCGTGGTGCACCGCCGCGACCACTTCACCGCGCAGGCGGTCCTGGAGGACCGGCTGATGGACAAGGTGGAGGAGGACGAGGCGGAGATCGTCTGGAACCACGTCGTCGAGGAGATCGAGGGCGATCCGGAGACCGGCGTCAGCGGCCTCCGGCTCCGGAAGGTGAAGACCGATCCGGAGACCGGCGACGTCATCGAGCTGGACGAGACGCGGGAGCTCCCGGTGACCGGCGTGTTCATCTTCATCGGCTTCGTCCCCAACACCGGCATCGTCGGCGAGCACGCCGAGCACGACGACGCCGGGTACATCATCACCGACAGTCACATGCGGAGCTCGACGCCGGGTCTCTTCGTGGCCGGGGACGTCCGGTCACAGCTGGTGCGGCAGATCACCACCGCCGTGGGCGACGCCACGACGGCGGTCTTCGCCGCCGAGGAGTACCTGCAGGAGCTCCGCGAGGCGGAGGCCGAGGGCGAGGAGCCGCACTGGCCGCCCGCCGAGGACAGCCCCGAGTTCGAGGCCCAGGTGGAGGTTCGGAGCGGCGAGATGAGCCCCGAGGAGACGGGCAGGACGCCGGCGACGGCCTCCTGACGACTCGCGCCTCCGGTTGAGGCGCGGGCGAGCGGGCTCTACGATCGGCATGAACACACATTCAGCACGGACGGGATCCGCCATGAGTGACGCCCAGGTAGCGGAACGAGAGACCGACAGCCCCGGGTGCGACATCCAGCTCACCGAGCAGGCCGCCGAGAAGGTGCGGGAGTTCCTCACCGAGGAGGACCTCACCGACGAGGTGGCGGGCCTTCGCGTGAGCGTGGTGCCGGGTGGATGCTCCGGCTTCGAGTACGGCCTCAACATCGAGGAGTCCTCCGAGGAGGACGACCTGGTCGTGAAGCGGCGGGGGATCACGCTCTTCGTGGACCCGTTCAGCGCCCAGTACCTGGAGGGCACGGTCATCGGCTGGAAGAGCAGCTTCCAGGCGTCCGGGTTCACCTTCGAGAACCCGAACGCCACGGGGAGCTGCGGCTGCGGCTCCTCGTTCAAGGTCTGAGTCGCCGCCTCCGGGAGCCGCGGGGGCGTCGCGACACCGCTGGAGGACAGGGTCCGCGTCCGAGCGGGCCCTTTTTCTGTAGGCGGCCGGAATCGATCCGAGGACGGCCGGGCCAGAGCACGACGAGCGGTCCAGTAGAGGTGGGGACCAATGGGCGCCGAGACACTCGAGATCCGTGGGCTCGCGGTGGGCCCGATGGAGTCGAACTGCTATCTGCTCCGGCTCCAGGGGGACCCGGGCCCGGAGAGCGGCCGTGCCCTGGTGGTGGACCCGGGACACGACGACCCGCGGATCCGGAGCACCCTGGAGGAGTGGGGCGTCGACCTGGCGGCCATCCTGCTGACCCACGCCCACGTGGACCACGTCGCCGGGTTGCCGGCGCTGCACGAGCGGACCGGAGCGCCCGTCTACCTCCATCCCGACGACCGGGACCTGTACGGGCGAGCCCCGGACCAGGGGGCCAGCTTCGGCCTCCGGATCCCGCCGATGCCGGAGCCCGATCACCCCCTCGAGGACGGCCAGCAGCTGGAGCTGGCGGGGATCGAGCTCCAGGTGCGACACACGCCGGGACACTCCCCCGGCGGCGTGACACTGTGCACCGACGGCGCGGCCTTCGTCGGGGACTGCGTCTTCTCGGGCTCGATCGGCCGCACGGACCTGCCCGGCGGGGACGGCGAGACCCTGATCCGCTCCATCCAGGAGCAGATCCTCACCCTGCCCTCCGACACGACGCTGTACCCCGGCCACGGCCCGAAGACCAGCGTGGAGAAGGAGGCGAGCTCGAATCCGTTCCTCACCGGCGCGTTCGGGAACGCGGGATGAGCACGGCAGAGGGGAAGGCCGGCGGCAGGGCGGCGGCCCGGGAGCTCCTGTCCGACGCCGGGAGCGGGGGCGGGGAGGAGACGGAGCCGTGCCTCCGCTGCGGCGTCCCGCTGCCGGTGCGGCTCATGGGGTGCAAGGGTGGGCACTGTCCCAACTGCGGGCACCCGTATCCGCACGGCGACTGCTCGGACTGACCCCGCACGCGAGATGAGCGAGCAGGAGGACCCGGACCAGACCGGCGAGGCTCCCGGCCGGCCCGCCGGGGACGCGGCTGCCGACTCTCCCGACCGGGAGACGGTGGAGGACACCGTGCGCCTGGCGCAGATGGTGGGCGCCGTGGAGGACGCCGACCGCGTGCTGGTCCTCACGCACGACAACCCGGATCCCGACGCCATCGCCTCGTCCGCGGCCCTGGCGCGGCTCCTGGAGGAGGAGGCGGGAGTCGAGACCACCCTGGCCTTCGGCGGCATCGTGGGCCGGGCCGAGAACCGGGCGCTCATCGACGAGCTCGGGGTCCGCTTCGACCGGGTCCGTCCGGAGGAGCTGCCCACGACGCTGCCCATCGCCCTGGTCGACACCCAGCCCCGCACCGGCAACAACTCCCTGCCGGAGGGGCGCATCGTGAGCATCGTGCTGGACCACCACCCGGTGCGCCCCGAGACCACCGCCTGCAGCTATGCCGACGTGCGGCCCGAGTACGGCGCCAGCTGCTCGATCCTCGTCGAATACCTGCGGGCGGCCGGGATCCAGCCCGGGCGCCGGCTGGCCACCGCTCTCTTCTACGGGATCCAGAGCGAGACGCAGGACCTGGGTCGCGAGGCGGTCCCGGCGGACGTGGACGCCAGCATGTACCTGTACACCCGCTCCGATCCCGCGGCCATCGCCCGCATCCGCCACGCGCGGGTGCCCGCCAGCTACTACAGCTCGATCCACGACGCCCTCGAGGAGGCCCGCCGGGCCGACGGCGTGGTCTGCGTGCCCGCGGGTCAGATGGACTATCCGGACATGGTGGCGGAGCTGGCCGACCTCTTCATGCGCGTGGAGGGCGTGGAGTGGACGCTGGCCGCCGGGCGATACCACGACGACCTGCTGCTCTCGGCCCGCAGCTACGAGCCCACGACGCACGCCGGCGACGTGATCCGCGCGGTCATCGGGGACCGGGGCTCCGCCGGTGGACACGGGGCCCTGGCCGGGGCCCAGGTGCCCGTGGGAAGCCTGACCGACGACGAGGTCGACCGGGTGCAGCGCTCCCTGTTCCGGGACTTCCTGGACGCGCTGGGCGTGGATCCGGGCGCCCTGGAGCCCGTGATCCCGGGAGGGGGGGAGGAAGGGTGATCCGTGTGGGCCTCACCGGCACTCTCGGGGCCGGCAAGAGTACCGTGGCGGCGCTGTTCGAGGAGTGGGGGGCACGGCGCATCGACACCGACCGGCTGGCGCGGGAGGCGGTGGCCCCGGGGCAGCCGGCGCTCCGGGAGATCCGGGACCGCTGGGGCCCCGCCGTCGCCGACGAGGACGGAGGCCTGGACCGCGACGCCCTGCGTGAGATCGTGAGCCGGGATCCGGCGGCGCGGCGGGAGCTCGAGAAGCTCCTCCACCCCGAGATCCGCCGCCTCATGGAGCAGGAGCTCCGGGAGGCCGAGGAGGAGGGGGTCGAGGTGGCCGTCGTGGAGGTGCCGCTCCTGTTCGAGAACGACCTGGCGGATCGCTTCGACGTCACGGTCACCGTGGACGCCCCCAGGGCCCGACGCCTGGAGCGCGTGCAGGAGGAGCGTGACCTCCCGGAGGCGCATTTCGCGTCCATGGAGAGCGCGCAGTGGTCCGGCGACCGCAAGCTCGCGGCAGCCGACCTGGCCATCGAGAACGACGGCAGCCTGGAGGAGCTGGAGGAGAAGGCGCGCAGGGCGTGGGGCCGGATTCCGGAGGCGGCGGGGAGCGGCGGCTCGTGACGGGCGACGGCCGGTGGGACGTGGATCTCCACACGCACACCGATCGCTCGCCGGACTGCCTGACGGCTCCGGGCGCGCTGGTCGGCCGGGCCCGGGAGGTGGGCCTCGACCGGCTGGCGGTCACCGACCACGACCGGATCGAGGGCGCCTTCGCCGCCCGCGACATCGATCCCGAGCTGGTGATCGTCGGCGAGGAGGTCCGCACCTCGGACGGCCCGGAGCTCATCGGCCTCTTCCTGGAGGAGCACATCCCGCCGGGGCGCTCCTTCCGCGAGACGGCGGACGCCATCCGGGAGCAGGGGGGCGTCACCTACCTGCCCCACCCCTTCGATCCCCGTCGGGGCACCACCGAGTCCTTCCTGGAGAGCCGCGTGGACTGCGTCGACCTGGTGGAGGGCTTCAACGCCCGCACCCACGACGACGAGGCGCACCGGCGCGCCGAGCGGTGGGCCGCCGACAGGGACCTGCCCCTGGGGGCCGGGAGCGACGCCCATCTCCTCCGGGCCGTGGGGCGGGGGCGCCTGCGTCTCCGCCCCTTCGATGGGCCGACGGAGTTCCTCGAGTCGGCCCGAGAGGGGGAGATCAGGGGGCGCGAGTCGAGCTGGCTCGTCCACCTGGGGTCGACCCTGGCCCGCCTCTTCGGCACGATCCGGGGCTGACGCGACGCCGTTCCCGGGGGCGCCCTCCGGCGGTACGGCGTTCCCCCGATCCGGCCGGATTCGCCGAGGCGTCCGGCCCGTGCAAGCGTCCTTGACGGCCCCGGAACCCGGACGTACCCTGCCCCGTTCGCTGGTGAGGGGTCGGCCGCGCACGGCACGTCGCGCGCCGTCCTCCCGGAGGATACAGGGTCTGGACGCACGTACTCCCTCCCCGGCCATCGGGTCGCGGGGTCCCGAACACAGTGAGGAGGAGACGCTTGAGCTCCGATACCCACTCCCAGGAGCACTGGGCGACACGCATCGGTCTGATCCTGGCCATGGCCGGGAACGCGGTCGGCCTGGGCAACTTCCTCCGCTTCCCGGTCCAGGCCGCCCAGAACGGCGGCGGGACCTTCATGATCCCGTACTTCGTCTCCTTCCTCCTCCTGGGGATCCCCCTCATGTGGATGGAGTGGACGATCGGGCGCTTCGGGGGCACGAAGGGCCACGGCAGCCTGCCCGGCATGTTCGACGCGCTGGTGGACCGGGAGAAGCCGTGGGCGAAGTACCTGGGCGTCCTGGGGCTGATCATCCCCCTGATCATCTTCATCTACTACACCTACGTGGTGTCCTGGATGCTGGGGTTCAGCGTCTTCAGCATCACCGGCGACTACTTCGGGTTCGCCGACATCGGTCAGATGCGGGACTTCCTCTACAACTTCCAGAACATCTTCGAGGCCTCGCCGGCCCTGGGAGGCGTCCCGGCGCTGGCGCTCCTGTTCTTCCTGGTCACGCTGCTCTTCCTGGGCTGGGTGCTGTCCCGGGGAATCAGCGGGGGTATCGAGAAGCTGGCCCTCATCGGCGTGCCGATGCTGTTCCTCTTCGCCATCGTGCTCATGGTCCGGGTGCTGACCCTGCCGGAGGCCGCGGCCACGCCGTCCCAGGGGCTCAACTTCATCTGGGACCCGAACTGGTCGAGTCTGTCCCAACCATCGGTGTGGCTGGCGGCAGCGGGGCAGGTGTTCTTCACGCTCTCCCTGGGCGCGGGACACGTGCACGCCTATGCGTCCTACCTGGACGCCAAGGACGACATCACCCTCACGGGCCTCTCGACGGCGGCCACCAACGAGTTCGCCGAGATCGTCCTGGGCGGCACCATCGCCATCACGGCGGCGGTGGTCTTCTTCGGCGTGCAGGGCGCGGTGGGCATCGCCGAGGGCGGCACCTACGACCTGGGCATCGTGGCCATGGCGGTGGTCTTCCAGGGCCTGCCGGGACCGGAGATCTGGGGGCAGATCTTCGGCTTCTTCTGGTTCTTCCTGCTCTTCGTGGGCGGCGTGACGTCCTGCGTGGCCCTGGCCACGCCCTCCATGGCGTTCCTGCAGGAGGAGTTCGACTGGGAGCGAAAGAAGGCCTCCTACTCGATCATGGCGGTGGCCTTCACCCTGGGCCTGGCCCACGTGGTGTTCTACCAGTTCGGCTTCATGAACGAGTGGGACTACTGGGCCGGCACCTTCGGCCTGGTGGCCCTGGCCACGATCGAGGTCTTCCTGTTCGTCTACATCTTCGGCCTGGACCGGGGCTGGGACTGGATGCACAAGGGGGCCGACCTGCAGGTGCCGGAGATCTACAAGCCGGTGATGAAGTACGTGACGCCGGCCTTCCTTGCGGTCATCCTGCTCTGGTGGGGCGGCACACAGGCCATCGACGTGCTTCTCATGCAGGACGTGGCGGATCCGGAGAATCTGCCCTACCGCTGGGCGAGCCGAATCACCATCCTGGGCATCGCGGCCGGAGCGTGCTACCTGATCAAGAAGGCCTGGGATCGCCGGCAGTAGCTCCGGGGCGCGGAGCGATGTGACCCCGGGCGATATGACCCCGGACGTGACGGACGGACCGCGCGGAACGCACGCGGCCGACGGAGCTGGACACGCAACGAGACTGACGGGACACGACGGGAGGAGACCATGGACGAGCCTTCGCTGACCCCCTTCGCCATGACCTTCATGCTGGTGAGCATGGTCTCCGTCACCGTCCTCATGGTGTACTGCTTCTGGAGGATCCTCCGGGGCGGTGATGTGGCCTACGATACGGCGGACGGGGAGGAGCCGAGGTCTGGTGACTGACCCGCGCGCCCGGCTCGCCGAGATCCGGGAACTCCTCCTCTCTTCCTCCGAGGTCGTACTCTCCACACATCTGAATCCGGACGGGGACGGGGCCGGCAGCGAGGCCGCCCTGGCCCACTGGCTCCGGCGGCACGGCGTCGGCGCCCGGATCGTCAACGCCAGCCGCATCCCGGACAACTTCAGCTTCCTCCTCCCCGAGGGCGTTCCCGTCCCGGACCCGTGGACCGAGGGCCGCAGGGCCATCGAGAACGCCGACCTGTCGGTGGTCCTGGACACCTCCGAGCGCACCCGTCTCGGAGACCTGTGGGACGACCTGCGCCGCAAGCGTATGGTGGTGATCGACCATCATCCGCCGGACCCGGAGGCCATCGGCGACGTGGCGGTGCGGGATCCCACGGCGTGCGCCACGGGCGAGCTGATCTACGACCTGATCACCCTGGAAGGGGGCGAGCTGGAGCTGGCCGAGGCGCGTCCGCTCTACGTGGCGCTGGTCAGCGACACCGGGTCCTTCCGCTTCTCGAACACCACGCCGCGCACCCACGAGATCGCCGCCCGGCTCCTGGAGTGCGGCGTGGACCCCACGGAGATGTACCGCCGGCTCTTCGGACGGATGACGATGTCCAGGGTCGAGCTCCTGCAGCGGGCGCTGGGCACCCTGCAGCGCGATCCCGATCTTCCCGTGGCGTGGATCGTCATCACCCA
This sequence comes from Candidatus Caribbeanibacter nitroreducens, assembly GCA_947581645.1. Taxonomy (GTDB): domain Bacteria; phylum Gemmatimonadota; class Gemmatimonadetes; order Palauibacterales; family Palauibacteraceae; genus Caribbeanibacter; species Caribbeanibacter nitroreducens. The sequence continues at coordinate 3,976 of CANPVF010000159.1, read as the reverse complement.
GGAAGACATGCAGGAGACGGGTGCCGACACCGAGGACCGGGAGGGGCTGGTGGAGTACGCCCGCCGCCTGGAGGGCGTCGAGGTGGCCATGCTCTTCCGGGAGCTCCCCGACGGGCGCACCAAGGTCTCCTTCCGCTCGAACGGCGAGACGGACGTCTCGAAGCTGGCCAAGGCGTTCCAGGGCGGGGGCCACGACAAGGCGGCGGGGGCGCTGGTGAATCTGCCCATGAACGAGGCCCTGGACGCCGTGCTCGCCGAGGTGCGGGCGGTGGTGGGCTCGGACACGCTGTGAGGGAGCGGGGTCTCCGCTCCCTCCGGTGCCACATGTGTCTACCGCGGTAGATCTTGAATCCGCCGGGCGCTTCGGCGTATCTTTGGGCGTCCCCACCCATGCTCCGCACGGCTCGTACGCCGCCCGTCCGGCGGAGTGGTGTTCCCACGACGAGAGCGACACACGTCAACACAGGCGAGGTGCACCACATGGACGGTACCGCGGAGCACGGGCACGAGCGGCTGACCGAAGAAGTCGGCCGACGGCTCCTGGAGCTGGAGGGCGTGATTCCGCCCACCGAGATCGGGGAGCTGTGGGTCTTCCCCCCGCTGGAGGAGCCGGAGGGTTCCCGGGAGTTCGTCCTCTTCACGCGCTTCGGTGACAACGGCACGCGGCGACTGTACAGCGCCCGTGTCCCCCCGTCGCAGGAGGAGCGGAGGGAGCTTCCGGGACCGGACGGATACACCCGGGAGCGGGACCGGGAGATGGCCAACCGCCGGAACGGCGACGGCGACGCCTCCTCCGGGGACGTTCCGGAGCAGCGCATCACCGAGCACGGGGAGATCCCGGCCGGCCGGCTCCCCGGCCTGGTCCAGCGCTTCCGGCGCCGCCTCGGTGACGACCGGGTGCCGGTCCACGTGGAGCTGGACGGCTCCCGCGAGCGATGGATCGAGCTCCTCGGGCCCGTGGCCGCCAACGGGGACGGGGCGGCCAATGTGGAGGCCGGCAACGGCGACGCCCGGACGAACGGCGCCGGGACACCGGATCACGCCGGCGCGGCGGTGAACTGAAGCCGCAAATTGAACGGGTCGACCGGGATCATTAGCTTCAATTCCACGTATCGATAGGTCGACCAGGCGCCCGTACGAGGTGCGAACGAACGGCCGGCTGACCCCGGCCCGGCTCCAACCATCAGGCTCATGCCAGAGACCGCGCCCACAGCCTCCGAGGACGAGCTCCGCCAGGCGCTGGAGAGCGGGGGACACCGCTTCACGGCGCAGCGAGCCGCCGTCTACCGGGTGCTCGGGAGCACGAAGACTCATCCCACCGCCGACGAGATCTTCACGGCGGTGCGGGAGGAGATTCCCGACATCAGCCTGGCCACGGTCTACAAGGCGCTCGAGGCCTTCGTGAGCTGTGACGTGGCCCGGAAGCTCACCTACGGCGAGGGGCCCGCCCGCTACGACGGCCGGACCGACGACCACGACCACGTCCGGTGCACGTCGTGCGGCAAGGTCCGGGACGTGGACGAGTCCCACGTGACGGACTGGCTGGACTCGGTGCGGAGCAAGACGGAATTCGAGGTCCTGGACTACCGGCTCGAGCTCCTGGGTCGCTGCCCGGACTGCCGCCACTGACCCGTCCCTCCTGACGAATCGGCGGCGCCCGACCGGGCCCGCCCCCGTACCCCCGAAATGATCGAACCGAAGGCCGTAGAGTGATGGAGGGCGCCAGCGTCGGCATCGCCGTGGCGTTCCTGGGGGGCATGCTCTCGTTCCTCTCCCCCTGCGTCCTGCCCCTGGTCCCCTCCTATCTCTCGTTCGTCACGGGCATGGGCATGGAGGAGCTGGAGTCGGGATCGACGGAGGTCCGGCGGACGGCCCTCCTCCACTCCTTCCTCTTCGTGGCCGGGTTCAGCCTGGTCTTCATGGCCCTGGGAGCCTCGGCCAGCTACGTGGGCCAGCTCTTCCGTGACTACCAGCAGTGGATCGCCCGTATCGGGGGGCTGCTGGTCATCTTCTTCGGCCTGCACCTGCTGGGCATCACGCCGCTGAACTGGCTGAACCGGGAGAAGCGGGTCCAGATGCAGCGCAAGCCGGTGGGCTACGTCGGGACGGTCCTGGTGGGGGTGGCCTTCGGCGCCGGGTGGACGCCCTGCATCGGGCCGGTGCTGGGCGGCATCCTCACCATGGCCGCCACCCAGGAGGGGCTGGCGCAGGGGGTGAGCCTGCTGGGCGTCTACTCCGCGGGACTGGCCATTCCCTTCATGCTCAGCGCGGTGGCCCTGACGCAGTTCCTGGACGCGTTCGATCGACTCAAGAAGTACGTCCGCTACGTGGAGTGGGCCAGCGGGGCGCTGCTGATCCTGGTGGGGCTCCTCCTGCTGAGCGGCCAGTTCACCGTGCTCGCCGGGTGGGCCGCCAAGTTCACCCCGGAGTTCATCCTGGAGAGGATCTGAGCAGCTCCTCGATCCGCTCCGCCAGCTCGGCGCCGCTCACCGGCTTCGTCATGTAGCCGGCCACGTCGATCTCGTCCCCGGCGTCCCGGGCGCGGTCCGGCTCCCGGCCGGTGAGCACGAGGAGCGGGATCTCGGGGGCGGCCTTCCGCAGGGCCAGGAGCAGCTCGGGTCCGTGAGCGTCGGGAAGCCGGAGGTCGGCCACGATGGCCTTCGGTCGGGCCTCCTCGAGACGGGCCAGGGCCTCGCTGGCCGTGTTCGCGCCCACGACCTCCAGCCCGCGGGGCTCCAGCACCATCCGGTAGGCGTCGATCAGCGAGGCGTCGTCCTCGACCAGGAGGACACGGCGCGGCCCGGAGGGAGTGCCGCCGGCGGGCGGCGCGGTCACGACGGAGGGGACGCGGCCGTCCGGACCACTCCTACCGGTCCCCGTCGGACGCGGCGTCCGAGGGGGCCGCCTGGCCGCTCCGGAACGGCTCGTTGTGGACCGTGGGCAGGGTGAAGTGGAAGCGGCTTCCGCGGCCCACGGTGCTCTCCACGCCGATCTCGCCGCCGTGCAGCTCCACGAAGCGGCGGGCGATGTACAGACCCAGCCCGGTCCCGCCGAGCTCGCGCTCCTGACCCTCGTCGGCGTGGACGAATTCCCGGAAGATCTCCGACTGCACCTCGTCCTCGATGCCCCGGCCGGTGTCCTCTACCTCGATGCGTGCCCAGCCTCGCCCTCCGTTCGCGGGGCCGACCCGGATGTCGATGCGCCCGCCCTCGGGGGTGAAGTCGATGGCGTTGCTCACGAGGTTGCCCAGGGCGTGTGCGGTCTTGGACCGGTCGGCGAAGAGCGTCGGCGTGCCGTCCGCCACGTCCACCCTCAGGTCGATGTCCTTGCTCATGAACAGGGACTCGTGCGTGGCGCGCGCCTGCTCCACCAGGTCGTCGGCCTCGAACTCCTCGGGCCTGAGGTCGACCTCCTGTCCGCCGCTCCGGGAGTAGGCGAGGATCTCCTCCACCATGTCCAGGAGCTGGTCGGTGGCGGAGCGGATCGAGCTGACCGCGTCGGACTGGCGCTCGTTGAGATCGCCGAGCACCTCGTCGCCGAGGGCCTCGGCGTAGGTGCGGATCGCGGTCAGCGGGGTCCGGAGCTCGTGGGAGACGGTGGCCAGGAACTGGCTCTTGGCCGTCTCCAGGTTTCGGAGCTCGCGAAGCTTCCGCTCGAGCTCCTCCGTATGCTCGGTGCCGGTCTCCGGCTCGGGGGACAACGCCTTCCTGATGGGGCTCGTGGATTCGAGGTGAGGGCCAGGAACCCGTGCCAGCTGCGACCGACGGAGAAAGAAAAGAAGTCGCGGCGTCGAGTCGCGCCGCGCGGCTCCACGGGTCTCGGCCTCGCGAGCTCCGGAGCGATGTCACCGGCGCCCAACGGGAGCGCCGGACGTCGACGGGAGGCTTCGCGCCCGCCTGCACGTATCGAGCGACCGTCAACCTACGACCTGCCGGGCCGACCAGCAACACAGGGCCCGCTGACGGGCCACGACGGC
>CANPVF010000158.1 GCA_947581645.1 Candidatus Caribbeanibacter nitroreducens | reverse complement strand
GGGCCAGTGTCCGGAGGCCGGCGCCCAGGCCGAACACGGCGCCGGCCGCCCGGAGCCACGAGGAGGGGACCCCCCTCCAGGCCTCCCGCATCCGGCGCTCCACCGCCGGCCGGAGGTCCCTCCGCGTGGGGGCCGGGGTCACGCGGCCCGGCGCCCCCGGTCCAGCAGGCCCACGCAGCGATCGGCCACCCGACTCGCCACTCCCCGGCGACCCAGGCGGCCGCGCACCTCGGCCAGGCCCTCCAGGACGCGCCGGCGCTCCCGCCCCCGCGAGAGGAGAGGGTCCACCGCGTCCGCCATCCGCTCCGGCGTCGCCCGCTCCTGCAGCAGCTCCGGGACGAGCCCGGAGCGGTGCACCAGGTTCACCAGCGAGACGTGCTCCACGCTCACCAGGCGACGCGCCAGCGCGAAGGTGAGGGGGTGCATCCGGTAGGCCACGGCCATGGGAGTCCCGTGCATGGCGAGCTCCAGCGTGACGGTTCCCGACGCCGCCAGCGCCGCCGTGGCCTCCCGCGCCACGCGTCGGGGCCGGAGCTCGGGGACTCCCGCGGGGAGCGCGTATGCCCGGTCCGGCACCTCCGGGGCCCGGGCCACGGCCACCTCCAGGTCGGACCGGCGCCCCTGCAGCCGGCCGGCGGCGCGGACCATCCGGGGCAGGAGCCGGCGCACCTCCTGCTCGCGCGACCCCGGGAAGAGCCCCAGGAGCGGAGAGCGATCGTCGGAGACGTCCTGCCCTCCCGGCCGGCCTCGGCCGCGGCCTTCCGGCTCGCCCTCCATCTCGTCCAGGAGCGGGTGGCCCACGAACTCGACCTCCGCCCCGGCCCGGGCGAACGGCTCCGCCGCGAAGGGAAGCACCGTGCACACGACGTCCGCTCGATCCGCCACGCGCCGGGCCCGGCCGCGGCGCCAGGCCCAGACCTGCGGGGGCGCATAGTAGAGCACGGCCGCCCCCCGCCTGGAGGCGAACCGGACCAGGGGCAGGTTGAATCCGGGATAGTCCACCGCCACCAGGAGGTCGACGCCCTCCCGCGCCACGGTCTCCCGCACCCGACGGCGCAGTCGGAGGAAGAAGGGCAGGTGGCCGGCCAGCTCGGCGACTCCCATCACCGCCAGCCGGTCCAGGCCGGCCAGCCGTTCCACGCCCGCCGCCTCCATCGTCGCTCCCCCCAGCCCCAGGAGCTTCGCTCCCGGCAGACGTCGGCGGAGCTCGGCGGCCAGGCGGCCGCCGTAGAGGTCGCCGGACGGTTCCCCGGCGGAGATGAAGACGGTCGGGTCAGACGACACTGTCCAGGATCCACATGAGCGCGAAGACCAGGGCGAGGAGGGCCAGGAGGGTCAGCGTCCTCGGGCCGCTCTTCTTGTCGGCACCCAGCTTCTTCCGTCGCTCACGCTCGTCAAGCAGGGACATGGCTCGTCTCCTCGATTTCCCTCGTGATCCGGAGCGCCAGCTCCAGGGCCGGGAGCGCGTCGCGGGCCGTCAGGGCCTCGCCCCCGTCCCCACGGACCTCCCGCAGGAACCCCTCGACCTCCAGGCGGAGCGGCTCCCGGCCGTCGCCGCCGATGGCCTCCCGCTCCGCCACCTCCCGGATTCCGGCGTCCTCTTCCACCGGGACCCCCGGCGCGCTGCGACGCAGGAACTCCCCCTCGCCGGAGGCCAGGTCGAGGCTCAGCTGTCCGCTCTCCTGGAACACCCGCAGCCGCCGGGCGCTGTTCGTCGATACCCGACTGGCGGTGACCTGCGCCACCGCACCGTTCTCGAACTCGAGGCGGGCGTTGGCCAGGTCCACCGAGTCCGTCAGCACCGACACGCCCACGGCCTCCGTGTCCCGGACCGGCGTCTCCGCCATGGAGAGCACCAGGTCCAGGTCGTGGATCATCAGGTCCAGGACGACCCCGACGTCGGTACCCCTCCGCCGAAAGGGCGACAGCCGCTCGGCGATCATGAACCGCGGGCCGCTCACGTAGCTCCTCCCGTTCCGCACCGCCGGGTTGAACCGCTCGACCCGTCCCACGCACAGGGACAGGGCGCGGCTCTCGGCGGCGTCGGTCAGCTCCCGCGCCCGGTCCAGGGACGCCGCCAGCGGCTTCTCCACGAGCAGGTGACATCCCGCCTCGAGAACGGCACGTCCCACCTCGAAGTGGGACCGGGTGGGCACCGCCACCACGACGGCCTCGACCTCCTCCAGGAGCGGCGCCAGCCGCCGGAAGGGGCGCGCTTCCCCGCCGACGCTCTCCGCCACCGCCTCGGCCCGCGAGGGACGCCGGTCGTGAACCCCCACCAGCCGGCTCTCGGGGAGCAGGGACAGGATACGGGCGTGCTCCGCCCCCAGGCGACCCACCCCCACCACGGCCGTTCGCACCGGGGTCACTGCGTCACCCCTCTCTCGGACTCCCGTACGAAGCGGACGAGCTCGGCCACCTCCGGCGTGCACTCGCCGTCCTCGATCTCGTCCAGGGCCCGGGCCACCCTGTCGCTGGACCGAAAGATACGCCTGTACGCCTCCCGGAGCGCCCGGACCGACGCCTCGGGAAAGTCCCTGCGCTCCAGGCCGACGGTGTTCACCCCGTACCCGCTCGGCGGATTGCCCGCCACCGTGCAGTACGGCGCCACGTCCTGGGAGACGCGGGACCCGCCCCCCACGAAGGCATGCTCGCCGACGCGGACGTACTGATGGATGGCCGTCACGCCCCCGACGATGGCCCAGTCGCCGATCTCGACGTGCCCTCCCATGTTCACCGCGTTGGCCAGGACGACCCGGTCGCCGATGCGGCAGTCATGGGCGACGTGGGCGTAGGTCATGATGAGACACTCCTCCCCCACCTCGGTCACGCCCGTGGCCGTGCTGCCGCGGTTCAGGGTGGCGTATTCCCGCACCGTGGTCCCGGCCCCGACCACGAGCCGGGACGACTCGCCGCCGTACTTCTCGTCCTGGGGATCGGTGCCCAGCACCGCCCCCTTCCCCAGCCGGCAGCCGGCCCCCAGCCGGGTGTCGCGCTCGATCAGGACGTGCGGGCCCACGTGCGCGTCTTCTCCGAGCTCCACGTCGGGCCCGATCACCGCGTAGGGCCCGATCCGGGCCGAGTCCGGCACCCTGGCCTGCTCGTGGATCACGGCCGTGGGGTGGATCGGCTCGTCCCCCCACTCCACGGGCGGAGACGTCACCGATCCGACACCTGCGCCGTCATGGTCGCCTCCGCCGCCGTCTCTCCGTCGACCCGCCCCACGCCACGGACGCGGCACACCCGACCGCGGAAGTGCACCATCTCCACTTCGAATCGCAGCTGATCGCCGGGACGGACGGGGCGGCGAAACTTCACGTCACTCATCGACATGAAGAAGACCAGCTTGTCCTCGGGATCCTCGAACTCGTCCATCAGGAGCAATCCGCCCACCTGCGCCATGGCCTCCACGATCAGGACGCCCGGCATGATCGGATGTCCCGGGAAATGCCCCTGAAAGAAGGGCTCGTTGATGGTGACGTTCTTGAGCCCGGTGATCCGCTCGCCGGGCTCGAACTCCACGATCCGGTCCACCAGCAGGAACGGATACCGGTGTGGCAGATAGTTCAGGATCTCGTCCACGTCCAGCACCGGCCCTCCGCGCTCCGCCGCCCGCTGCCGACGGGCCAGCTCGCGGACCAGCGCCACGTTTCCCGCATGGCCGGGCCGCTCCGCCATCACGTGGGCCCGGAGGCGGGTGCCGAGCAGGGCCAGGTCCCCCACCAGGTCCACGATCTTGTGCCGGACGAACTCGTCGGGAAAGCGGAGCTCGGGGGCGTCCCCGGCGAGCCCCTCGTCGTCCAGCACCAGGGTGTTCTCATGGGACGCCCCCCGCGCCAGGTCGCGCTCCAGGAGCTCCTCGTGCCAGGACTGCAGCCCGAAGGTCCGGGCCGGCGCCGTCTCCCGGCAGAAGTCGCCCCCCGTCACCTCGCCGGAGGCGAACTGTCGCCCGATGGCCGGGTGGTCGAAGTCGATCTCGGCCGAGACGCGGAGACGCCCGGACGGCGTCACCGTGTAGCGGGACGCCCCCTCCTCCACCGTGAACGCCTCCTCCGGGGCGAAGACCGGTGCCTCGGCCTCCTGCCGGCGCACGCCGGCCTCCTCCACGGCCTCGCACCACGGCGCGGCGCTCCCGTCCAGCGCCGGGGGCTCCGGCCCGTCGAGCTCCACCGTGGCGTTGTCCACGCCGGCGGCGAGAAGAGCGGCCAGGAGGTGCTCCGGAGCTCCGACCCGCGCCCCGTCGGATTCCAGGACGGTCTCCCAGTCGGCCGAGGTCACCGCGTCCACCTCGGCGCGCACCTCCGGCTCCCCCTCCAGGTCCGTGCGCCGGAACCGCACCCCGCGGCCCGGTTCCTCGGGAAGCAGGCGGGCGCTCACCTCCCGTCCCGTGTGCAGCCCCGTCCCCTCCCGGGCGACGGCGGCCTCCAGCGTCCCCTCGGCCGCCTCGCTGCCCTCCGACCCCGCGTCTCCGGTCACGTCTCCTCCTCCGCCTCGAGGACCTCGATCCGCTCTTTCAGCCGCCGCACCGTCTCCAGGAGCTCCGGGAGGCGCAGCTGTGCCGCGCTGGCCCGGAGCGCCTGCCGGTGCGGACGGGCGGGATAGCCCGAGTACTCCTCGCCCGCGGGCACGTCGCCGATGACGCCGGCCTGGGCGGCGATCCGGGCCCCGTCCCCGATCTCCAGGTGGCCCGAGATGCCCGCCTGTCCGCCGACCTCCACGCCGTCCCCGACGCGGGCGCTGCCGGCGATTCCCACCTGTGCCACGATCATGCATCCCCGGCCCACGTGCACATTGTGGCCCACGTGGACCAGGTTGTCGATCTTCGTGTGGGCCCCGATGACCGTGTCCTCCAGGGAGCCGCGGTCCACCGTGGAGTTGGCGCCGATCTCCACGTCGTCGCCGATCACGCATCCGCCGACGTGGGGCATCCGCGCAGGGAGCCCCTCCTCGTCTTCCACGTACCCGTAGCCCTCGGCGCCCACCCGCACGCCCGGCCGGAGCACCACCCGGTCGCCCAGCGTGGCGCAGCCGTGCACCGTGCACCCGTGGCCGACGCTGCAGTCTGCGCCGATCTCGGCACCGGACTCCACCAGCGCGTGCCCGCCGATCCGGCTCCCCCGGCCGACGTGTGCGCCGGACTCCACCACCGCGAAGGGAGCCACGGCCACGTCCTCCCCGAGCTCCGCCCCGTCGGAAACGCGGGCCGCCGGGTGGACGCCCGGCTCGGATCCGGACTCGGGAAGCAGGAGCCGGACGGCCGCGGCGAAGGCACGCTCCGGGTCCGGGACCCGGATGACGGCCGCATCACCGGCCTCGTGGGAAACCTCCGGGGGGAGGAGGACCACCCCCGGACGCCCGCTCTCGCGGAGGGCTTCCAGGTAGCGGCGGGTGGAGGCGTAGGTGAGGTCGCCGGGGCCCGCGGAGCCGGCGGGGGCGACGCCGTCGACGCGGCGGGCTCCGTCCCCCTCCAGCTCGCCGGAGAGGCGGTCCGCCAGCTCGCGGGCCGTGAGGGCGGTCATCGGATGTCGACGGAGATCCCCGACCGCGGACGCGGTCCGGGGTTGGAGTCGGGAGCCGGGGCCCGGCGGCCGGCGACCGCCGGACGGCGGACGCGACGGGTCAGCGGCCGCCCGTTCCGCCGGGCGCGCCCCCGCCCCCGGACGCCATCTGCTCGAGGCGGGCGATGACGTCCTCGGTGATGTTCAGGTCCGGATTGGCGGCCACCACGCCGGACCCGGAGACGTCGAAGATCATGTCGTAGCCCCGCTCCGCGCGAATATCCTCGATCACCTTCTGGACGCGGTTCAGGATCGGCTGCATCAGCTGCTGCTGACGCTGCTGTAGCTTCTGCTCGATCTTCGACACGCGGCTCTGCACCTGCTTCTGCCGCTGCAGGAGCTCCTGCTGCCGCTTCTGTCGCGCCTGCTCGCTCAGCATGCCCTGCTGCTGCTGGAACTGCTGGCGGAGGGAGTCCAGCTCGGCCGTGAGCGACTTGGCCTGCTGTCGGTACTGCTGGACCTCCTGCTGGAAGGCCTTCTGGGCGGAGTCAGCGCCCGGTGCCTGCTGGATCACGGCCTGGCTGTTGACGTAGGCGATCCGCGGGTCCGTGCCCTGCTCCTGGGCGGACAGCGGTGCTGCAGCCGCCGCCACGAGTAGGGCCGTCGCCAAGATGCTCTTCGAACGCATATGCATTCCCCTGTGAATCGTCGGTGTCTGTCTCGTCAGCGTGTCGCCCGGGGGGCGTGATCAGAAGACGCGCCCGAACTTGAAGTGCAGCTTCCAGCCCGGGTTGGGCCGACCCAGCACGTCACGCCTGTCGAAGCCGTAGGCGTAGTCGATGCCCAGCGGCCCGAACGGCGTCACCAGGCTGGCTCCGACCCCCGCGCCGGTGAGAAGGTCCGTCGGATTGAAGGCCGCGGCGCGGCTCCAGATGTTCCCCGCGTCCACGAAGGTGTTCAGGTAGAGCTGGGAGGACAGCCTCACCCCGAACTGCGCGGTGGAGGTGAAGAACGTCTCCCCGGCGCGACGGAGCTGGCTGAAGTCGGCGTTCCGCGGGATGTGCCCCTCCGGCGTCACCGTGGCCTCCTCGTACCCCCGGAGCTGCTCCCCGAACTGGACGCCGCCCAGGAAGAAACGCTCCCGGAAGAACGGGTTGTCGCCGACGACCATGCCTCCGCGGAAGGAGACGCTGGCGGCGAACTGGATCGGGTTGCTCTGGAGCCCGCCGCCGATCTGGGCCACCGGCACGTACCACTCGCTCTCGAGCCGGAACTTCGAGAAGTCACCGTCGCCGCCCAGGGGACCGCCCGTGTGGCGGTACGAGAGCATGTTGCGGCTTCCCTGCGTGGGGAAGCGGCTGCTGTTCCGGCTGTCGCGCACCAGGCGGAAGGATCCCGTGCTCCGGGTTCCGGTCTGGAGGAAGCTCCGCCGGGCTCCGCTCAGGTCCAGGTCCGTGGTCTTGTCCTCGAACAGCGAATAGCCGACGAAGGTCCGGGTCCAGCGGTCGAAGATCGGGCGCCCCACCTCCAGCGAACCGCCGGTCTGGCGGCGGGTGCCCACGCTGAAGGTCCGGTACTCGTCCCGGGAGCGGCGCAGGTTGACGTTCGTGGAGTAGTCGGAGCCCAGGACGGCGGGGTCCGAGTACGAGATGTTGATGTCGTTCGTGCGGCTCCCGAACAGCCAGCGGAAATTCAGGCTCTTGGCCTGACCGAAGAGGTTCGGCTGCTCGTAGCCGATGAACCCGGCCAGGCCACTGATCGCCGCCGCCGACATCCCGAAGTTCAGGTTGCCGGTCTGCTTCTCCTGCACCCGGAGGGTGATGTCGACGTCGCCGTCCTCCCGGTTCTGGATGCTCACGGCCTCCTGCGGCGGGATGCGCTCGAAGAAGCCCATCCCCATGACCCGCTGGATGCTGTTGATCAGCCGCTGCTGGGAGTAGACGTCGCCCGGCACCACCGTGAGCCGGTCCCGGATGATGCGGTCGTGGGTCCTGGTGTTGCCCACGATCCGCACCGAGCGGATGTAGGAGGGCTCGCCCTCCCGGATGCTCCACGTCGCCCGGACCATGGGAGGGCCGCTGGCGGTGTCGGGACGGGCCACCTTCTCCACGTTCGTGGCCACGTTGATCCGCAGGAACCCGTTGTTCCGGTACATGTTGGCCACTTCGTCCGCGGCGGACTGGAAGCCCACCTGGTCGAAGGCCGGCGCGGCGGAGTCCGGGACGGCGCCGTCCTCCAGCTCCGTCGCCGGGGCGTAGAGGGTGCGGAGCTCGGCCTCCGGGAAGCGGCTGTTCCCCTCGACGTCGAAGGAAGACAGGCGGTAGCGCTGTCCCTCCCGGACCTCGATCTCGACGATGCCCTTCCCCGTCTCCGGATCCACCATCACGGTGTCGTCGACCACGGCCATGTCGATGTAGCCGTGGCTGGCGTAGAAGTCCGGCAGATTTCGGGTCAGGTCCTCCTCGAACTGGTCCTGCCGGAAGCCGCCGGAGTTGAACCAGAAGAAGCCTTCCTCGCCGGTGCTGAGGGCTCCCCGGAGCCGGGCGTCGGTGAACGCCTCGTTGCCCTCGAACCGGATCTCCGCCACGCCCAGCCGCGGTCCCTCGTCCACGTCCAGGACGAAGCGGTAGCCGGGCAGGTCACCGCCCATGGGGGCGAGGCTCGTGTCCACGCTCGCCCGGGGGAAGCCCTCCGCCGCCAGGCGGTCCTGGATGGTGGAGATCGCCCTGCGGATGGCCGCCGGGCGCAGGGGGCCCTCGGCGGGCAGGCCCGCCGTGTCCCGGACCGTGGAGGAGCTCACGTGCTCCAGACCCCGGAACTCGTACTCGAAGACGTAGGGGCGCTCCTCCACCTCGAGGTAGAGGATCACCGGCTCCCCCCGGCTGACGCGGGCACGGACGTCCGCGAAGTCTCCGGTGGCGAAGAGGCTGTGGATGGCCGCCTGGATGTCCGGGTAGCGGATCGTGGTTCCGGACTGCAGCTGGGTCCGCTCCACGACCTCGGCGTCGGACAGCCGCTGGTTGCCCACCACGGCGATGCTGTCCACCGCGAGGCTCAGCTGCTGTCCCTCTCCCTGCTGTGCCCGGGCCCCGGCGGCGCCCAGGAGGAGCAGCGCCAGCGCCAGCCCGACCGTCCGGGTAAGGTGCCGCCGGCTCACGCTGCCGAGGTCTTCGACGCCACTCTGAAGGCGAGGGAGTCGCCCTCGGCGGCGAGATCGGCCACGATCTCGTCGCCCGGGGCGAATTCGGCCATCAGGATCTTCTCGGAGAGCGGATCCTCGACGTACCGCTGGATCGTCCGCTTGAGCGGCCTGGCTCCGTACTTCTCGTCGTAGCCCTCCTCCACCAGGAGGTCGACGGCGTCGTCGGTCAGCTCGATCGTCAGCTCCTCCTCGGCCAGGCGCTCCTTCACGTCGTCCAGCAGGATGTGGACGATCTCGCCCAGCTGTTCCTTGGTGAGCGGGTGGAAGACGATGACGTCGTCCAGCCGGTTCAGGAACTCCGGCTGGAAGGTCTTCTCGATCTCGTCCCCGACCCGGTCCTGGATCTCGTCGTAGTCCATGCCCTCGCCGGAGTCGAAGCCGACGGTGGTCCCGGAGACGATCTCCCGGGCTCCCACGTTGGAGGTCATGATGATGACCGTGTTCTTGAAGTCCACGGTCCGGCCGTAGTTGTCCGTCAGGTGTCCCTCGTCGAGCACCTGGAGCAGGATGTTGAACACCTCGGGGTGGGCCTTCTCGATCTCGTCCAGGAGGATCACGCTGTACGGCCGGCGGCGCACCTCCTTCGTCAGCACGCCGCTCTCCTCGTAGCCCACGTAGCCCGGAGGTGCTCCGATGAGCCGGCTCACCGAGAACTTCTCCATGTACTCCGACATGTCGACGCGGATCATCGCCTGCTCGTCGGCGAAGAGGAACTCCGCCAGCGACCGCGCGACCTCGGTCTTCCCGACCCCGGTGGGCCCGGAGAAGATGAAGCTCCCGATGGGGCGGTTGGGATCCTTCAGGCCCGCCCGGCTGCGGCGGATGGCGCGGCTCACGGCGTCGATGGCCTCGTCCTGGCCCACGACGCGCTCGTGCAGCGCCTCCTCCATCTGCAGCAGGCGCTCGGTCTCGCCCTCCTGCAGCCGCGTCACCGGGATGCCCGTCCAGCGGGAAACGATGAAGGAGATGTCCTCCTCGGACACCACGGGGCGGTGCTCCTCCCGCTCCTTCTCCCACTCCTCGCGGCGCCGCTCGATCTCCTCCTGGACCTCACGCTCCTCGTCCCGGAGGGAGGCGGCCCGCTCGAAGTCCTGGTCGCGAATCGCCTCGTCCTTTTCCTCGCCGAGCTCCTCCAGGCGCTCCTTCAGCTCCTGGACCTCGGGCGGCGGCACCTGCGCGCCGAGCTGGGCCCGGGCGCCGGCCTCGTCGATGACGTCGATGGCCTTGTCCGGCAGGAAGCGGTCGGTGATGTAGCGCTCCGACAGCTTCACCGCCGCCTCCAGCGACTCGTCCGGGATCTCGACCTTGTGGTGCTCCTCGTAGTGCTTGCGGAGCCCCTTGAGGATCTCGACGCTCTCCTCCACGGAGGGCGCGTCCACGATGACGGTCTGGAAGCGGCGCTCCAGGGCGCCGTCCTTCTCCACGTACTTCCGGTACTCGCTCAGCGTGCAGGCGCCGATGGCCTGGAGCTCGCCGCGGGCCAGCGCCGGCTTCAGCATGTTGGAGGCGTCGATGGCCCCCTCCGCCGCGCCGGCGCCCACCAGCGTGTGCATCTCGTCGATGAAGAGGATGACCTCTTCGTTCTGCGAGATCTCGTTGACGATGGCCTTCAGGCGCTCCTCGAACTGGCCGCGGTACTTGGTGCCGGCGATCACCGCCGCCATGTCCAGGGCCAGGAGCCGGTGGTCCTGCAGGCTGTCCGGTACCTCGCCCTCGACGATCTCCTGGGCGAGTCCCTCGACGATGGCCGTCTTCCCGACGCCGGCCTCGCCGATGAGGACCGGATTGTTCTTTTTCCGCCGGGAGAGGACCTCCATGACGCGCTCGATCTCGTCCTCCCGTCCGATGGTCGGATCGAGCTCGTCGTTCCTGGCCAGGTCCGTGAGGTCCCGGCAGAAATGATCGAGGGCGGGTGTCTTCGACTTCTTCTCCCCCTTCGAGGAGCCGCCTCCCGCTCCGGAAGAGCCGGAGGAAGCCCCGGAGGAGGATGAGGGGCCGGAACTCGGCATATCGGTTCCCAGCAGCTTCAGGGTTTCTGAGCGGGCGTCGTCCAGACCGATGCCCAGCTCGTCCAGGACCTTCGAGGCGAGACCCTTCTCTTCCCGGAGCAGACCCAGCAGGAGGTGCTCCGTACCCACGTAGCTGTGATTCAGCTCGCGGGCCTCCGCCATGGCGTACTCCAGGACCTTCTTCGCGCGCGACGTATAGGGCAGCTCTCCCACGGTGGCCGACGACTGCCCGCGCTTCACGTTCTCCTCGACGAGCTCGTGCAGCTCCTCGAGGTCCGTGGAGAGGTTGGTGAGGACGGCTGCGGCCACGCCTTCGCCCTCACGGATCAGTCCCAGGAGGATGTGCTCCGTCCCCACGTAGTCGTGCTGGAGGCGGATCGCCTCCTCGCGCGCCATGGCGAGGACTTTCCGGACTCGATCCGTGAAGTTGTAATTCATCGTCCTCCGCGGGTGGCCGTGCTCGAGAGCGAACCGAATGTGGACGTCACTGCTCGTCGTCGGAATCGTCGGAGTCCCCGGCGACCGGGCTCGCGTCGTCCCGCCCGTCCGACTCCGGGGGGGAGTCGGGTTCGGCGGCCGCGGCCCGGTCCTCGTCGGCGGCGAGTAGTTCCCGAACGAAGGCGGCCCGCCGCTCGTCGGCGTCGCCCTCGTCCAGGCTTCGACCGGCCTCCCGCTCGAGATGAGCGGTCCGCCCGAGGACCATGATTTTGTTCAGCGTCAATACCCGGGGTGTTGGCAGAAGTTTCAGCGTAAGCCCCAGCCTCACACCGGAGAGCAGGTTCATCATCTCGTCGAACGAGAGGCTGCGGGCGTGGCGGAGAATGCCGTACGCTCGCCACACCTTGTCCTCCATCACGCCCGGCGCCTCCTTGAGCAGGACGCCCCGGGCCCGCTGTTCGTACTCGATGACCTGGTCGACGATCTTACCCAGGTGATCGATGAGGTCGGACTCGCTCTTCCCCAGCGTAGTCTGGTTGGAGATCTGGAAGAAGTTGCCCACCACCTCCGAGCCCTCGCCGAAGAGCCCCCGGTAGGTGATCCCGACCTGGGACATGCCCTGCAGGACCTTGTTGATCTCCTTGGTGAGGACGAGCCCCGGGAGGTGGATCAGCACCGACGCCCGCAGCCCCGTGCCCACGTTCGTGGGGCAGCTGGTCAGGTACCCGAACTCGTGGTGGAAGGCGTAGGGCAGCCGGTCGCCCACCTCGTCGTCCAGGGCGTCCACCTCCTCCCACGCGGACTCGAGCTGGAGGCCGCTCACGAGCGTCTGGAGCCGGAGGTGGTCCTCCTCGTTCACCAGCAGTCCGCGCGTGACGCCGCTCCTCCCCTCGCCCCCCAGCACCAGGGCCGCCGCCGGAGGAGCCTCGCCCTCGTCGGGGCCCGCCACGTCGCGGCTCACCAGATGACGCTCCAGGAGCACCCGGCGGTCCACGGGCTCCAGCCCGTCCATGCGCCACAGCGCCGGATCCGGCAGGTTCTCCACGTCGGACAGGGAGCCCCGGACGCGCTCCAGAACGCGCTGGCGCTCGTCCGTGCCCGCCCGGCTCGAGAAGGGCATGCCCTGGATGTTGCGCGCCAGGCGCACGCGGGTGGAGAGCACGATCTCGTGCTCCCGCCCCTCGCCGGCGAGCCACTCCAGTCCTTCGGTTCCGAGGTCGCGTTCGGCGGTCGTCATTCCACGGGCTCCGTCTCCGGCTCTCCCTCCATCTCCTCGATGCGGTCCCTGAGCTCGGCGGCCTTCTCGAAGTCCTCGGTCTCCACGGCCCGATCCAGCTTCCGCCGGAGCGCCGACAGACGCGTGTGGCGGTCCTCCTCCTCGGAGTCGCTCCCCACGTAGAGCTTGCCGACGTGCTGCGTCGAGCCGTGCAGCCGACGCAGGAGCGGTCGGAGCTGGGCCTCGTAGTGCGGATAGCACTGGGGACACCCGAGACGTCCCGTCTTGCGGAAGTCCTCGATCGTGGTGCCGCAGTAGGGGCACGGCTCCGACGGCGCCGGGAGCATCGACTCCTCTCCCCCGCCCTTCCCCATCTGCGCGAGGAAGTCGGTGAGGGGCACGTTCTCCCCCTCGCCGGACGTGACCTCGGCGGCGGGCTCCGAGCTCTCGGCGTATCCCTGCTCCTCCGCGCACCTGCTGCACAGGTGCACGGTGGTCATCTCGTCGTCGACGATCTGCGTCAGGTGGATCTCCGCCTCTCGCTCCCCGCAGTTCTCGCAGGTCATCGCAGCTCCAATCGCTGGCTGGAAGACGCTACGCTCGGCTCTCGGCCGCTCGTGGCCCCTCGCTCCGTCTCGGTGGCCGGCCGCCCCGCCGGGGGCCCGTCTCGGGGCCCCGACGATCGGGCGCCACGACCGTGTCCCTAATACGTGCAAACCGTGCTCCGGGTCCCGCTGTGCACCGCCGCGCCCGGGGACCCGGCCGGGTACCGGCCGCTCCCCCGGTCAGGCCTCGAGCTCCCCCGTCACGTCGCGGAGGGTACCCTCGTCGAGCTCCAGGATCCGGTCGGCCCGGGAGGCGAGCGTCTGGTTGTGGGTCACCACCACCATGGCGGTCTCGTGCCGATCCACGAGCTCGAAGAGCATGTCGTGCAGGCGGGCGCTGGCCTCGAAGTCCAGGTTCCCCGAGGGCTCGTCGGCCAGGACCAGGGGCGGTTCGTTGGCCAGGGCCCGGGCCACGGCCACCCGCTGCTGCTCACCGCCGGAGAGGCGGTTCGGGCGGTGGCCGGCGCGGTTCGAGAGCCGGACCTGCTCCAGCAGCTCGTCGGCCCGACCGCGGGCCCGGTCCCGGGGGACGCCGGCCACGAGCTGGGGAATCATGACGTTCTCCCGCGCCGTGAAGTCCCGAAGCAGGTGATGGAACTGGAAGACGAAGCCCACGATCCGGTTCCGGTGCCGGGCCAGCTCGTCGTCGTCCAGCCCCTCCAGGGGACGACCGTAGAGCTCCACCGATCCTCCGGTGGGCCGGTCCAGGCCGCCCAGCAGGTGGAGGAGCGTCGACTTCCCGGAGCCGCTGGGCCCGACGATGGCCAGGGACTCGCCGGCCCGGAGCTCCAGGTTCAGCCCCCGGAGCACGCGGATCTCCCGCTCCTCGGTCCCCTCGAAGGTGCGCTGGAGGTCCCGGGCCACCACGACGGTCTCTCCGGCCGCGCCGTCGGGCCGCTCACTCATGGCGGATGGCCTCCACCGGCGTGAGCGAGCCGGCCTGCCGGGCCGGATAGATCGTGGCCAGGAAGGAGATGAGGACCGACGCCACGGCGATCAGCGTCACGTCCACCGGATCCACCAGCACCGGCAGCTGGTCGACGAAATAGACGTCCCCGGGCAGCGTGTACGGGTACCGCTGGAGGAGCCACGCCACGCCGCCGCCGAGGAGCAGCCCCACGATGGTGCCCACGACGCCGATGGCGGCCCCCTGGTAGAGGAAGACCCGCACGATGCCCCCGGAGGTGAGGCCCATGGAGCGGAGGATGCCGATCTCCCGGGTCTTCTCCGCCACCAGCATCACCAGGGTGGAGACGATGTTGAAGGACGCCACCAGGACGATGAGCAGGAGGATGATCGTCATCGCCAGCTTCTCCAGCTTGAGCGCGGAGAAGAGGCTCTGGTTCTGGTTCTGCCAGTCGTCCACCTGGTAGGGAAAGCCCAGGCTGCGGGAGAGGCTGTCGGCGACCGCCCTCGCCTGCCAGGGATCCCGGACGTCGAACTCCACGCCGGTCACGGAGCTCCCCATCCCCAGGAAGTCCTGGGCGGCCTCCAGCGAGGTGTAGGTGAACTTCGTGTCGTACTGGTAGAGCCCCGTCTCGAAGACGCCGGTCACCTCGAAGCGACGCATGTTGGGCGAGATGCCGGTGGGCGTGACCCTGGCGTTCTGGAAGGCCACCACCGTCACGCTGTCGCCCGGGGAGAGCCCCAGCCGGTTCCCCAGGCGGTTCCCCACCACGATGCCGGGACGCCCCGACTCGGTCTCGCCGAAGGGCATCGTGCCCACCACGAGGCTGCTGTCGATGTCCGTGATGGCCAGGGACGCCGAATCGTCGGGGATGGCCCGCAGGACCGCGCCCTCGCTGTACTCGCCCCCGGGGTGCAGGCCGACCTCGGTGTAGATGAACGGGGACGCGGCGGTGACGCTGGAGTGCGTCCGCACGCTGTCCACCACCGAGCGCCAGTTCTCCATCTGCACGTCCTGGCTGATCTCCAGGACCGTGCCGTGCGGGTTGGCGCCCAGGATCTTGTCCCTGAGATCCGTCTGGAGTCCGCTCATCACGCCGATGACGACGACCAGCGCCATGACGCCGACGGCCACGCCGCCGATGGCGATGAGGGTGATGAGCGACAGGTAGTTCTGGCCCCTCTCCCCGGACAGGTAGCGCCGGGCCAGGAACCACTCCAGCCCGAAGCGGGTCACCGGTCCCGCCACGCTCTCCTCCGGCGCGCCGGGCACGCTCCCCGGGTCGCGACCCTCACGGCCCGACGCAGGCATCTCCTCCCGATCCACGGCTCAGGCCGTCCCCTCGTCCGGACGCAGGAGCGGGAAGAGGATGACCTCGCGGATCGAGCTCTGGCCGGTGAGGAGCATCATGAGCCGGTCGACGCCCAGGCCCAGCCCGCCGGTGGGCGGCAGGCCGTACTCCAGGGCACGGACGTAGTCCTCGTCCGGCCCCTCCTCGGGCAGGTCCTCGCGGAGCCGCTGCGCCTCGGCCTGCTCCGCGAAGCGCTCCCACTGGTCCAGCGGGTCGTTGAGCTCGCTGAAGGCGTTCACCAGCTCGTAGCCGCCGGCCACCACCTCGAAGCGCTCGGCCAGCGAGTCGTCGCCCCGCTTTCGCTTCGCCAGGGGGCTCAGCTCCACGGGATAGTCGTGGACGATGGTCGGGTCCGTCAGCTCGGGCTCCACGCGGGCCGAGAAGACGGCGTCGATGAGCCGGGGACGGTCGAGCTCGTCGGCGTCCTCCCGGCCCACGGCCCGTGCGGCCTCGACGAGGTCCTCGTCGTCCGCCTCCCGCAGGTCGAGGCCGGCCCACCGCCTCAGCGCCTCCAGGTAGGAGACCCGCTCCCAGGGGCGGGAGAAATTCACGGTCTCGCCCTCGAACTCCACCTCTCCGTCGGCGTGGACCTCCTCGACGGCCGCCGCCACCAGCTCCTCCGCCAGGTCCATCATCTCCCCGTAGTCGGCGAAGGCCCGGTACAGCTCGAGCATCGTGAACTCCGGGTTGTGGGTCCGGTCGATGCCCTCGTTGCGGAAGTCCTTCCCGATCTCGTAGACGCGATCCAGGTTGCCGACGACGAGCCGCTTCAGGTACAGCTCGTCCGCGATCCGCAGGTAGAGACGGCTGTCCAGCGCGTGGTGCTCGGTGACGAAGGGGCGGGCCGACGCGCCGCCGTACTGTGGCTGCAGGATCGGCGTCTCCACCTCCAGGTACCTCCGCCGGTCCAGCTCGCGCCGGAGCCGACTCACGACCCTGGTCCGGGCCTCGAAGATCTCCCGCACCTCCGGGTTCACCGCCAGGTCGGCGTAGCGCTCGCGGTAGCGGGACTCCTGGTCCGTGAACCCGCTGTGGACGACCCGCTCGCCCTCGTCGTCCACTTCCTCCTTGCCGTACGGAAGGGGGCGCAGCGTCTTGGAGAGGAGCCTCATCTCCCGCGCCCGGACGGTGACCTCGCCCGTGTTCGTGCGGAAGACGGGGCCGCGCACGCCCACCCAGTCGCCCAGGTCCAGGAGCTCCATGAGCTCCTCGCCCTCGGGATCCACCACGTCCTGCTTCACGTAGATCTGGAGCCGACCCTCACGGTCGGCCAGGTGGGCGAACATGCTGCCGCCGAAGTTGCGGATCGATCGGACACGGCCGGCGATCGACACCTCCGGCCCCTCTTCCTCCTCGTCCTCGTCCCGCCCCCGGTTCTTCTCCAGGTACCGCTCCCGGGCTTCCTCCAGGCCGTGGCGCCGGTCGAAGTCGTAGGCGTAGGGCTCGATGCCCCGCTCACGAATCTCCTGCAGCGTCCGGAACCGATCGCGCACCGGCTTGGGGCGCTCCTCGGAGCGGTACCAGCACTCCAGGCACACCCCCTCGCGCAGGCGGAGCACCTCCTCGCCGCACTCCGGGCAGGTCGTCCGCTCGACCTCCGTCGTCGTCCTAGTCACCCGCCTCGCTCCCCTGCTCCTTCAGATAGGCCTCGATGAACTCGTCGATCTCGCCGTCCAGGGCCGCGTCCACGTCGCCCGTCTCCACATCGGTCCGATGGTCCTTGACCATCGTGTAGGGATGGAGCACGTAGGAGCGGATCTGGCTCCCGAAGCTGATGTCGCTCTTCTTCGCCTCCAGCTCCTGGCGCTCCTGTTCCCGCTCCTCCTTCTTCTTCTGGTACAGCTCGGCGCGGAGCATCTTCATCGCCGTGCGCCGGTTCTTGTGCTGGCTCCGCTCCTGCTGACACGAGACCACGACACCGGTGGGCTCGTGGGTGATCCGGACGGCGGAATCCGTCTTGTTCACGTGCTGCCCGCCGGCCCCCGACGCCCGGTAGGTGTCGACCCGGAGGTCCTCCTCGTTGATCTCCACCTCGATGTCGTCGTCGATCCGGGGATAGACGAAGACGGAGGCGAAGGACGTGTGACGGCGACCCTCGGAGTCGAAGGGGGAGATGCGAACGAGGCGGTGCACCCCGCGCTCGGCCGCCAGGTACCCGTAGGCGTATCGCCCCTTCACCTCGAGCGCCGCCGACTTGATGCCGGCCTCCTCGGCCGGCACGAGGTCCAGCACCTCGACCTCGAAGCCCCGGCGCTCGGCCCAGCGCGTGTACATCCGGGTCAGCATCTCGGCCCAGTCCTGCGACTCGGTGCCGCCCGCGCCGGGGTGGACCGTCAGGATCGCGTTTCGGTGCGTGTCCTCGCCCCGGAGCATGCTCTTCAGCTCCAGCCGGTCGAGCGTCTCCTTCACCGTCTGCAGCTCGTCGTCGATCTCGGTCCGCAGCTCCGCGTCCTCCTCGTCCTCCAGGAGGACGGCCAGCTCCTCCATCTCGTCCAGCGTGTCGGCGGCCTCGTCCCAGGGCTCGACCCACTCCTTCAGCTCGTTGGAGCGGTCGATGACCGACCGGGCCTGCTCCGGGTCGTCCCAGAACCCCGGACGCGACATCCGCTGCTCGAGCTGACGGAGCTCCTCCCGCCTGTCAGCGAGGTCAAAGATACCCCCTGAGCTCGTCGAGCCGCTCGCGCTGCTGCCGCAATCGCGTCTGCTGTTCCTCGGCCACCGTGGCCATGGTCGGTCCTCCTCGCTACGCGTCCGGGGCGCCCTTGAGCTCGAAGTCGATCTGCCGCTCCTCCCGGTCCACGCGGGCCACCTGGATGGCCACGCGGTCGCCCAGCTGGAAGTCGCGGTTCTTGCGCTGGCCCTTCAGGGCGTGCCGCTCCTCCTCGAAGACGTAGTAGTCGTCCTCGAGCGTGCTCACGTGGACCAGGCCCTCGACGTGGTACTCGTCCAGGAGGACGAAGAAGCCGAAGGCCGTGACGCCGCTGATCGTCCCCTCGAATTCGTCGCCGAGGTGGCGCTCCATGAACTCGATCTTCTTCAGGTCCACGGAGTCCCGCTCGGCCTCCACCGCCCGGCGCTCCCGCTCGGAGCAGTGTTCGGCCACGTCCTGGAGCCAGTCCTCGCGCGCGGCGACGTCCTCCCGCTCCCGTCCGGCCAGCCAGTGTCCCAGCTCCCGGTGGATCAGCAGGTCGGGATACCGCCGGATGGGCGACGTGAAGTGCGAGTAGGCGTCGGACGCCAGGCCGAAGTGGCCCACGTTCTCCGTGTCGTAGTGGGCCTGCTTCATGCTGCGGAGGGTCGCCGTGGAGATCAGGTCCTCCTGCGGCGTCCCCTCCATCCGGTCCAGAAGCTTCGCCAGGTCCCGGGGCTCGACCCGCCCGCTGGGGAGCTGGTGCCCGAAGGTGGCCGACAGGGAGCGGAGGTTCTCGATCTTGTCCTCGGCCGGCTCCTCGTGGACGCGGAACACGAAGGGCAGATCTTCGTCCAGGGCGATCTCGGCCACCGTCTCGTTGGCCTGGATCATCAGGTCCTCGATGAGCCGGTGGGTCGAGTGGCGCCGGACGCGCTCGATGTCGGTGGGCTCGCCCGCGGCGTTCAGGATGACGCGGGACTCCGGCAGGTCGAAGTCGATGCTGCCGCGCTCCTCGCGCCGACGGCGGATGCCCTGGCTCACGCCCTTCAGCAGGTCCAGGGCCTCCTCGAGCTCGTCCGGGGCGTCCTTCTCGTCGTCCAGGATCTGCTGCGCCTCGTCGTAGGTGAGGCGACGGCGGCTCCGGATGAGCGTCCGCTCGAGCCGCCGGTCCTGGACGCGCCCCTCCTCGTCCATGCGGAAGAGCACGGAGAAGGCGAGCCGGTCCTCGTTCGGCCGCAGGGAGCAGAGGTCGCCGGAGAGCTCCTCGGGGAGCATGGGCACCACGCGGTCCACCAGGTAGACGCTGGTGCCCCGCTCCCGGGCCTCCTCGTCCAGGACGCCGCCCTCCTCCACGTAGTGGGAGACGTCGGCGATGTGGACGCCGACGCGCAGCGTGCCGTCCTCCAGGGGCTGGACCGAGAGGGCGTCGTCGAAGTCCTTGGCGTCGGGCGGATCGATGGTGAAGGCCAGGTCGCCGCGCATGTCCACCCGCCCCTCGGCCGCATCCGGCTGCACGCCGGCCTCGGCGACCTCGCGGGCCCGCTCCTCGACCTCGTCCGGAAACTCCAGCGGGAGCTGATGGCCGTAGAGGATGGAGAGGACGTCGACCCCCGCCTCCTCCGGCGTGCCGAGGACCCGGACGACCTTCCCGACGGGACTCGGACTGTCCTCACCCCAGTCGGCGATCTCCACCACCACGACCTCGCCGTCTTCGGCCTCCCCCTCGGCGTCGGGGGGAATGAAGACGTCCTTGTCCAGGTCCGGCTCGTCGGCGGAGACGAAGCCGTAGTT
This sequence comes from Candidatus Caribbeanibacter nitroreducens, assembly GCA_947581645.1. Classification (GTDB taxonomy): domain Bacteria; phylum Gemmatimonadota; class Gemmatimonadetes; order Palauibacterales; family Palauibacteraceae; genus Caribbeanibacter; species Caribbeanibacter nitroreducens. Next base: position 1,942 of record CANPVF010000158.1, on the reverse strand, counting down.
GCGCTTGCTGTGGTAGACGCCGACGACCTGCGACCACGCCCGCTTCCGGACCCGGATGACCTTGCCCTCGGGGTTCCGGTCCTGCGGCCGCTTCTCGATCCGGGCGATGACCTCGTCGCCGTCCACCGCGGTCCCGAGGTGCTGCTCGGGGACGAAGACGTCCTCTTCGTCGTGGCCGAGCTGGACGAACCCGTCTCCCTTCCGTGTCACCTGGAGGCGGCCGATGGCCAGGTTGATGTTCTCCGGCACGGCGTACCGGCCCTTGCGCTGGCGGTACACCAGCCCCTGCTCCTCCAGCTCGTCCAGGAGGTCCTTGAAGAGGCGGTACTCCTCGTGGGAGACGTTCAGCTCCCAGGCGATCTCCTTCGGCTTGAGGGGATGATCCGCCTCTTCGCGGAGATGGCGGAGCACATCCTCTTCGGTCACGTCGAGCTGTGGTCCTGTGGTCGTGCTGTCGGACATAGACGGTCCCAATACTGTTGAGTCAGATCATAGCTCTCCGCGGCGGGTGAGCCGCGGAGTGGCCCGCGCCGGTCGGCGCCGGGTCCGGCAAGAATCGAGCGCTATTCGGGTCGTTCCCACCGATTGACGTGCAAGAGGCACGCCTTCGGCGGGGTACGTCGTGGGCGGGGGGGCTGGACGATGCCCTAGAACTCCTCGGCCTCGTCGATGAGCATGATCGGAATGTCGTCCTCCACCTCGTAGCGGAGCCGGCACTCGTGACAGCGGAGATCGTCCTCCTCCGGCCGGTACTCCAGCTCCCCCTTGCACTTCGGGCAGACGAGAATCTCCAGCAGGTCTTCGTCGAGCGTCATCGGCTCTTCTCCTCCCTCGGCTTCGGCAGCCCGAGGCGGGCGAGCGCGCCGGGCCGCTTCTTCCAGTTGTCGAGCACCTTGACCCAGATGTCGAGGTACACCTGTCGCCCCACCAGGTCCTCGATTCGCGGCCGGGCCCGGGAGCCGATCTCCCGGATCATCCGGCCCGATTCGCCGATCACGATGCCCTTCTGCGACGTCCGCTCCACGTGGAGCGTCGCCCCGATGTAAAGCGGTTCTTCGTCCTCGCGAAACTCCTCCACCTGCACCGCCACGCTGTAAGGCACCTCCTCCTCGAGCAGCTCGAAGCACGCCTCGCGTACGGCCTCGGCCGCCAGCTCGCGGAGCGTGGCCGTGGAGAGCTCGTCCGGCGGATAGAGGGGCGGCGACTCCGGAAGACGCTCCAGCACCTCGTCGCGGAGCTCCTCGACGCCGGTGCCCTCGTCGGCGCGGGTCCGAACGACGGCACTCCAGCCCGCCTCCCCGAATTCCGCCGCCCACGCCTCGACCTCCGCGGGCTCGGCCCGATCGATCTTGTTCAGGCAGAGGATCGCCTCCGCCGTCGACGGAGGGTCGAAGTCCCGGGCGGCCTCCAGGCTCCGCGGGAAGCCGCAGTCCACGACGTACACCAGCACGTCGGTGTCCGGATCGCGGATGGCCTCCTCCGCCTCCTCCCGCATTCCGGCCTGGAGGGCGTACCGGGGGCGGAGCAGGCCGGGCGTGTCGATGAAGACGATCTGGCCGCGCTCGTCGGAGTAGATGCCCCGCAGGCGCTTGCGGGTGGTCTGCGCCTTCGGGGTGACGATGCTCAGCCTGGCCCCGACCAGGGCGTTCAGGAGCGTCGACTTTCCCACGTTCGGGAGGCCGACCAGCGCGCAGAACCCCGCACGATGGTCCCCATCGTCCTCGTCCGTGCCGTCGCTCCGCGGCGCTCGGTCCGATCCTGCGTGTGTCATGCGTGTGGTCCGGTCCCTCGTTCCGAGATCTGTCCGTGTCCCGTCGCCGGCCGTCCTGGCCCCGGCGCCGGGCGGTCCGCTCCGTATAGATATACCGAACCCCCCGGGGGGTCGGGTCACGGCCCGTGGTGGGGCGCGTGCCGACTCCGGGGGGATCGGGTGTGAGTGAGA
>CANPVF010000157.1 GCA_947581645.1 Candidatus Caribbeanibacter nitroreducens | reverse complement strand
GGCCCACCGGCTACCTGGACCAGCTCCGGAGCGAGACCTTCGCCCGGGGGGAGAGCTACTACCTGGGCCGCTGGTACGCCGGTGCCGCCGTCTCCTGGACCCCGGACCGGGCGGAGCGGTGGCGGCTGTCCGGCTCGGCGCTGGTGAACCTGGAGGACGGATCCGGGGCGCTGTCGCCCGTGCTCACGTGGGACGTCGGGGCGGCCACCACCGTGAGCCTGGGCGGCCTCATCACCGCCGGCGAGACGCCCCGGTTCGTGGCGCCGGTTCCCCGGCTCCGGAGCGAGTACGGCACCTACGGGGACCTGGGCTACACGCGGCTCTCGGTGTACTTCTGAATCGCTTTCTTCCGGGCCGGCCCGGGTCCGGACCGACCGCGGACGATGGTGCTGCCGTGCTCCCCGACGGCCGGGCGCACGCCGTCTACTCCCCGCCCGCGGTCTCTTCGAAGCCCGTCCGTACCATCTCACCCCATCCCCCGACGTCGCGCAGGAAGGTTCCGAACGCCTTCAGTCGCCACCAGGTGGTGAGCTGGCGGTAGCCGAAGGGCTCGATCACGGCTAGCAGAATCAACTTCAGGTACTGCCTTACGTCCTGGTAGACGCGAAACGTCAGCTGCTCCAGCACCACGCTGGCCACGGTGAGCAGCATCTGGTAGCCGTACGCCAGGCCGAAGAAGAGAAGGGCGTAGTCCACCGAGAGGACGTCGAGCCACAGGCCCGCCGCGATCACGCCGATTCCCACGACCTCCAGGACCGGGGCCATCATCTCGCCCAGGACGTAGTAGGGAAACGCCACGAGCCCGGCCAGGCCGTAGCGCGGGTTGCCGAACATCCGAAGGTGTCGGAAGACGCTGGCCAGGAGGCCGCGGTGCCAGCGCTCCCGCTGGTTGCCCAGAACGGAGACGCTGTCCGGCACCTGCGTCCACGCCACGGGATCGGGCACGAAGGGGAGGTCGTAGGACTCGCCGCTCTCCCGCATGTGGCGGTGCATGCTCACCGTTAGCTCCAGGTCCTCGGTGATCGAGTCCTCCTTGAACCCACCGGACTCCACCAGCATCTGCTTCTCGTACAGACCGAAGGCCCCGGAGATGAGCAGGTTGCCGCCCAGCCGGTTCCAGCCGAGGCGGCCGAAGAGGAAGGCCCGGAAGTACTCGGGCACCTGGAGGCCGGCCAGGAGATCGTTCGGAACTGACGCGTCCACCGGAGTGCCCCGGTCGAAGCGGACGCCGTTGGCGACCCGGATGCTTCCGCCCGTGCCCACGACGCGCTTCTCGCTCAGAAGGAACGCCCGGGCCATTCGCCGCAGCGCCGTGGGCTCCACCACCGTGTCGGCGTCCACCGTGACGCAGTACGGATACCGACAGGCGTTCAGGCCCACGTTCATGGCGCCGGCCTTCCCGGCGTGCTCCCCCTCCATCTTGTCGATGACCAGGAGGTTGGGGTCGGTCCGCGACCGGTAGTAATCACGCACGGGGGCCGTGTCCAGGACCGCCGGGAAGGCGGGCGGAACCTGGTACAGGTCGAATCTCTCCTTCAGCGTCTCCAGCGTCCCGTCCGTGGACGCGTCGTTGACGGCCACGACCTGATGCCGGGGATAGTCGAGGTCCAGGAGCGCCTCAACGGCCGTGACGATCACTGGCTCCTCGTTGTACGCGGGGACGATGACCGAGACCGGCGGGAAGGCCTCGTCGGGGAGCCGCTCGGTGGCGTGGAGGCGGGAGGAGAGGACCCAGTGCTTCCAGGTCTCGAACACCGAGAGCCCGAAGAGCACGCCGTAGAAGAGATTCAGGAAACCGAAATACCAGAGGAGCAACGGGTTCGATAACTCGACCGCCCGGACCAGGAGATCGGTCACGGTCCGGTCGCTCCACGCACGGGGAGGGTGTCCCGTCTCCGCGGAGACGCCGTCGGACTCATCGGGCGTACTCCCGCAGCGCCGCGTCCTCGAGCCCCAGGACGTACCGCGCCATGTCGGCCGCGTACTGATCCTCCCCGGGGTCCGTCGACTGCAGAAGCTCGTGCCCCGGTTCCCCCAGCCGCCTCAGGGCCAGGGCGGCGCGCAGCCGCACCCACCAGCTGGGATCGGAGAGCGATCGCTGGAGGTCGCCGGCGGCGTCCTCGGCCTCCAGTTCCCCCAGCGCCCGGGCCGCCTGCGTCCGGACCTGCCACGCCGGGTCCTGCAGGGCGCTCCGGAGGGCGTCCGTAGCCCCGGCCATGCCCGCCTCACCCACCGTCTTCACCGCCTGGACCCGGACCTCCAGCCCTCCGTGCCGGAGCCGCTCGCGCAGGTACGGGAGGAGCTCCTCGTCGGCGAGCTGACCCGCGATCCGGAGCAGCGTGAGCTCCTCGGGCTGGCCGACGGTCGCCCGCAGTCGGCTCCGGAGCGCGGGCGCGACGTCGGCATCGAGGGCGGAGAGCGTCTCACGCAGAAGGGTCTCCTTGCCGCGGGTGGCGGGCCCGCCGCCCGACGCCAGGTCCAGGAGCGGCTCCACCAGGCCGGGCCATCCGAGCTCCCGGGCCGTGAGCAGGGCCGCCGAGGAGACGGCCGGGTGCGGGTCGCGGAGGAGGGAGACCAGCAGGGAACGGTCCGATTCCGGTCTGCCGAGGCGGGCCAGCAGCTGGGCCGCCGTCTGACGCCGCCACCAGAAGACGGACCGCGCGGCCCGTTCCAGGCGGCCGAAGGCAGGTGTGCCCCGAATGAGGCGGTCCAGGTCCAGATCCTCGGGCTCGAGTCCACCCTCCTCCACCGCCTCCAGGGCCCAGAGGAGGGCCTTCGGGCTCGTGTCGGCCAGGGCCCCCAGGACCTCGCCGGGAGCGTCTCCCGGACGGTGATTCCAGACGGCGGCGAGCAGGTCCCTGCGCTGCCGGGCCCGACGGGCTTCGACCACGCGCACGACGACGGGCCACGCCAGAAGGACCAGGAAGAGGAGGGCCAGGATCCCGGCCTCCACCAGCAGGAGCGTACGGAGGAGGTCGGCCATGTCCGGTCAGAACGTCCGGGAGACGGTCACGGAGCCCCCGAGACGGTCGATTCCCTGGTCCGTGTCGACCCCGGCCAGGTCCACCCGGACCGACCACCCGCCGGACAGCTGGTGCTCGGCGCCGGCCGAGAGGGAACGGGAGGTGAGGGTCCGGAGCCTCCGGTCGGGCGGACGGCCGACCAGGAAGTCCTCCTCGCCCCGGGCCACTCCCACCCGGACGCTCCAGGCGTCCGAGATCCTCCGGGTCACGCGGCCGATGGCCGCCAGGTTGGTGGTCTCCAGGGCGCTGCGGATGACGCGGAGCTCCCCGGACAGGATCCACGGTCCCCGGTACCAGCTCAGCCCGGGGACCACCGAGTGGACCGCGTCGTCGCCGAACAGCTGGAGGCGGTATCCCAGCGACGGGACGAGCTCGCCGAGGGGCAGCGAGAACCTGGCCCCGAACCGTGCGTCCTCGATGACGTCGGCCTCCGGCGTGACCCGGGCGTCGAGCGACAGGTAGGTGCCGCCGCCCGGACGCAGGGTGCCGCTGGCCCCGAAGCTCGCGTCCCAGTCGCCGAACCGGCGCGTCTGCGTGAGCCCCACCTGGAGCAGTCGTCCCCGGGAGAAGCTCCGGGCGGCCTGCTGGCGGAGGACCAACCAGGCCTCGCGGTCCTCCACCGACTGGGCCTGGAGGAAGAGCCGTCCCGTCCACCCGCCGCCATCCTGGGCCCGGGCGGCGGGCACGCAGAGCAGCAGCAGGAGCACGACGCCGGCGAGGGGGGCGGGGCACGGCGGGCGCTCCGGTGCCGGCTGGTGCTCCTGGCCCGACGGGCTCATCCGCGCCTCCTCCGGGGCGTTTCCTCGCTCTCCTCCGCGGGCCAGCGAACCCGGACCGCGGCGACGTCGTCCTGCCGCAATCTGTGGCCCGGCGCCCCGAGAACCAACGCCAGGGGTCCCGAACGGCTATCCCTGTTGTCAGCGTACGTCTATCTTTCCATCCGTCATGACCACGTTGATGTACACGCGGGAAGCCCCCGCCAGGGAGGAACCGTGACGGCGGACGGGGCGGTGGAGGACGCACCGGGCCCGGTGCGCGCTCTCCTGCTCTCGAGCCTGGGCGAGCTCGGTGACAGGCCGGCACAGGAGATCCCTCCCCGGGTCGTCGCCATCAGCGTCTTCGCCCTGGCGGTGGCGGTGGTGGCGGCCCTGCTCCGTCCGGACACCGGGGCCACCTACGCCGGCTTCCTCTGGGTCCTGGCCCTGATCCCGGCCTTCCTGCTCTCCTACTACCACGGCTGGACAGGCGCCGTGAAGGCGCTGGCCGGGGGCATGGCCGTTCTCACGCTCACCGAGGTGGTCGTCGGCAACCTCCTCCAGGGAGAAGTGGACTGGTGGATCTACGGCGGGACGACGACGGTCCTCCTCGTCGTCAGCCTCGGCAGCGGCATGATGGCGGAGCTGTTCCACCGCACCGGAGGAGGGCCGGGTGGCGGCGGGCTGGAGGAGGCCCGGCGCAGGGACCTCCAGCGCGCGGTGGAGGAGGGTCAGCTCGTCCTCTACTTCCAGCCTGTGGTCTCACTGGACGAGCGGCAGACCGTGGGGGTGGAGGCGCTGGTGCGGTGGGACCACCCGCGCCGCGGGCTCCTGAACGCCGGGGAGTTCGTGAGCTTCGCCGAGAGCGCCGGCCTCCTGGTGCCCGTCAGCAACTGGGCCATGGAGGAGGCCTTCCGGCAGTTCGGACGCTGGGAAGCTCAGTTTCCGGGAAGCTCCGAGTTCTTCGTGGCCGTGAACCTGAGCACCGAGCAGGTTCGCCAGCGGGGATTCGTGGAGCGGGTGCGCTCGCTCCTGGCCGAGCACGAGATGGACGGAAGCGCCCTGCAGGTCGAGGTGAGCGAGGAGACCCTGGACGAGGCCGGAACCCAGCTGGCGCAGATCCGGGGGCTCGGTGCCCACCTGGCCATCGACGACTTCGGGACCGGCTACGTGTCCCTCGGCCAGCTGGCCCGCCTGCGGCTCGATGCCGTGAAGATCGACGGGTCCTTCGTGGCCCGGATGCTCGACAGCGACCCCGACCGGGCCACCGTGGAGGCCATCGTGAAGATGAGCGAGGGGCTCGGGCTGCAGGCCACGGCCGAGGCCGTGGAGAGCCACGACCAGTACGAGGCGCTGCGGGAGCTGGGGTGCGACCTGGGGCAGGGGAGCTTCTTCGCCGACCCGTTCCCGGCGGCGTCCCTGGAAGCGCGGCTCTCGGCGAGCTGAGCGCTCCGGGGTGGCCCGGCGCCGCGCCGCGGTAGGCGGGCGGGTGATCGGACCCGTTCCGCGGCCGGACGTGTATCCCGACCGGACGCGATGTGTCGCTCGTCGCAGTATGATCGTCTGATGACCGACCCGCCGGGTCGCTCTGCCGCTCCGACGGCTGCCCGACCGCCGATTCCCGTAGCTTCCACGACAGGGAACGACAGGAGTCCTTCGTGACCTTCACCGTTGCTTCCGGACGCTCCGCCTTCCGCGCCCTGGTTCTGGCCGCGGCCCTCTCCCTGGGGCTCGCCTGCGGAGGCGAGTCTCCGACCGGGAACGACGACGGCGGCAGCGGCAACGTCACCGTGCAGGACGTCGGGCTCAACGTCGGCGAGTCCGCCACCTTCACCGCCGACGGCGAGGTGCTGGCCCTCCGGCTCCCGTCCGCGTCCAGCGGGCGCGAGTACCGGCTCGCCGTGCAGTCGGCCGACGACGGCTCCCCGAGCCTGAGCGTGATCCCCATGCGCCTCACCCGGGGCGACGGGAGCTCCGGCTCCGGGTCGGTCTCCTCGAGCCGGCAGGCCGCCGGCATCGGCGCCGATCTTCCGGCCCGGGCGCGGGACCTTGCGATCCGCCGGAGGATCCGGGAGAACTCGCGGGACCTCCTGGTCCGCCGTGGAGTTCTGCCGGCCCGCCCCTCGGGCTCCGGCGCGCGGTCCGGGGGCCAGATCCGGATGAGCTCCCAGGTCATCACCGACAGCGTCCCGCAGCAGGGCGACACGATCCAGTTCTGGTTCGCGGCCCAGCAGGACTTCTCGACGCCCTGCGAGCTGAGCCAGGTGGACACCGTTACGGCCGCCGTGGAGGCGGTGGGGAGCCGCGCGGCCGTCGTCCAGGACACGGCGGCCCCGGATCCGAGGGCCTTCGAACAGGGCGGCTTCGACCCCCAGGACTTCCAGGAGATCGCCGCCACCTTCGACACGCTGGTGGTCCCGGTGGACAGCGCCTACTTCGGCACGCCCACGGACATCGACGACAACCGGCGGGTCTACATCCTCTTCACGCCGAAGGTGAACGACCTGGACCCGGACGACAGCAAC
>CANPVF010000156.1 GCA_947581645.1 Candidatus Caribbeanibacter nitroreducens | reverse complement strand
TCCGGCCGGAGCACGTCGACCACGCCGCCGACCACCTGCCGCAGCGTGCTGAGTCCCCCCGAGACGAGGAGGGCGCCGAAAGCCGCGCCTCCGATGATCACGAACTCGGAGATCTGCCACAGGACCATGAGGTTGCCTCCGTGCATCAGCATCCCGGTGGCGATGCTGCCAAGGACGACACAGAATCCAAGTGCCCGGAACATGTAGCGGCGTCTCTCCCCGTTGCTGTTCTCGGCGAATGCTGGACGGTCAGCGGCCGTGCAGTCGACAAGTATCGGTGGCCGGTGAACGAAACTGGAGGCGAGAACTGCCATGGGGGACGAGACGGCACCGGACGGCGAAGGGGACGGAGCAGCGGCGCGCCTGACGACCAGCCCGGGTTGGCGCCGACTGCGGTCGGAAGTGCTCTCAGGCGTGCGTCACGAGGTGCTGGGAAGGGTCTCCGCGCTCCGCAGCCTGATTCGGATCGGACGCCTCGGCCAGTACTCCACCGATGATCTGGTCTCCATGCTGCAGGAGGAGACGGACCGGCTGGAGCGGCCCGCGGAGTGGCTCAAGGCTCTGCCCGAGGGGAGGCGACAGCCGCCGGAGCCGGTGAGCGTCCCCGACCTGGTCGAGCAGCTGAAGTCGGTGGCGCAGGCCATCGAATGGATGGAGGGGGTGGAGGTTCGTGTCCGGGAAGACGGAAGCTGGCCGCCGGTCCGCGCCGAGCATCCCGAGCTCGCCCGCTGCATGCTGAGTCTTCTGGTGATGGTGGGAGCCGGGGCGCCGACCGTCCGGGTGACGGGGGCACGGGCGAACGACGCGCTCCGGGTCACGGTCGAGCCCGTGGGAGGATGGCGTCGTGAGCGGGCCGGGGAGGTGGAGGGATTCTCGCTGGTCGACGCTCCGGACACCGAAGGCGAGTTCCGCATCCCCGGCGCGGTTCGGAGCTCCGTGTCCTCCCTGGGCGGGACGCTGGCAGTGGAGGAGACGCCCGGCTCGGCACCGAAATGCGTGCTCCGATTGCCGATTCGGATCCCGGGCGAGGGGTGAAGGGCAGGTACCGACGCTGGCTCCGGATCGCACCACCGGGCAGAGGAGCGGGTCCCGCCCGGCCGGGGGGTCAGCGCTTCATCTCCAGGACGGTCTGCATCATCTCGTCGGCGGTGGTCACCAGCCGGGCCGCCGCTGTGAATGCCTGCTGGTGGCGGATCAGGTCCACCATCTCCTCGTCGGTGGAGACGCCGTGCTGGCTCGACCGCCTGGTGGAGATCTGCGAGAGCAGCGCCCCGTCCGCTTCCGCGCTCTTCTGGGCCTGCGAGGCGTCGACGCCCACCTGGCCCACGACCTCGCTGGAGTAGTAGCCACTCACGGATTTCCCGCCCAGCCCGGGCAGGGTGTCGTCGCGCAGGCCGGCGAGCTGGAGCGCCACGTCGTTCGTGCCCGCGAGGTAGTTCTGGGAGCCGTCGCCGCTCCCGGCGACGATCTCCTGAGAATCGCCGTCGACCGCCGCGGACAGCTCGATGCCCCCGGCCGTGCGGTCGTCCGACCCGGCGCCGGCGTCCGCGAAGAAATCGACGTCGAAGTTCCCGTTGGGGTTCACGCCCTCCTCGGGGTTCCCCTGGTTGGTGTGGATCGCATTGATCTCCGTGACGATGCTTCCCGCCAGCGTGTCCAGACGGCTCACGTACCCGGGCAGGGTGTCGTTGACGAACTCCGCGACCGCGCCGGCGGACCCGCCGGGCGAGTCGATCACCCGACTCTTCCCGACGACGCCGATTTCGATTCGTCCGGTACCGGCGTTGACGCTGCTCTCCAGTGACTCGGCCTGGTCACCGTCGACCAGGTTGAGTCCGTCCGTGAAGACGGTCACCGAGCCGTTCGACTGCTCCCGCACCCGGATGTCCACGAGGTCCGCCATCCTGTCGAGAGCCCGGTCCCGGTCGTCCCGAAGGTCGGCCGCCGTATGGCCCCCGGACTCCGCGGACACGATCCTGGAGTTCAGCTCCGCCACCCGGGCGGCCTTCTCGTTCAGCGTCCGCAGCTGTCCCTGCAGGCGGCTCTCCGCGTCCTGCTTGACGGAGTCCAGCTTGGCGTCGATCTGGTGGAAGGTCTCCGCCACCTGCCGGGCCCGCTCCTGGACCGAGCTCCGGGCCGTCGACGAGGTCGGGTTGTTGGCGAGATCTGACCAGGCCGACCAGAACGCATCGAGCGTGGAGGAGAGCCCGCTGTCGGAGGGCTCGTTCAGCGCCCCTTCGACACGGCCCAGGAGGTCGCTTCGCTGCTCCGAGTAGGAGGCGGAGGCGGCCTGATCGCGAAACGAGGCGTCCAGGAAGCGATCACGCACACGCTCGACGTCGTCGACCCGCACGCCCGTTCCGTAGATGCCCGTGGGCATGGGCGTCGGCTCGCCGGCCACGAGGTTCGCCCGCTGGCGAGTATAGCCCTCCGTGTTCGCGTTGCTCAGGTTGTGCGAGGTGACCTCCATCGCCTTCCGCTGGGCGACCAGCGACGTACGGGCGATGTTGAGGATGTTGCCGATGGGCTTACCCATGGTTCGTCACGTCCTCCGCTGGCGGTGCATGTGCCCCGGCGCGTGACGGGGGGCGATGACGGCGAGGGAGAAGATCATCACGCGTGCTGGTCGATGATCATCCCGCCCGACGTTCCGGGAGACGATCCGTCCGCGTCCCGTTCGTACGTACAGTCGCCGTCGCCGTCTCCCGAACCGAACAGGGTTCGCACCAGCTCGTCGTTCGCGGCGAGGGCGGTCTCCAGCACACGGCGGTTCAGCTCGAGCTCCTCGGACACGTCCTCGGCTGCGGACACCAGGTCGTTGCGGGCACGTCCGAGCGCCTCGGTCATCCCCGCCGGTCCCAGGGCCCCGTCGAGGTCGTGAAGCGGTGTGGAGGCGTCGCCCGTGAGCATGCCGATCAGGGTCCGGCGACCCCTCCGCGCCTCCTCCAGGGTGACGAGGAGCCGGTGGACGCCGTGGACGGTGCTCTCCACCGTGTCGAGGTCGTCGTCGGCGATGGCGTCCCGCTGGCGTTCCAGCGTGTCGCTCAGCTCCTCCAGGAGGCTGCGCTCCGAGGTGAGCGCCGATGCCAGGGCGTCCGGCGTCGCGTCCCGGGCTACACGTGAGCCCGCGCCCGCCGGCGCGGCGGCCTCCGCGGCTGCGGTCTCGGCGCTCATCCCTGTCCTCCCGCCTCGTGGCTGCTCCCTGGCGACGCGGCACGCCGAAGCTGTCGGTAGAGGGCCTCTCCCAGGCCGCGGTCG
>CANPVF010000155.1 GCA_947581645.1 Candidatus Caribbeanibacter nitroreducens | reverse complement strand
CACCTGTGGCGGAGCGAGGACGGCGGGCTCTCGTGGGAGAACCTGGGCGACCTCACCACCGGCGCCGACCGCTCGGAGATGAGGGTCATGGGGCAGATGCCCACCGAGCGGACCCTCTCCCTGGACGACGGCATTCCCTACTGGCCCACGCTCACGGCCATCCGGGAGTCGTCCCTGCAGGAGGGGCTGCTGTACGTGGGCACCGACGACGGGAAGTTCCACGTCTCCCGCGACGGGGGCGACAGCTTCACGGACGTCTCCGATCGGCTCCCCGGCCTGCCGGAGATGGCGCAGATCAACGGCATCGAGCCGTCGAGCCACGACGCCGGGACGGTCTACGTGGCGGTCAACGACTACCGGAACGACGACTACGGGAACTACCTCTACCGCTCCGACGACGCCGGGCGCAGCTGGGAGCGGATCGACGGCGACCTCCCGGCGGAGCGGGTGGTCCGCACCGTGAAGGAGGACCCCCGCAACCCCGACCTGCTGTGGCTCGGCACGGAGCTGGGGGCCTTCTTCTCGCCGGACCGGGGCGAGAGCTGGATCGAGATCCGGGCGAACCTGCCCCGGCTGGCCGTGAACGACCTGGTGATCCATCCGCGCGAGAACGACCTGGTGCTCGGCACCCACGGCCGGGGCATCTGGATCCTGGACGAGGTGTCGGCCTTCCAGGAGCTGACGCCGGAGGTCCTCTCGTCGGACGCTCACGTGTTCTCCATCCGGCGGGCGCGCCAGATCCGTCGCGCCGACGTCACGGGGCACAAGGGCGACATGGTCTTCCGCGGCGAGAATCCGCCGGTGGGCGCCATCGTGGATTACTGGCTCGGCGAGGCCACGGGGGCGGACGACGTCCGACTGGAGGTGATGGATTCGGGCGGCGACGTGGTGCGCGAGCTGGAGCCCGACACCGCCCGCGGCGTGAACCGGGTCGTGTGGGACCTCCGGCACGAGCCCCTGGCCTCGGCCGCCCCGGAGGACGCGCCCGAGTGGCAGCAGGAGGGAGACGACGGCCCGCTGGTGGTGCCCGGCACCTACACCGTGCGCCTCACCGTGGACGGGTCCGCCCACGAGCAGACCGTGGAGGTACGCGAGGACCCGCGCCTGGACGTGGATCCGGACGTCCGGCGGGAGTGGACCGCCACGCTGCTAGCGATCGGCGATCTCCACGACCGGGTGGCCGCCGACGTGGAGCGGCTCAACCAGCTGGTCGCCGGAGCCGAGGACGACGACCGCTTCCGCGGCAGCGGCGACGAGGAGTCCCGCGAGCGGTGGGCCTCGCTGCCGGACGAGGAGAGCCGGGACGTGGCCTGGCAGGCCGCCGAGCTCCTGGACCGGATCGAGGGGCTGTACGGCGACGTGGAGGACTGGACCGGCGAGACGACCGCCGACCAGCGCTCGCGGCTTGAGTTCTACCGCGAGCAGGCCGACCGCCTGGCGCCGATGATCGACGGGGTGGTGGAGCGGGTGGGAGGCTGAGCGGAGAGCCGCAGGCGGAGCAGACGCGATGAGCCACCCCCGAACACACGGCCAGGACAGCGCCATGGACTCCACCGACATCGCGCGCACGCTCGAATCGATCGAATGGAGGAATCGCGCGATTCCGACGGTCGCCGCGCTCCTGCTGGTGATGCTGACCGCCGTCCCGGCGGCCCGCGGCCAGCAGGCCCCGCCGGACCCGGTCTTCCACACGTTCTCGGTCGTCGCCCTCGATCCCGCGACGGGCGAGGTGGGCGTGGCCGTGACGACCCGCAACGACTGTGTCGGAAACCGCGTGCCCCACGTCCGGGCCGGGGTTGGGGCCGTGGCCACCCAGGCCTGGACGAGGTACGAGTACGGCCCGGAGATCCTGGACCTGCTGGAGGACGGCGTCCCGCCGGAGGAGGCGGTCCGGAGGGCCCTGGCCGACGACACCCTCGCTCACCGGCGGCAGGTGGGGGTCATAGGAGCCGACGGGAACACCGCCCAGCACACCGGCGACGCCACCCCGGCCTGGTCCGGCCAGCGGTCCGGACTCCACTACGCGACACAGGGCAACGTCCTCACCGGGCCGGAGGTGGTCGGCGCGGTGGCCGAGTCGTTCGAGTCCACCGAGGGCTCCGGACGCCCCCTGGCCGATCGCCTCGTGGACGCGCTCGAGGCCGGCCAGCGGGCCGGGGGCGACTCCCGGAAGGGGCGGATCCAGTCGGCGGCCGTCCTGGTCGCCGACCCCCGGGAGGGGGCGTCGCCGCGACCGGGAGGCGTCACGGCCGACATCCACGTGTGTGCCCACCCGACTCCCGTGGCGGAGCTCCGCCGGATCCGGGACAGGGTCGCCGGCGAGCTGGGCTACCGCTCCCTGGAGCTGACGCGGGGCGACGACGTCTGGCAGCTCCACGTCATGCTCCACGCTCTCGGCCACTACCGACCCTCGGCCGACTCGATTCCGAGGGACGGGACCCACCGCACCTACACGGAGGAGACCGCCGAAGCCGTGGACGCCTTCCGCGCCGAACAGGGCCTGTCCACCGCCGAGAGCGGGTCACCGGCGGGGCTGGTCGACCGGCGGACCGTGGAAGAACTGTGGGACCGGCTGGAGAGCGAGGGGGTGGCCGCCGCTCTCCGGGAGCGGTTCTCGGAGGTCGTGCGGGTCCGGCGCTGAGGCGGATTCAGGGCAGGTAGTCCAGCGGATCCACGAACTCGATTCGGGGGTGCTGCATCGCCCACTTCCTGAAGAAGTAGGCGTGGCCGACACCGTAGACCACGACGATCCGCTCCCCTGCCTCGGCGTGGGCGGCGATGTCGGCGAAGATCCGCATGTTGCGCTTCCAGTAGGACACGTTGGGCTCCAGGCCGACCCAGGTGCCTCGCGCGTCCACCTCCAGGGTGCGCATCCGCATGGCCTGGATATGCGCGATGAATTCGGGGCGGTTGTAATACCGGTACATCTCGGCCAGGCTCCCGCTCTCGGCGGTGTCGCGCATCGCCGCCGTCTTCTTCTGCCACCGCTCCTGGTAGGCCATGTAGGCGGAGTCGTAGCGGGAGGCGAAGGAGGTGACCTTGTCCATGGGCCAGGGATGCTGGTAGTCCACGGCCCACACGCGGTCCAGGCCGACCCGGTCGGCCAGACGGAACCCGATCTGATACCGCTCGTTCGGCTCCATCTCCCACCTGCCGTCGCGCCACGCCCGGAACAGGCTGTCCATCCGGACCGAGTCACGTGGCTCCTCCTCCACGAGCACTCGGGTGGGGCGAAACTCGGCCAGTCCGTCCAGCACGGCGTCGAGTTCCGCCTGCCGCTCGGGGCCCTCCACGAGCTCGGGACGTCGATAGAAATGGATGCTGCCGAGCACCATCACCTTCGCCCCGCCCGAATCGGGCGTGGTGGCCACGGGATCCCGGGGTCGTTCCTGGGCGGCCGCTCTCCCTGGCAGAACGGGCGCCAGGAGAAGCACGGCTGCTGCGGCGAGGGCGGCTCGATGCATCATGGGTGCGGCTCCGAATCGGGGGACATCTCGGGGCGTTGCCGGATCATGATGGACGACCGGCGGCCCGGGGGCCAACGGTTCCTCCGATTGCGGCCGGTCCCGCCCACGAGCCGGGTCGGGCTCCCTCTCCGACGGAATCGGCCGCCCACGCCTCGGTCCCGTTGATCCCCTGTTGAGGCCGCCCCGTACACTGGAGGTGACTGAGCATCGGAGGTCGCCCTCCGGTGGACGTGCTGTCGGTGGGAGTCGTGAACGCGAGGCGGAGGCCGAATCAGGTGCAGGCGCTGGCGGTGATGGAGGCGGCCCGGGAGCCG
>CANPVF010000154.1 GCA_947581645.1 Candidatus Caribbeanibacter nitroreducens | reverse complement strand
CAGGAGGGATCCTCCAGCTCCTCCCGGAGCAGGGCCGGGGCGTCCTCCTTCACGAAGATCCGGGTCTCGAAGTCCAGCCCCGCCGACAGGCCCAGGTACTCGTGGGTGGGCCGGGCGTAGCAGTTGTGGCTCACGACGCCGTCGGCGATGAAGTCGCCGGTACCGGTGGTGAGGTCGTACATCGGGAGCTCGACCCCGAGTTCCTCGATCGATTCGACCTTCAGGTCGGCGCCGCTCTTCACGGGTCGGCCGGCAAGGTTTCCTTCCGTGCGGAACTGGTGCTGGTTCCCGTGGGTCCGTCCCGCGCGCTCATACCGGTAGCTGGCCAGGTGTCCGTCCCCACGAATCACGCCGGAGAGATAGCCTCTCGCATAGCTACCGTCTTGCTCCGGCGGGGGCGGGAAGGCACCCGTGCCGAGCAGCTGATCGTTGGTCGTCAGGTGAGGACGCCGTTTCGCACCCTGTTCGGTCCCGGTCATGAACTTCCAACCGCGTCGCGTCAGGAGGCGATGGTCCTCGCCGGTGACCAGCGTCGTCCCGTCCGCGAGGGTGACGCGCACCGCCCGACTGCTCGTCCGCCAGGCGTCCAGTACGCGGGTGCGGGTGTAGCGTCGGTAGTGGCCGCGCTTCTGAGTGCCGTAGATCTCGTCGCCGGGCCGAACGTCCCGGATGGGACGCGCAGTGCCGTCGCCCATCAGCACCGGGGTGTCGCCCTTCAGGCAGTAGACACACCCGTGCTCGCAGCCCCTGTACGGGTTCAGGCTCACCTCGAACGGGACGTCGGGGCTGTCGTTGGTGGCGAGGACGGACCGCGTCTCGTCCCGGTAGAGCTTCGTCTCCGGGTCGGGGTCCTCCTCCTCGGTCCACGCCTCCCGGGAGACGGAGAGGCGCTCGAACCGGTTCGGCGGGTTGTCGGCGGCGCCGCGGCCGTGGATGGGCAGGTTCCTCACGGGGCCGTACGATATACTTTCGGTGTTTGTTCGGCAAGCCCCGCCCGGACCCCGCGATCCGGTGGTCCGGTCCCTCGCGCGAGCTCGGGAGCGGCCGGTCCTCAGCCGCGCCAGACCACCTCGCCGCCCACCATCGTGGCCACGGGCTCCATCTCCAGCAGCCCCCGGCCCACGGCCGACAGCGGGTCCCGGTCCCAGGCCACCAGGTCGGCGCGGAAGCCGGGCAGCAGGCGTCCGGAGCGGTTCTCGTCGCCGGCCGCCGCCGCGGGACCCGTGGTGTAGGCGCAGAACGCCTCGCGGACGGAGATCCGCTGCTCCGGGTGCCACCCGCCGGACGGCTCGCCGTCGAGGCCCCGCCGGGCCGTGGCGGCGAAGAGCGCGCGGCCGGGGTCCGGAGGCTCCACCGGGGCGTCGGAGCCGAAGGCCAGGGTGCCGTCCCGGTCCAGCAGGGTCTGGAAGGCGAAGGCCCCGCGGCAGCGCTCGGGCCCCCACTGCTCCTCGGCGTCGCGCCAGTCCGAGTAGAAATGGGCCGGCTGGACCGAGAAGACGAGCCCGGTGGCCAGGTCCCTCGAGAGCCGGTCCGGATCGACGAGCTGGGCGTGCTCCACGCGCGGAGGCATGGGCAGGTCGCCGGTGGCGGCCCCGCTCAGGCACTCGGCGGCCTGCTGGACGGCCTCGTCACCGATGGCGTGCACGGCGCTGGAGAGGCCGACGGCCGCCGCCGACTCGACCCGGGCGCGAAACTCCGACGGGGAGAGCAACGGTTCGCCGGCCCCGGCCCGGGCCCCGGGCTCGCTGAGCCACGCCGTGCCGGACCCGAGGGTACCGTCCAGGAAGAACTTCAGCGCCCCCACGCGCAGGAGCTCGTCGCCGTAGCCGCTGCGGAGACCGAGCTCGACGGCGGCCTCCAGCAGGCCGTGCGGCAGGTGCTGGAGGACCCTCAGCCGCAGCTCGTCGCGCTCCCGGAGACGGCGGAGGAGGCGCAGGGAACGGAACCGGGATCCGTGCATCTCGATGGAGTGGACGCCCGTGAAGCCCCTGCGGTGCAGGGCGGCCTGGGCCTCCCGCACGTCCTCCAGGAGCTGCTCGTCCCCGGGCTCCGGGATGCCCTCCGTGGCGAGCTGGACGGCGTTCTCCAGGAGCACGCCGGTGAGGCGGCCGTCGGCGTCGCGGATCAGGCGGCCGTCGGCGGGATCCGGCGTGTTCTCGTCGAGGCCCAGCCGGCGGAGGGCCTCGCTGTTCAGCCAGAGGGCGTGCATGTCGTGGCTCTGCAGGGCCACCGGCCGGTCCGGCAGGTGCGCGTCGAGGTCACTCCGATGCGGAAACCCGCCCAGCCTGTGGCGGCTCCAGCCGCGTCCGCGGATCCATCCCTCTCCCGCCTCGTGCGCCTCCCGGGCCACGGCCTCGGCGGCGCCCTCCGGCGTGGAGGCACGGCTCAGGTCCACCTCGCGCCGCGCCCGGGCCCACTCGAGCAGGTGGAGGTGAGAGTCGGTGAGGCCGGGCGTGATCACGCTCCCCCGGAGGTCCACGACGGGCGCCTCCGGGACGGCCTTCCGGAGCTCGTCCGCCGGCCCCACGGCGGCCACGTCGCCCGCCCGGACGAGCAGCGCGTCGGGCAGGGGGCGGGCCGTGCCGGGTCCGCCGGGGCGCATCGTGTGCACCCGATCCGCCACCACCAGCAGTTCGCCGTCGTCCGCCGTCCTCCCGTGCATCTCCCTCATCCTCGTTCCTCTCCGGGCTCTCCGCGCGCTTCCGTGGTGTCCGGTCCCCGCTCGGGAGCCAGCATCTTCGGCCCCGGCTCCACCGCCACGGAGTCCGGCCATACACAGTCGCTTTCGTTCAGATAGCAGGCCAGGATCCGGGGCTTTCCGTCGCGCCGAAACAGCTCCATCCGGACCTCCACGGCCTCCGTCTCGGGGTTTCGGAACAGGACCGACCACCCGCGGGCCTCCTCCGCCTCCATGAAGGCGGGGCAGCGGACCGGCGGCGTGCCGCCCCGGACGGTCGCCGTGTCGCCCCCGGCCCCGGCCCCGCGGATGACGCGGACGGAGAGGTCCGGGTGGGTGCCCGCGACCATCAGCCGGAGCGTCGTGAGCTCGCGGACGCAGGACGCCGGGTCCGGCTCGATGAGGTGTTTCCCGCGCCGGAGGCGATGCTCGGCCGTGTCCAGGTAGAAGTAGGCCCGGGTGGGCATGGCGATGAAGCGGAGCGACCGGGCGTAGACCTCGAGCCCGTCCACCCGCTCGTCGGGCGGACGGGAGACGTCGATCTCCCCGATCCGGTCTCCGGGCGTGCCGAGCTCGTAGCCGTGGAAGCTGTCGACGATGGTGTCGGCCGGGGCCGGCGACCGGAGGGACGTCACCCCGGGCGGCCGCGGCCCGGTGGGCGGTCGACCCGGGACGACTAGGAGCGCCGCGACCAGGAGAGCGGTCGTCAGATGTGGGTGGCCGGCGCCGGTCATCTCATCCGCCGCCGATCGTGATGCCCTCCGGGAACCGTCGGTTGATGGCGGTTCCGGGGCGAACGATGCAGCCTCCGCCACGGGGCCCGGCCCGGCGCGTGCCGCGCACCCCGCGGAAGCGATCCCCGGCGTCGCGGGGCTCGCCGGACGCCTCGCGGGCGGCCCGGCTCGTGGGCTTCGGCATCTCGCTCCGTCCCGGGAAGAGGGCGGCGAGGTCCGAGGCGCTCAGGCGCTCCTCCCGCTCCTCGGCTCTCACGGCCACGACGACGGAGGGGACGTCCACGGGCTCGGCGGCCAGGGCCCGGGCGGACGGTGCCCGAACCACCGGCGCGGGAGCGCTGGCCGCGGCCCGCTCCGCCGGACGGGCGGAGGTCGCGCCGGAGGCCGGACCGTTCGCGGCCCGGGACGGACGCGCGCGGACCCTCACGACCTCGAGGCTCTCCTCCTCCCACTCCTCGGCCCGGTCCTCCCGGGTCCGGTCCGGCGGCGCCTCCGTCCAGGTGGGGACGCCGAAGCCGCCGAGCCCGAGCAGGAGGACGTGGGCGACGACGGAGAGGACGAGTCCCGGGACGAGCGCCTGTCGAAACTTCCGCCGTTCCACCTCTCGTCGACTCATCATGGCCTCCCGGCGGCTGGGGATGGGGGTCGTGTATCTTAAACTCCGGTGGGGGTGGGTTCGTTCCCCCGGGATTCGGGGGACGGCCGCCGCGTTGACACCCGCACCCCTCCCCTCTGCATATTGCGCCGTGACGCCCGGGTCGTCCCGGCCCGTCGCCGCCGGACCGTCCGGCCGATGGAGGCACGGGGGCGCCCGCCCGGTCCACCGGAACCAGCAGGGAGGCCCACACTTGGAGACCGCAGACGAGAGCGCGCCGACCGCACCCCCCGGTACGGCGCGGCGCACCCATGGATTCACCGAGTCCGTGATCCGGGGCATGACCCGCCTGGCCCGGAAGCACGGAGCCGTGAACCTGGCGCAGGGCTTCCCGGATTTTCCCGCGCCCGACCTGATCAAGCGCGAGGGGCAGCGCGCCATCGCCGACGGCATCAACCAGTACGCCATCACCTGGGGCAGCGACCGCCTGCGGGAGGCGATCGCCGAACACCAGGACGAACACTACGGCCTCGACGTCGACCCGGACCGCGAGATCACCGTCGCATGCGGGGCCACCGAGGCCATGGCCTCCACCTTTCTCGCCCTGGTGAATCCCGGGGACGAGGTCGTCATCCTCGAGCCCTTCTACGAGAACTACGGTCCGGACGCCGAGCTCTGCGGAGCCGAGCCGGTCTTCGTGCCGCTGGCCGAGGACCGCACCATCGACCTCGAACGGCTGGAGCGGGCCTTCGGAGACCAGACCCGGGCCGTGGTCCTCAACACGCCGAACAATCCCACCGGCCGGGTCTTCGACCGACGGGAGATGGAAGGCGTGGCGGAGCTCTGTCGCCGGCACGACGCCTACGTCTTCACGGACGAGATCTACGAGCACATCTGGTACGAGGGGGAACACCGGTCGATGGCCTCCCTCCCGGGCATGCGGGACCGCACGGTCACGGTGAGCGGTGCTTCCAAGACGTTCTCGATCACCGGCTGGAGGATCGGGTGGATCGTGGCGCCCCCGGAGGCCACCGACGCGATCCGCAAGGTGCACGACTTCCTCACCGTCGGGGCCCCCGCGCCGCTGCAGGAGGGCGTGGCGGCGGGCCTCGAGGAGCTCGGCGCGGACTACTACGAGAGGCTGGAGGCGGACTACCGCCGCCGGCGAGAGATCCTGCACGAGGCGCTCACCGCGGCCGGCTTCCGCTGCTCGCGGCCCGAGGGGGCCTATTACGTCCTGGCGGACTTCTCCGGCGTGAGCGACCTGCCCGACGACGAGTTCGCCCGCTGGCTGACGAGGGAGGTCGGTGTCGCCCCGGTGCCGGGATCGAGCTTCTTCTCCGATCCGGAGCGGGGACGCGACCTCGTGCGGTTCGCCTTCTGCAAGACCGAGGAGACGCTGGAGAAGGCCGCCGGGCGGCTCGCCTCCCTCTGACGGACGCGATGCCCACGACGGGAGACCCATGAGCGAAGACGAGACGAGCGGAAGCGGCGGCTCGACGCCGGGCAGCGGACCGCCGGAGCCCGGCTCCCCCGAGGAGCGCTTCGAGGACCGGATCGAGATCCGGGTTCCGGCCCGGCACAACCCGAAGCTGGCGGAGCTGGTGGAGCGGGTGAACGGGGACGACGAGCTCTACGCCCAGTGGGTGGCGGCCAACGTGAACGCCGTGGACCGGCTCAACATGTCCGACCACGGGCCCGTGCACATGCAGATCGTCGCCAACTCCGCCCTCAAGCTCCTCCGCCTGCTGGTGGACGCGGGCATCCCGTCCAGCCTCATGCGGGACTACGGAATGGAGAAGGAGGACGCCGAGGTCGCGGTGGTCCTGGCGGCCCTCCTCCACGACGTGGGCATGTCGATTCATCGGGAGGACCACGAGGCCTATTCGCTGTTCGTGGCCCAGCCCAAGCTGCGGGAGCTGCTGGGCGACTTCTACGACCCGCCCCGGGACACCATCCTCCGGTCGGAGATCCTGCACGCCATCATCGCCCACCGGTCGGGCGGCACGCCCCTGACCGTGGAGGCGGGGGTCCTGCGGATCGCGGACGCCCTGGACATGGCGGAGGGACGATCGAGGATCCCCTTCGAGCGCGGCTCCACCTCCATCCACTCGGTGTCGGCGGCGGCCATCGAGTCGGTGCACATCGAGGAGGGGGACGCGACGCCCGTGAGGGTCCGGGTGGAGATGACCAACTCGGCCGGTGTGTTCCAGGTGGACCAGCTGCTGCGGAAGAAGCTCGCGGGGTCCGGGCTCGAGCGGTTCATGCAGGTCGAAGCCCACATCGAGGCGGAAGAGGAGAAGCAGCTGGTGGAGCGTTTCCAGCTGTAGAGCCACAACAGAAAAGCCCCGCCGACCTCGGGGGTCGGCGGGGCCCGTCCACGGACCGCCGTCTTCTGTCTCTGGCCGTCCGATGCGCCCGTCCGGCGGCGCGTCAGTTCCTCTGTCGGCGTCGCCGTCGGCGCGCGGCCGCCTTCTCCTTGCGGCGTCGCGCCTCGCTGGGCTTCTCGTAGTAGCGGATCCTCTTCATGTCACGGAAGATGCCGGCCCGCTGCACCTTGCGTCGGAACTTCCTGAGCGCGCGGTTCAGGTCCTCGTTCCTGCCGATTCGATACTCCAAAGACATCCCCTCCTGAGGGTCGTGAAAACAACGCGCACCGGGGCAGCGCCGCCAGCGTCCTCGTCGCCTTCGTTCGTTTCCGTTCAGCCATCTGGCTGAACTACAGCTGTTGAGCTGGTCGCTCCTCGTACAACCCCGGAGGGGCCGGCCTGTTCCTCGGGAATCGCGCGTTCAGTCTCCGCCCAGAAACCGCTCGCTGAGCTTCTTTCGGAGCTGGCGGGCGAGGCTGGAGTCGGCCTGCGGCTCTTCCCGTTCCGTCCCGGACGAGGCCGCGCTCCGGCTCGAGCCGCCGTTCCGTCCCGACGACTCGCCGCGGGACTCCCGCTCCTCCGACGCGCCGCCGTCGCCGTTGCCGTCGTCCCCGTCGCTGCGGACGACGTTCTGGGCCTTGGGGCCCTTGTCGGCCTCGATGATCTCGTACTCGACCGTCTCGCCCTGCTTCAGCGTCTTGTAGCCGTCGCCCTCGATGTCCGAGTGGTGGACGAAGACGTCCTCACCGTTCTCCTGCTCGATGAATCCGTATCCCTTCTCGTTCGAAAACCACTTCACGTTGCCGGTCTTGCTAGCCATCGAACCTGCTCCTTCCGTGTTGCTGAGTCGTCGCCTCGACCGGCGTACCGCGACAGTTCGTCAGCCGGCCGGGGCTGTCTGGTCGTTGCGTATCACGTCACGGGCCTGGAGACCGCGGTCGGTCTCCTCGACCGAGAACTCGACGCTCTCGCCCTCGTCGAGCGACCGAAAGCCGGTGCCCTCGATCGCCGTGTAGTGGACGAAGAGGTCGCGCCCGTCCTCGTCCTCGATGAACCCGTATCCCTTCGGGTTCGAGAACCACTTCACCGTACCGGTCACTCGGCTCATCGTGCCTCCAGATGCAGGGAAACTGCCGGGACGGACCTCCGCGGCGGGGAGTGGCTTCGTCCGCCAGAGGGCCCGCCGCGTGGGATCACTCGACGGGTCATCGACCGGATGCTGCACGGTACGCCGTACGATCGATCATCGGTCGAAAATCTAGTCCCGACGGGGGGTGGCGACAAGCCTTCGAGCCCCGGTTCGAGGCGGGCGCAAGGGTTTGCTCGCCCCCCGCGGAACGGCTAGACTTTCGCCGGCGCTGCACGCGCGATTGCATACGCGAGCTCCACGGCTGCCGGCGATTCCAGGGGCCCGACCCGGAGGCTCCCCGCGGAGTCGACTCCCCGGGCCGGAGGACCGCCGCCGGACGCGACCGTGCCGCGCGGGACCCGCTTTCGACCTCGACCCACATCCGCATGATTCCAGCCCGTTCCTACCGCAGATGACGGCCGCACCGGACTTCAGACGAGCCAAGATCGTGTGCACGGTCGGCCCGGCCAGCGCCGAGCCCGACGTGCTGCGCGAGCTGTTCGAGGCGGGGATGAACGCCGTCCGGCTCAACTTCTCCCACGCCACCCACGAGCAGACCGTCCGCGTCGTCGAGACGGTGCGCGACCTGGCCCGGGAGTACGGCAGGCCGCTGGCGGTCGTCGCCGATCTCCAGGGGCCGCGGATCCGGGTCAGCGACCTGGACGGGCCCATGGATCTGGAGGAGGGCCAGACCTACTGCTTCGTGCCGGAGGGCACGGAGAGCGCCGCCGGGGTCCCGCCCGAGCGGTGCATCGCCACGACCTACTCCGGCCTGGCCGAGGACCTCTCGCCCGGCGACACGGTCCTCCTGGACGACGGGAGGATCGAGATGGAGGTGGAGCGGGTGGAGCCCCCCGGCGTCGTGGCCCGGTGCCGCACGGCCGGGCTCCTCCGGGCGCAGAAGGGCATGAACCTGCCCGGGGTCGAGGTGGGCGCCTCCAGCCTGACGCCGAAGGACGAGGAGGACCTGGAGTTCGTCGAGGAGCTGGGGATCGACTACGTGGCCCTGAGCTTCGTTCGGCGGTCCGACGACGTGCGGGCCCTCCGCGACCGGTGCAGCGACGAGACGCTGATCATCTCCAAGATCGAGAAGGACCAGGCGCTCTCCGACCTCCCGGGGATCCTGAGGGAGAGCGACGGCGTCATGGTGGCCCGGGGGGACCTGGGGGTGGAGCTCCCCTACGAGGAGGTCCCCATGGTCCAGAAGCGGATCATCCAGGAGGGACAGCGCTTCGCACGGCCGAGCATCACCGCCACGCAGATGCTCGACTCCATGACGGACCAGCCGCGCCCCACGCGGGCCGAGGTCTCCGACGTGGCCAACGCCCTGCTGGACGGCACCGACGCCGTGATGCTCTCCGGGGAGACGGCCATCGGAGACTATCCCGTGGAGGCCGTGCGGACGATGGAGCGCATCGTACGCCGGACCGAGGAGGAGAGCGGAGCCGAGGCCGGCCGTGTCGCCCTGCGGGAGCGCGAGCAGCGCGCCGAGGTCCAGCAGACCACGTCGGCGGCCATCGCGGCCGCGTCGCTGCAGGCCGTCGAGCGGCTGGACCTGCCGTTCATCGTCACCCTGACCCGGAGCGGCTTCACCGCCCGCGTCATGTCGGCCCAGCGCCCGACGGTCCCGATCCTGGCCGTCACGGACCAGTGGCGCACCTACAACCAGCTGGCCCTGGTCTGGGGGGTCTATCCCGTTCTCCTGCGGGACGAGGTCAGCTACCGGACGATGGTGGGACGGGCCCGGGGCGAGGCCCTGAGTGCCGGCTTCGGGGAGGAGGGAGACGGCTTCGTCGTCACCGCCGGAGTGCCCTTCCACGTTCCCGGGACCACCAACATGATGCGGATCGAGGAGCTGTAGCGGCGGGTGGACGGTTCAAGCCCGCCGCCGCGGCGCCGGCCACGGCGGAGTGCCGGCGCGCCGTGAAGGTCCGCTTCCTCGGCACCGGCACCTCCTTCGGCGTGCCGGTCATCGGGTGCCGGTGCGAGGTCTGCAGCTCCGACGATCCCCGGAACCGGCGCACCCGCCACGGCATGCTCGTGGAGCAGGAGGGGCGGCGCCTCCTGGTGGACACCCCACCGGAGCTGCGGCTGCAGCTCGTGGAGGCCGGGGTGCGGCAGGTGGACGCCGTGTTCATCACGCATCCCCACGCGGACCACCTGCACGGCGTGGACGACCTGCGGATCTTCACGCTCCGCTCCGAGCACGCGCTCCCGGTGCACGTGGCTGACGAGTATCGGGACGAGATCCGGGACCGCTTCCCGTACGTCTTCTCGGAGCACGTGGAGCCCGACCCCGGCAGCACGGTCCCGGACCTGGAGCTCCGGACGTTCCGCGACCGTGAGCCCTTTCGCGCCGCCGGCTTCGAGGTCACGCCCTTCGGCTGCCCGCACGGCAGCTACACGAGCTACGGGCTGCGGGTGGGCGACCTGGCGGTGGTCGTCGACGCCAAGGAGATCCCGGAGGAGGCGCTCCCCCTGCTGGAGGGGGTCCGGGTGCTGGCGGTGAACGCGCTGTGGTTCGGCAATCCCCATCCCACCCACTTCAACGTGGAGGAGGCCGTGGACGCCGCCCGCAGGATCGGCGCCGAGCGGACGTTCCTCACGCACATGACGCATCGTCTCGAACACGGGGAGACGGCCGAGCGGCTGCCCGAGGGCGTCCGTCCCGCCCACGACGGCCTCGTGGTGGAGCTGTGAGCGAACGCGAGGGCGGGCTGGCGGTGCCCGGAGGGGAGGACCCGGGGAGCCTCGGCGCCGAGGTCGGGAGCTCGGTGCTGGCCGAGGCGGTGGACCGGATCGCCCACCAGCTGAAGAACCCCCTCCAGGCCATGACGGTGAACCTGGAGGTGATCCGGATGCGGGCGGCGGAGGGGGACGAGGAGGAGACGGAGCGGCTGACGGGCGTGGTGGATCAGAACATCCGGCTCGTGGACCGACGCATCCGGATGCTCATCGCCCTGGCCCGGCGGTCGCCCGAGGAGCCCCGGACCGGGGTCGACCTGGCGGAGTTCCTGCAGGAGGCGGCGGCCGCCTTCCGGCTGGACGAGCGGGAGGACGGACAGGGGCTCCGGCTCCGCCTGCCGGACGCCGACGGGGAGGGCGACGGCCTGTCGGTCCGGGCCAGGGAAGGGGCGCTCCTGGCGCTGGTCCTGGCCGCCGCCTCCGGGGCCCGGCACGCGGCCCGCGAAGGAAACGAGCCCTATCTGGCGGCCGGATCCGGCGAGGAGCCCTGGGTCGAGGTGGGCCCCGGGGGGCCGTGGGAGAGCGGGGAACAGCGGGACGAGCTCGCGGAGCAGGCCCGCCGGGCCGGCGGGGAGGTCGAGACGGACACGACCGGCGAGGGGCCCTTCCGCGTCCGCTTCCCGCGGGCCTGAACGGGCCGCCGGCCGTGCACCGGGCCGTCCCCTGGTGTTCGGACCGGCGCCCGGACGCCGCGGTATCATTGTCCCGGTTCCGAACCGCGCCGGCCGCGGGCGACCGGGCCCCGGTCCGCGGGACCCGCCGCCCCGGACGAGCCCCGAGAGCCGCTGAACGCACCCCGACTCGAGAGGTCTGACAGCTCCGTGTCCAACGACCTGGACCACATACGGAATTTCTCCATCATCGCCCACGTGGATCACGGCAAGTCCACGCTGGCCGACCGCCTCCTGGAGGCCACCGGGGCGGTGGAGCGGCGGAAGATGAAGGAGCAGGTCCTGGACTCCATGGACCTGGAGCGGGAGCGGGGGATCACCATCAAGCTGAACGCCATCCGGCTCCCGTACACGGCAGAGGACGGTGACGAGTACGAGCTCAACCTCATCGACACCCCGGGGCACGTCGATTTCACCTACGAGGTGAGTCGGAGCCTGGCGGCCTGCGAGGGCGCCCTCCTGGTCATCGACGCCGCCCAGGGCATCGAGGCCCAGACGATCTCCACGCTCTACCAGGCCATGGACGCCGACCTGGAGCTGATCCCCGTCCTCAACAAGATCGACCTGCCCTCGGCCCGGCCCGAGGACCTGCGGATGGAGGTCTGTGACCTGCTGGGCAAGGAGCCCGAGGAGGTCATCCTGGCCTCCGCCAAGGAGGGGACGAACATCGACCAGATCCTGGAGGCCGTCGTGGAGCGGGTCCCGGCGCCCTCGGGCCGGACCGACGAGCCGCTCCGCGCCCTCATCTTCGACTCCTTCTACGACAAGTACAGAGGGGCCGTCCCCTTCATCCGGGTCGTGGACGGCGTCGTGCGCCCGGGCATGGAGATCACCTTCGGCGCCAACGACTCCGTCTACGAGGTGGACGACGTCGGGTACCTGCGGCTGGGCATGCAGTCCACCGAGGAGCTCTCCACCGGCGAGGTGGGATACCTGACGGCGCAGATCAAGAAGATCCACGACACCAAGGTCGGCGACACCATCCTGGACGCCAGCGACCGGGCCGAGGAGCTGCTGCCCGGCTACAAGGAAGTGAAGCCCATGGTGTACGCCGGGCTCCACCCCACCGAGTCCGATCACTTCGAGGCCCTGCGCGACGGCCTCGAGAAGCTGAGCCTCAACGACGCCAGCCTCCGGTACGAGCCCGAGACCTCGGAGGCCCTGGGCTACGGCTTCCGCTGCGGCTTCAACGGGCTCCTCCACATGGAGATCGTCCAGGAGCGGCTGGAGCGGGAGTTCGACCTGGACCTGATCACCACGATCCCGAACGTGGAGTACCGGGTGACGCTGACCGACGGGGAGCAGATCGAGGTCGAGAACCCGGCGAAGTTCCCGGACCGGGGCGAGATCGAGAAGGTCGAGGAGCCCTACGTCCGGGTCCGGATGCTGACGCCCGACGACCACATCGGAAACATCCAGAAGCTGTGCGAGGACCGGCGGGGCGAGTACCAGGACATGCGGTACCGGGACCCGGAGCGGGTGGAGATCGTCTACAAGCTCCCGCTGGCCGAGATCGTCCTGGACTTCTACGACCGGCTGAAGTCCGTCTCCCGCGGCTACGCCACCATGGAGTACGAGCCCGTGGGCTACGAGGAGTCGGACCTGGTGAAGCTCGACATCCTGCTCAACAAGGATCCCGTGGACGCCCTGAGCACGATCGTGCACCGGGACCGCGCCTACGACCGGGGCCGGAAGGTCACGCAGAAGCTGAAGGAGCTGATCCCGCGGCAGATGTTCGAGGTCCCGATCCAGGCGGCCATCGGCAGCGAGGTGGTGGCCCGGGAGACCCTCCCCGCCCAGCGCAAGAACGTCACGGCCAAGTGCTACGGCGGAGACGTGACCCGCAAGCGGAAGCTGCTGGAGCGTCAGAAGGAGGGGAAGAAGCGCATGAAGAAGGTGGGCACGGTCGACGTGCCCCAGGAGGCGTTCATGGCCCTGCTGGAGGTGGGCGACTGAAGCTGGCCGCGCGCCCGCGCCGCCGCCGGTGACCACCGGGACGCCCGGGAGCTCCGACCACAGGCGTCTCGGGGTGGTGGGCACCCTGGTGTGGGACACCATCCACGGCCGGGACGCGACGCGAGACGCCCCCGTGGAGGAGTGGGGCGGCATCGCCTACGCCCTCTCCGCCTTCGAGGCCGCGGGACCCCGCGGCTGGACGCTCGTTCCCATCATCAAGGTGGGGAAGGACATGCAGGGCAGGGCCCGCGAGCTGCTGGACGGCCTGGAGCGGGTCGGATCGCTGGAGGGGGTGCGCTTCGTCGACGAGCCCAACAACCGGGTGGAGCTCCGCTACCGGGACGCCGGAGAGCGCACCGAGCGTCTCAGCGGCGGCGTCCCGGGATGGAGCCGGGAGGAGCTGGTTCCTCTGGCGGCCTCCTGCGACGCCCTGTACGTGAACTTCATCGCCGGCTGGGAGATGGACCTCCCGGTGGCGCGCCGGCTCCGGGACGTCGTCGGGGGCCCCGTCTACGCCGACCTTCACTCCCTCTTCCTGGACGTCGGACCGGGCGGGGTCCGCCGCTCCCGGCGGTTGGACGAGGGTGCGGAATGGGTCTCGTGCTTCGACTTTGTCCAGGTGAACGAAGACGAGCTCGGGCTGCTGGCCGGCCCGGGCACGGACCCGTGGGAGACGGCGCGGCAGCTGGTGGCCGACGGGCGAACCCGGGCCGTGCTCGTGACGCTGGGGGACCGCGGCGCCCGGTGGGCGGCCACCCCCGAGCTCGCTGAGGCCGGCGGCGGAGGATCCGGAGGCGTCGTCGACGGCGAGGAGCCGGTGTCGGAGTCGGTCGACGACCCGGACCCCACCGGCTGCGGCGACGTGTGGGGGATCACGTGCTTCGGATCCCTCCTGTCCGGGGACCCGGTGCACGGGGCGGTCCGGCGCGCCAACCGGTTGGCCGCCCGCAACGCGCGGCGTCGCGGGGGCCGGGCGGTGGCGGAGACGGGAGACGCGGGGCGAACTCTGGAGACGGGGGAGGGGACGTGAGCCGGGTGGTCTCGGTGCCGTCCGTCCTGGATCAGGACGGATTCGAGGAGATCGTGGAGGAGACGAACCGCGCCACGGAGGCGGGGGACGGGCGGGTGATCTACGACACCCGCCGGGTCCGCTGGGTCTCTCCGTACGGGCTGGTGGGGCTCCTGGCCGCCGGCAAGGTGGCCCGCGAGCGGACGGGCCTGGCGCCCAGCATCGAGCGGCCGGAGTCGAAGGACGTCCGCAGCTACGTGGAGCGAATGGACTTCTGGCCGAACGCGGCCGAGGTGTTCGACCTCCCCGAGCGGAGCGGCCGCTCCCATCGGGAGTCCGACGCGCTGCTCGAGATCACCCCCATCCGGTCGCACCGGGACGTTCACCAGGTGGTGGAGCGCGTCCGCGACCGGGCGTCGGCCATCCTCCAGAAGAAGCTGGGCCACCCCAAGCCGTCGGTCATCCAGTTCAGCGTCATGCTGTCGGAGGTCTGCCAGAACGTGCTGGAGCACGCCCAGGCCGACGGCTGGGTGTGCGCGCAGACCTACTACTGGAAGGAGCGGCTGGGCCGGGACGTGGTGGTGCTGGCGGTCATGGACGTGGGGGTGGGGTTCCAGGGGTCGCTGGCGAAGGAGCACGCCCGCCGGTACGGCGACCGCTGGTCCGCGCTGAAGGCGCTGGAGGCGGCATTCCTGGAGGGCGAATCCCGCTTCCACGATCCCGGCCGGGGCCAGGGGCTCCAGGCCATACGGCGGCAGGTGGACCGGTGGAACGGCGAGATCCGGATCCGGAGCGGCGACGCCTCCATCGCGCGCGTCCCCGAGTGGGACGACATTCCGGGGACCGAGGAGGGGCTGCCGGAGTTTCCGGGGGCCCAGGTGCTGATCGTGATCCCGGCACGTGAAGAGCGGGACGGGGAGGGGGGCGGACGTGAGCGCTGACGAGGCCAGGGAGACGCCGCGGGCCGGCGGCCTGCAGCCGGAGGTCTCGGAGACGAGCCTGTACAGCTATCTCGTCACCCGGCACACCGGCCGGGCCGTGCGCATGAGCATCCGGGAGCAGATCGTCGCCTCGGACGGCCCGCTGGTGGCCGTCCTGGACTTCCGGAACGTGGCGGTCATCGACTTCAGCTGCGCCGACGAGGTCGTGGCGAAGCTCGTGGACGAGATCCGGTCCCGGGACGGGCTCGAGGAGACGTGGTTCTTCTTCCGGGGCCTCGAGGAGCATCACCTGGATCCGGTGGAGTCGGCCCTGGTCCGGCGGACGCTGGCCGTGGCCGGGGAGAGCGCGGGCGGCGACCCCATGCTGGTCGGGGCCGTGGAGGGAGACGATCGGGCGGCCTGGAGGACCGTGCAGAGGCTGGGACGGGCAGGGGCCTCCGACGTGGCCGGCGAGATGGAGCGAGCCGTCGAGGAGGTGCGGGGCCTCCTGGACCGGCTCACGCGCCGTCGGCTGGTGATGGCGGATCGCCGCCACTACGTCTCCCTGCGGCGAACGCTCTCCGATACGTCCGGCGGGCAGCAGCCGGACGGCCGGGAGGAAGGCGGGCCGTGAAGCGGGTCGGCGCGGCCGCCGCCGCGCTCGTCGTGCTGGCCGGGCTCGCCGCCACCGGCGGCTACTTCTACCTCCGCTCCTCCCTGCAGTCGCCCTCCGGAGCCGTGGAGGTCCCGTCGTCCACGGAAGGGGGACCGGAGGCACAGGTCCACGTCCGGGTCGACGACCACGGGGTCCCCCACGTCCGGGCCGACACGCTCCCGGATGCCCTCTTCGCCCAGGGCTGGCTCCACGCCAGCCACCGGCTGTGGCAGATGGAGCTCCTGAAGAGGTCGGCCCGGGGGCGGCTGGCGCAGATCTTCGGGGCGCAGGCGCTGCCGGTGGACCGGCTGTCCCGGACCCTGGACCTGTGGGGCGCCGCCGGCCGGGCGCTCCGCTCCCTGGAACCGCGGGAGCGGGCCCTGCTGTCCGCCTACGCCGCCGGGGTGAACGCCCGGATCCGCAGCTGGGAGGGGGCCTGGCCGCCGGAGTTCGTGATCCTGGGGATCGAGCCCGGGAACTGGTCGGCCCGGGCCAGCCTGGCGGTGGGAAAGGTGATGTCCCTGGACCTGACGTTCTGGCAGACCGAGCTCTCCCGCTGGAACGCCTCGCGCGTCCTCCCGCCGGAGAAGCTCCGCTTCCTGGAAGCCGGCTATCCGGAGTGGGCGCCGACGATCCTGGAGGACAGCGTGCCGCTGCCGGAGGGGGTCGAGCCCACCGCGGCGGGGATCGAGCTCCCCGCGGCGGGGGACACCGCCGCGGCCCCGGCCTCCGGTACGGCGGCCCGATCGCGGTCGCAGGGGACCGATCGCTGGGACCCCTTCGCCTTCCTGGGCCGACGGTCGGCACGCCGGGCGTCGAACGCGTGGGTCGTGGGGGGCGAGCACACCCGGAGCGGTCATCCCATCGTGGCCAACGACATGCACCTGGGCCTCCGGGCGCCGGCCACCTGGTACCTGGCCGCGATCTCGGCCGGGCGCGGCTACGCCGCCGGAGGCCTGACCCTCCCGGGGGTTCCCGGCGTCGTCGTCGGCTTCAACCGCGGCGTCGCCTGGGGCTTCACCAACGGCATGGTGGACGACATCGATTTCGCCCGGGAGGAGGTGGGCCCCGAGGGGCGGCGCTACCGGGACGGCGACACGCTCCGCCCCTTCGCCGTCCGCCCCGAGACGATACGGGTCCGCGGTCGGGAGAGCCCCGTGCTCCACCGCGTGCGGTCCACCACCCGCGGCCCGGTGATCACCGACGCCGTGGAGGGGCTCGACGGGACCCTGGCGGCCCGCTGGGTCCCGGCCGAGACGACGGGAGAGCTGCGCGGGCTCCTGGGGATGAACCGGGCGCGGACGGCCGCCGCCTTCGACAGCGCGGTGCGGGAGTTCGCCTCGCCGCACCAGAACGTGGTCTTCGCCGACAGCCGCGGGAACGTGGGGTACCGGCTGAGCGGGCGGATCCCGGTGCGGCCGGGATGGTCCGGTGCGCTGCCGGTGCCGGCGTCGCGCTGGGAGGGAGGGTGGAGAGGCTTCTGGCCACCGGCCGCCCACCCGGCTGGGGAGGACCCGGAGCGGGGCTTCTTCGCCACCGCCAACAACCTGCAGGCGCCGGGCCTGCACGGCGTGGTGGGGGGTGACTATCCCCTCCCGTTCCGGGCCCGTCGGCTCGTCGATCGCCTGTCGGGAGCCGCGTCCTGGACGCCGGACGCCACGGCCTCCCTGTCGCGCGACGTCCGGAGCCTCTTCGCGGCGCGGGTCCGGGACCGGGCCGTGGCCGCCGCCCGGCGGGCCGGAGCCGACTCGGCGGCGGCCGTCCTCTCGGCCTGGGACCGGAGGGTGGACACGGCCGCCCGGGGCGCGCCGCTCTTCTACGCGTGGCTCTACGCGCTCCGCGACCGGATCGCCGCCGACGAGTACGGGGGAGGCGGGCGCTGGGCCTACTTCCCCGACGGCGCGCTGCTCCGGATCCTGGAGGGCGAGGGCGGCGACGCCTGGGTGGACGATGTGGGCACCGAGGACCGGGAGACGCTGGCCGAGCTGGAGGCGGCCGCCATGGAGGACGCTGTCGGGGCGGTGCGCGGCCGGACCTGGGGAGAGCTCCACCGGGAGGTGCACCGCCATCCGCTGGGACGCGTGGCGTGGCTGGACGCCCTCTTCGGCTTCGACGTGGGGCCCTACCCGGGGCCGGGCGCCCCCCACACCCTGCGCCCGGACGACTACGCCCGCTGGGAGGAGATCGGCGGGGAGTCGTGGAGGCCACCCTGGATCAGCGACTACGGCCCCACGGAGCGTTTCGTGGCGGAGCTGCGACCCGACGGTCCCGAGGCCCGCTTCCTCCTGCCCACGGGGCAGAGCGGCAACCCCTTCAGCGACCACTACCGCGACATGTCGGAGCGGTGGCGGAGCGGGGAGCTGATTCCGGTCTCCCTCCCGCGGGATCGCGAGGATCGGGAGGGCGGCCGCAGCTACGTGCTCACGCCCCGGTGACGGCCGACGGAGCCCCCCGGCCGGCCGTCGGGTCGAGATCGAAACTCGCCCTCGTTGACGGGGTTAATACCCGTTGGTAGCTTGCGCCGAGCGGTCCGTTCGGGCCGCATCCTCCAATCTCCGAGCCGCCGCGATAGCATGAGCGAGCCCGCATCGGGGGGCACCTCCACGATCAGCGACCGCGAGCGAATCGAGGCCGTCCTCGACTCCATCCGTCCGGCCATCCGCCAGGACGGCGGCGACATCGAGCTCGTCGACTTCGAGGAGGACGAGGGACGCGTGCGGGTCCGGATGGTGGGAGCCTGCTACGCCTGTCCGATGTCGATGATGACGCTCAAGGCGGGCGTCGAGCAGCGGCTCCGGATGGAGGTCCCGGCCGTCCGGACCGTCGAGGCCATCTGAGCCGAGGCACGCCGGACTCCCACCCCGTCGCCGGAGCGGCGGACCACCGAGAGACCGTCGTTCCCGGGACCCGCCCGGCGCTCCCGATCGCCGGACCGCCGACCCCCCATCCCCCCTGCAACGAGAACCAGCTGGCCACGAGAGGAGCCGCATGGAGAAGGACACGCTGATCGAGGAACTGGAGAACGCCCTGTCCGGGGTCCACAGCGACCGCGCCGACGACGACGTCGTGTCGGCCGGCCTGGTCCGGGACCTGGAGGTCTCGGACGACGGCGACGTGCGGTTTCGTCTCCTCCTGGACCCGCGCGACTCCTCCGACCTGGCGGCGGAGGTGCGGAACGCGGCCTCGCTGGTGGACGGGGTGAGCTCGGTGCGAGTGGAGGTCCGCTCGCCGGCGGACGACGAGCGGCAGACCGTGGACGCCGCCGGTCCCGCGGCGGGAGCGACGGCCGGTGGGGACGACGGGGCTGGGGACGACGGGAATGCACCGGAGACGCCGGAGGCCAGCGGTCGATCCCTGCCGGTCGTGGGACAGGGCGGCGGTGACGGCGGTGCCGGGAGCGCGCCCGGGGCCGGGGCCGGCGGCCCGGGCGGCCCCGCGCCGGGCTCCGAGCCGGTGAGCCGCGAGGAGGCGTCCCGGCACCCCTCCGAGGCCGAGGAGCTCGAGGGCGTGCGACACGTGGTGGCGGTGAGCTCCGGGAAGGGCGGCGTCGGCAAGTCGACGGTGGCCACGAACCTGGCCGCGGCGTGGGCCGACGAGGGACACAGCGTGGGCCTCCTGGACGCCGACATCTACGGGCCCGACATCCCGACCATGTTCGGCGTCCACGACAAGCCGCGCATGGCCGACGACCGGGTGATTCCGCTCGAGGCCCACGGCGTGAAGCTGATGAGCATCGGCTTCCTCGTGGACGAGGACACCCCCGCCATGTGGCGTGGGCCGATCATCATGGGCATCGTCCGGCAGTTCCTGCAGCAGGTGGAGTGGGGCGAGCTGGACTACCTGGTCGTGGACCTCCCGCCGGGCACCGGCGACGCCCAGCTCTCCCTGGTGCAGCTGTGCAAGGTCACGGGCGCCGTCATGGTGACCACCCCCCAGGACGTGGCCGTGGGCGGCGTGCTCAAGGGTATCCGGATGTTCGAGAAGCTGGAGGTCCCCGTGGCCGGGGTGGTGGAGAACATGCGCGGCTTCGTCTGCCCCAGCTGCGGCGAGTCCCACGAGATCTTCGGCTCCGGCGGCGGGGAGAAGCTGGCCGCCTCGCTGGCCATGGACTTCCTGGGAGCCGTGCCCCTGGGCGTGGCGGTGCGCGAGGAGGGCGACCGGGGGATGCCCACCGTCATCGGACGCCCGGACTCCCCCGAGGGTGAGGCCCTGCGCCAGATCGCCGTCAGCACCTCGGAGCGCCTGGAGGAGATGAAGGACGCCGACGGGGAGGACGCCGGATCGGAAGAGCGGGACGGAGAGCCCTCCGGCGCCGCCGCGGGATCGGGGGAGGGGCCGGCCGCGGGCTGAGCCGCCCCCGGGTCAGTCCCGGACGCTGATCCGTACGGATCCCAGGGCGGAGGACAGGTCCAGCGTCAGCCGATGCTCCGCCGACGACCAGTTCTCGCTCCGGTAGCCCTCGTCGGTCCGCTCGAAGCTGCCCGGCACGTCGAAGGACGCCAGGAAGCTCTCACGGCGGATCCTCACGCCCAGCTCCTCCGGGAAGACCAGGCGCAGGGAGCCGAGCCCCACCTCCACGGTGGCCGTGGCGTCCCGGGTCCACTCGCCGGTGAAGTCCAGCCGGACGTCGCCGACGCCTCCCTCCAGCCGGAGCTCGCCGAAGCGGGCGTTGCCCAGGCTCCGGGTCCGGAGCGACGCCGCCCCGGCCTCGATCTCCAGCCGGTCCATGCGCTCCGGGTTCGGCCGCTCGAACGTCAGCTCCGTCTCGCTGGCGCCCGTCTCCAGGCTCAGCGAGGTCAGGGGGAGGCCGCCCAGGCGGAGCGTCGACTCGGCCGCCCCGATCCTGAGGCTCAGGGAGGTGGGAACCGAGCGGGAGAGCCCCAGGTCCAGGGTGCTGCTGGCCTCGTTCAGGTTCTCCAGTCCGCCCAGGTCGAAGTCGATGTCCAGGCCGTCCCACCGGATCCAGCGGCCCCCGTCGCCGGTGCTCTCCATGCCGAGCTCGAGGAGGGCGGAGCCGTCCTCCCGGGTCCACCGTCTCGTGGGCTCGAAGCGCGAGGCGTCGTAGCGGACGTACTTCTGATAGAGGTAGCCCGGGTCGGCGCGGTCCACCGTGATCCTCCCGGCGGCGTACTCGACCTCGACGTCCATCCGCTCGGCCTGGTCCACGTCACGCCGGGCGGTGCGGACCTCCGTCATCTCCTGCGACCGGACCCCCGCCGGTAGGGCGAGGAGCAGGAGGGCGGCCCCGACGCCGGCCGTGAGCGCGCCGCTACGCACGGCGGTCCTCCCCGGCCTCCGGGGCGCCACCCGCCCCCGGCTCCCGGGGATCCCGGCCCGAGACGGGGGGCTCGGCGCCCTCATCGGGCGACGGCCCGCCGGTCTCGGGGCCCGGAGGAGGCGCGGACTCGTCGCCCGCCGGCGGCACCGGCGGCGTGGACCCGCCGCCCGGTCCGCCCGGACCGGCCCAGTCGTCCCGCGTGCCGGCGTAGGAGAGCGCCACGC
This sequence comes from Candidatus Caribbeanibacter nitroreducens, assembly GCA_947581645.1. Classification (GTDB taxonomy): domain Bacteria; phylum Gemmatimonadota; class Gemmatimonadetes; order Palauibacterales; family Palauibacteraceae; genus Caribbeanibacter; species Caribbeanibacter nitroreducens. Next base: position 13,956 of record CANPVF010000154.1, on the reverse strand, counting down.
CGCCGAACCCGGCGGTGAAGGCGATCCAGGTCACCACCGTGGCACCGGCCCAGGCCAGGCCGTACAGCGGGCCGGTGACGCCGCCGAAGAAGTCCAGGAAGGAGATCACGACGTACAGGATCTGGAGCGCCGCCAGGCCGACGAGGAGCGTCCGGTACGGGCCGGAGGCCAGCCGCCGGAGCCAGTCGTAGCCCCGCTCCCGGACCAGGTCGCCGACGGCGTAGCCCACGGCCACGTAGCCACCGGCGAAGGCCAGGGCCACGGCGAGCATGAACACCGGTATGAGCGGCACCGTGAGTATGCCCACGGCGAGCACGACCAGGGCCGGGAGGAAGAGCACCTGTCCCGCCAGGCCGAGCAGGAAGGAGCGCACGAAGCTGTGCCGCACCGTGGCGGCGGTGACCTCGAACTCCTCCCGGGCGAAGTAGAGGGGGATGGCGCCGAAGATCGCCAGGACGATGAAGAAGCTGATGGTCAGCGACAGCTTGTTGAACCCGTCCCGGAGGTTGTCCCAGATGGTCCAGCCGATGCCGCGGTCCGGACCGTAGCGCTCCTCCCAGTCGTCGTCCGCCTCGGGAGGCGCCGGCGGCTCGCCGAAGGACTCCTCCATGTCGCGGGTGATGGCCCGGTCGCCGCCGATGGAGACGAGTTCGCCGCCGATGCTCCCGCCCCGGTTGGTCACGGAGCCTCCGACCTGGAGGATGTCGCCCTCGACGACGGCGGTGGACTCGAGTACCAGGTCGCCGTCCAGCACCAGCACGTCGCCGCCCACGTCACCGGCCACCGTGAGCTCACCGGAGAGCAGCGCCACGTCACCGGCCACGCTCCGGCCTTCCTCGATCTCGTAGTCGTCGTGCACGACCAGGGAGGCCTCGCCCATGGCGCCCACGCCGCGTCCGACCCGCTCCAGCGAGCTCCGGAGGCGCCGGAGTCCGTCCCGAAGCTCGTCCAGGGGACGGCCGGACGGCGCCACGCGGGTCTCCTCCCCCGTCAGCGTTCCGGTGTCGGCCGCCGCGCTCTCTTCCTCGCCCGCGGTCTCGGTGTCGGGGGCGGCGGTGGGCGCGCTCCTCTGCGCCACCGCGGCCAGCTCGGCGACGGCCGCGGTCAGCGCGTCGGCAGCGGCGGAGTCGGCGCCGGAGGGCGGCGACCACGCCTCCAGGGACGCGGCCAGGTCGGCGCCGCCGGGATCGACGCGGTTCCGCAGGAACTCGCGCCAGGCCGATTCGAGCTCGCCGCCCGGCGTGTAGCCGGCGCGGGTCTCTCCACCCACGACGACGTCGCCGTCCTCCAGGGCGATGTCCGCCGCGGTCCCGTCGGAGAGCTCCGCCATGAGCGCCGCCCGGTCGGGCCCCACGGTAATGGAGACCTCTTCCACGACGGCGGTGTCGGCGGCCTCCTGCGCCTGGGCCGGGAGCGGCGAGGCCCCCGGACCGGCGGCCCATGCCAGGGCCACCGCCGCGGCCGCCGCCAGGAACGCGCGTGCCGATCTCCGGATGGTGCGGGTCGAGTCTCTCATCCTTGCTCCTTCTATGATCGACGCGCCGAGCCGAGGGCCGGCACGGGGAGTTCCATGAGCTTGAAGACGGTCACCGAGGCCAGCGTCCCGAGGACGGCGAGGACCGCCAGGATCGCCGCGGCCGCACCCGGCGTCAGCGACTGCGCCGCCTCCACCGCGGTCGGGCCGATCCCGGTGTCGACCAGGATGCGTCCGGCGCCGACGACCAGGTCCCACAGCGCGGTCCGGGCCCACTCCGCCGCCACCGAGAGGACGGACTCCAGGGCCACTCCGCCCCGCGTGAACAGCCAGGTCCAGAACCCGATCGCCGCGAGGGCGAGGGCCCCGGCGGAGACGCCGGCCACCGGCGTCCAGTTCCGGGTCAGCAGCTGCACGTACCACGGCTTCGCCAGGTCGACGCGGCTCATCACGGCGTCCGCGAAGCCCGGCGACGGGGCGTGGTACGGGAGGCCCGAGAGCGCGACGTGCAGTTCCTCCAGGGAGGCCAGCTCCCGGCGACAGCGGGCACACCCGTCCAGGTGCTCCCGCCGCGGCGCCGGAAGCGTGCCTTCCTGCATGGCCACGCGCTCCAGCTCCTCCGTCTCGAGGTGCTGTCGGGTTCGTTGTTCGTTCATCGTCTGATCCTCTCCTCGGTTCGCCCCACCCTACGGGGACCGTGGCTCAGAGGTTTCAGGCCTCGCTCCCCTCGGGCCGGAGATGGGCGAGCCTGTCCTGCAGCTCCCCGCGGGCACGGTGGATGTACGTCTTCACCGTGCCCAGCGGCGTGTCCATGATCTCGGCGATCTCCCGGTACGAGTGGCCCTCGATGTGGCGCAGCATGACGGCGGTCCGGTACTCGGGCCGCAGCTCGCCGATGGCCTCCTCGATCTCGTCGCCCAGGGCCCGGGCCTCGGCGACCTCGTCCGGGCGCTCGCCCCGGGCCTCCAGGGTGATGGACGTCGCCTCCTGCCGCTCCTGGCTCACGGCGTCGGGGGCGCCCTCGATGGAGACCGTGTCCAGCCCCTTCTTTCGGACGTGGTCGATGGCAAGGTTGTGGCCGATCTTGAACAGCCAGGACGAGAACTGGTAGCTGGGATCGAAGCTGTCCAGGTGATTGAAGGCGCGAACGAAGGCCTCCTGGGCCAGGTCCTCGGCCAGCTCCTGGTCGCGGACCGTGCGGCGGATGAGGGAGAACAGGGGTCGCTCGAACCGGGACACGAGTTCCCGGGCCGCGCGCTCGTCGCCCCCCTCGCACAGCTGGGCCAGCTCCTCGTCTGTCTGCGCCTCGTAGTCCACCCGGCGCTCGCTCGCTTCGTTCGTGGTGATGCACCATTCCCCGCCGGCTCCCCCTACGGGGCGCGGCCGGTACGAGTTTCAACGGGCGACAGCCCGTAGACGTGACGCAACGTAAGGGAAGCTCGCCGTCGGCCCCGAGGATCCGAACGCGGGCAGGGCGGGCGAGACCGGACACCGACCGGAGGAGGGAGGGAACGACATGACGGACGGAGCGACCACGGTGGGCGTGGTCAGCGACACCCACGGAACGCTGCGGCCCGAGGTCCTGCGCCTCTTCCGCGGCGTGGACCTCATCCTCCACGCCGGCGACGTCGGGGATCCACAGATCCTCACCGATCTCGCCACGCTGGCGCCGCTCCGGGCGGTGGAGGGGAACGTGGACGGTTGGGACGTGCGCCGGGAGGTCGAGGAGGACGTGGAGCTGGAAGTGGCCGGCGTCAGGATCGCCGTCGCCCACGGGCACCGCGTGGCGGACTTCGGGTCCCTCCTCGATCGGTTTCCCGACGCCCGGGTCGTCGTCCACGGCCACAGCCACGTCCCGAAGGTGGACCGGCGGGAGGACGGGCGGCTGCTCCTGAACCCCGGGAGCGCGGGTCCGAAGCGCTTCCGCAAGCCCGTGACCGCCGCCCTGCTCCGGATCCTGCCGGACGGCGAGCTGGAGGTCGAGGTCCGGGACCTGGAGTCCGGCGAGGAGTGGCGGCCGACCGGCGGCGAGGCGGATCAGGCCTGACAGTCGGGGCAGAAGAAGGTGCTGCGTCCGGACTGGACGATCCGCCGGACCGGCGACCCGCATCCGGGACAGGGCTCTCCCTCCCGGCCGTAGACGAGCACGTGGTTCTGGAAGTCCCCCGGGCGGCCGTCGGCGCCGACGTAGTCCCGGAAGCTTGTGCCGAAGTGACGGATGGCGGCCTCGAGCACGTCCTGCAGCGAGCGGCTGAGGCGCCGGGTCTCCTCCGCCCCCAGGGAGCCGGCGGGCCTGCGGGGGTCGACTCCGGCGCGGTGCAGCGACTCGGAGGCGTAGATGTTCCCGACCCCGGCCAGCCGCCGCTGGTCCATGAGGAGGTTCTTCACCGCCGCCCTGCGGCCGTCGAGGATCGTGGCCAGGAGCTCCGGCCCGAACTCCGGGTCCACGGGCTCGGGGCCGAGGTCGCCCTCCCGCTCCGTCCACTCCTCCGCGGTGAGCAGCCGGAAGCCCCCGAGCCGTCGCTGGTCGTCGTAGTAGAGGGTCGCCGTCCCGTCGTCCAGGTCCATCTCCACCTCCACGTGCGAGAAGCGCGACGGGTCGGGCGGCTCGCGGCGGACCATGAGGCGGCCGGTCATCCGGAGCTGCACCTCCAGCACCAGCTCGTCGTCCAGCCAGAGGAGGGGATACTTGGCACGGCGCTCGACCCGGGTCACCCGCCGGCCCACCACGTCCCGGGCGAAGGCGGCCTCCCCCTCCCGGTTCATCAGGATGTCGTCGTGGGTCACCCGTACCGCCGTGATCCGGCGGTCCTGCAGGTCGCCGGAGATCTCCCGGGTGATGGTTTCGGCCTCGGGCAGCTCGGGCACGGGATCGTCGGCGGGCGGGGCCGGCTCCGGGTCCGTCAGGCGCCGGTGGCGTCCGGCGACAGCTCGTGGTGGCCGATGTCCGAGCGCCACTGCTTGCCCTCGAAGCGGATCCGGTCCGCTCCCTCCCGGCTCAGCGCGGCGGCCTCCTCCAGGTCGTCCCCCAGCCCCACCACGCCCAGCACGCGGCCGCCGCCGGTGACCAGGCGGCCGTCCTCGCGGTCGGTGCCGGCGTGGAAGACGAGCCGGTTCGGGCCGGCGACCCCGTCCGGGATCTCGATGTCCCGGCCCACCTCGTAGTCCCGTGGATAGCCGCCGCTGGCCAGCACGGTGATCAGCGCGGCCCCGGAGGACGTCTCGGGACGCCATCCCCGGAGCGTGCCCCCGCGGGCCACGGCGCGCATGGGCTCGGCCAGGCTGGCCCCGGTGAGGGGGAGGATCACCTGGGCCTCCGGGTCGCCGAACCGGCAGTTGAACTCGAGCACGCGCGGGCCGGACTCGGTGAGCATGAGACCGGCGTACAGCACGCCGTGGTACGGGGTCCCTCGCTCGGCGAGCCCCTCCAGCACGGGCCCGACGACCTCCCGCCGGACGGTCTCCACCAGCTCCGGGGTGGCCGCGGCCACCGGGGCGTAGGCCCCCATGCCCCCGGTGTTCGGCCCCTCGTCGCCCTCCCACGCCTGCTTGTAGTCGCGCGACGGGACCAGGGGCACCGCCCGCTCGCCGTCGGACAGGAAGAGCACCGAGAGCTCGTCGCCCTCCAGGCACTCCTCGACGACCACCCGGTCCCCGGCGTCACCGTACTTCCGCTGGACCATGATCTCGTCCACCGCCTCGCGGGCCTCCGCCACAGTGTCGCACACGTAGGCGCCCTTGCCAGCGGCCAGGCCGGAGGCCTTGACCACGACGGGGGCACCGACCCGCTCCAGGTGATCGCGGGCGGGCCCGGCCTCGCGGAAGGTCCGGTGCTCCGCCGTGGGGACGCCCTTCTGCTGCATCAGCTCCTTGGCGAAGGCCTTGGAGGACTCGATCCGGGCCGCGTCCCGTCCCGGCCCGAAGACGGGGAGCCCCCGCTCGGCGAAGACGTCCGCGAGGCCCGCCGCCAGCGGCGCCTCGGGCCCCACGACGGTGAGATCCACGGAGCGCGTCTCGGCGAAGTCGGCCAGGGCGTCCAGGTCGGAGCTCGGCACGTCGACGTTCCGCACGCCCTCGCCCATCTGCTCGGTTCCCGGGTTGCCGGGGGCCACGTGGACCGTGGCGTCGGGAACGTCGCGGTGGAGCTTCCAGGCCAGGGCATGCTCCCGGCCTCCGCTCCCGACGATCAGAAGGTTCTCCATCCGGGCCACTCCATGTGTCGTGTCTGGGAAGTGAAGCTCGCTCGAACGAACGCCGGTGCGTCGCGTGGACCGATCGCCTCAGAGTGAGGCCAGTGCCCGATCCAGGTCCTCCTCCAGGTCGTCCGGGTCCTCGATGCCCACCGAGAGGCGTACCAGGCCGTCGGTGAGACCGATGGCCCGCCGCTTCTCCTCCGGGACGGAGGCATGGGTCATGGCCGCGGGCACGGACACCAGGCTCTCCACGCCGCCCAGGCTCTCGGCCAGGGCGAAGACCCGCGTCCCCTCGGCCAGGCGACGCGCCCGGTCCGCGGATCCGGTCTCCACGGTGATCATCCCCCCGAACCCGTCCATCTGCCGCCGCGCCAGCTCGTGCTGCGGATGGTCCGGGAGCCCGGGGTAGAAGACCTCCTCGATCTCCGGGTGCTCCGCCAGGTGCTCGGCGATCCGTCCGGCGTTCTCGCAGTGCGCCCGCATCCGGGCGTGGAGCGTCTTCGTGCCCCTCAGCACCAGCCAGCAGTCCATGGGGCCGGGGACGGCGCCGGCCGCCTTCTGCTGATAGCGGAGCTCCTCCGCGATCCCGTCGTCGTCGGTGACGACGGCTCCCCCCACGACGTCGCTGTGGCCGTTCAGGTACTTGGTGGTGGAGTGGACCACCAGGTCGGCCCCCATCGTCAGCGGCCGCTGCAGGTAGGGGGTGGCGAAGGTGTTGTCGACCATCAGGAGGGCGTCGCCGTCGTGGGTCACCTCCGCGCACGCCCGGAGGTCGGACAGTCCCATCATGGGATTGGTCGGTGTCTCGACGTGCACGAGCCGGGTCTCGGGCCGCATCGCGTCGGACAGGGCGTCCACGTCGGACGTGTCGACGTAGGTGAAGTCGAGCCCGAAGCGCGACCAGACGGTCCGGAAGAGCCGGTCCGTGCCGCCGTAGACGTTCGCGCCGCACACCACGTGGTCGCCCCGGCTCAGGACGCCCTTGACCACCGCCTCGATGGCCGCCATCCCGGAGGCGAACGCGGCCCCGTGCCGTCCCGCCTCCAGCGAGGCCAGGTTGCCCTCCAGCGCTCCCCGCGTCGGGTTCGTGACGCGGGCGTACTCGTGGCCGCCCCTGGGCTCCCCCACCGCATCCTGGACGTACGTGGACGTCTGGTAGATGGGGGTCATCACCGCCCCGCTGGTCGGGTCCGGACGCTGGCCGGCGTGGATGGCCCGCGTTCCGAATCCCTGCTCGCCGTCTGCCATGCCGTCTCCCTCCAGTGCTCGCGTCCGCTCGTGCCCTCGCCCGGGCTCTCCGGGCGTGCGTCCGGTCCCGTCGACGGACGGCGGTCCGCCGCCCTCCGCGATCGGGGGACGATCCCGGTGAAGCTAGGCGGCCGCCGGCGACGGCGACACGCCGTTGACGACCGCGTCCACGGAGGCGTAGCGTACTCCTCTCGTCCCGGCATCTTTCCCCCTACGACAGGGCCTCCAGACGTGGCAGAAGAGCGAATCGTATCGGCATCCGGCATCCGGGGCGTGGTGGGCGCGGGGCTGGAGCCCGAGTCCGTGGCGCGCTACGCGGCGGCCTTCGGATCCGTCCTGGCCCGGGCCACCGGCGGCCGCGAGGGGGCGGTCCTGGTGGGGCGCGACACCCGTACGTCCGGTCCGATCTTCACGGACGCCGCCGCCGCCGGCCTCCGCGCCGCGGGCTGGGACGTCCGGGACGGCGGCGTGTGCCCGACGCCGAGCCTGCTGCTGGCGGTGGGGGACGGCGACGCCGCGGGCGGACTCGTCCTCACGGCCTCGCACAACCCGCCGGCCTGGAACGGCCTCAAGCTGGTGGGCCCCGACGGACTCTTCCTCTCGCCCGAGGAGGGCCGGAGGGTGCAGGAGCAGTTCCAGGAGGGTCCGGAGTACGCACCCTGGTCGGCGCTGGGCCGGCGGGAGGAGGGCGGGGACTGGTCGGCCCGCCACGTGGAGCGGATCCTGGGCCTGGACCTCGTGGACCCGGAGCGTCTCGCGGCCCGGGGCCTCCATGTGGCCGTGGACCCCGTGGGAGGAGCCGGCTGCGAGATCCTGCCCCGCCTGCTCCGCCGGCTGGGATGCAGCGTCTCCGGCATCCATCTGGACCCCACGGGCCGCTTCCCGCGGGAGCCGGAGCCCACGGCCGAGCACCTGGGCGCGCTGGGTGAGGCCGTCCGGGAGAACGGCGCCGACGTGGGCATGGCGGTGGACCCCGACGCGGACCGCCTCTCGCTGGTGGACGCCGACGGGGAGGCCGTGGGAGAGGACTGGACCCTGGCGCTGGCCGTGGAGCTCGTCCTGGCCCACCGCCCCGGCCCGGTGGTGACGAATCTCTCCACGAGCCAGGTCGTGGAGGACGCCGCCCGCCGTCACGGTGCCCGGACGGTCCGTACCCCGGTGGGAGAAGCCAACGTCGCTGCGGGAATGCACCAGCACGGGGCCGCGGTGGGGGGCGAGGGCAACGGCGGCGTCATGCTGGCCGACCTCCATGCCACCCGGGACGCGCCGCTGGCCGCGGCGCTCGTGGCCCAGCTGCTGGCCGAGCGTGACCGCCCGCTGCGTGACCTGCTGGGCCGGTGGCCCTCCTATCATATGGTGCGCTGGAAGGGGGACCTGCCGGAACGTGCCCTGGAGGAGGTGTACCGGGACGCCGAGGAGGCCGCGCCCGGCCAGCCGGAGGTGGACCGCCAGGACGGCCTCCGCCTTGCATGGCCGGATGAGCGGCGCTGGGTCCACGTGCGCCCCTCGGGAACCGAGCCCGTGGTGCGGGTCATGGCCGAGGCTCCGGGACGCGAGGAGGCCGAGGAGCTGGCGTCCTGGGCCCGGCTGCATCTCCGGGAAGACTGAAGACGAGACATCGAGAACTGGACGGCAGGACACTAGATATGTGCGGAATCGTCGGATACGTCGGGGAGCGGGAGGCCTCTCCCCTCCTCATGGAGGGACTGAAGCGACTGGAGTACCGGGGGTACGACTCCGCCGGCGTCGCCGTCGAGAACGGTGCCGGCCTCCAGATCCGGAAGAAGGCGGGCAAGCTGGACGGGCTCACCCGCCTCCTCCAGGACCGGCCGGTGGAGGGGACCATGGGGATCGCCCACACCCGCTGGGCCACCCACGGGGCCCCCACCACGGACAACGCCCACCCGCACCACGACTGCACGGGCACCATCGCCCTCGTGCACAACGGCATCATCGAGAACGAGGACGTGCTCCGGACGAAGCTCCAGGAGCTGGGGCACGAGTTCGAGTCGGAGACGGACACCGAGGTCCTGGTGCACCTGATCGAGGAGGCGTACGAGGACAACCTGGAGCACGCCGTGGCCGCCGCGCTCACCCAGGTGGAGGGCACGTACGCGCTGGTGGTGGTGAGCGAGCGCGACCCGGGCAAGATCGTCGCGGTGCGCCAGGGTGCGCCCCTCCTGGTGGGCGTCCCCGACGGCGACCGGGACGAGCGGTTCGTGGCGTCCGACGTGGCGGCCATCCTCGGACACACCCGGAAGGTCATCTACCTGGAGGACGGGGAGCTGGCCATCCTGGACCGCGAGGGCTACGAGACGCTCGAGATGTCCGGCTGGGGGAACGGCGGCGCGCCGCAGCCCATCGAGAAGGAGATCAGCCACGTCACGTGGGACCTGGAGCAGATCGAGCGCGGCGGCTTCGACCACTTCATGCTCAAGGAGATCTGCGAGCAGCCGGACACGATCCGGGACGCCATGCGGGGGCGGCTGCTGGAGGAGGAGGGCACCGCACGGCTCGGCGGCCTGAACGAGATCTGGGACGACCTGAAGGACGCCGACCGGATGGTGATCACGGCCTGCGGCACCAGCTGGCATGCGGCGCTCATCGGCGAGTACATGCTCGAGGAGCACGCCCGCATGCCGGTGGAGGTGGAGTACGCCTCGGAGTTCCGGTACCGGAGCCCCGTGGTGGACGAGGACACCGCCGTGATCGCCATCTCCCAGTCCGGCGAGACGGCGGACACGCTGGCCGCCATGCGGGAGGCCAAGCGCCGCGGTGCCACGGCCATCGGCATCGTCAACGTCGTGGGCTCGACCATCGCCCGGGAGACCGACGGCGGCGTCTATACGCACAGCGGTCCCGAGATCGGCGTGGCCTCCACGAAGGCGTTCACCGGCCAGCTCACCGTGCTGGCCCTGATCACGCTGAAGCTGGCCCGGGAGCGCGGCATGTCCATCCTCGAGGGGCGCGAGGTGGTGTCGGCCCTCCAGGAGCTCCCGGCCCAGGTCCAGCGGGTGCTGGACGCCGAGCGGGAGGACAGCAGCCTGGACGAGATCGTCGAGGCCTACTCGGAGCAGCCGAACTTCCTCTACCTCGGGCGCGGATACAACTTCCCCATCGCCCTGGAGGGGGCGCTGAAGCTGAAGGAGATCAGCTACCTGCACGCGGAGGGGTATCCGGCCGCCGAGATGAAGCACGGGCCCATCGCCCTCATCGAGGAGGGGATGCCCGCGGTCTTCGTGGCCCCCACCGACTCGGTCTATCAGAAGATCGTCTCCAACATCCAGGAGGTGAAGGCCCGGGGCGGGCGCGTCGTGGCCATCACCACGGAGGACAGCCAGACGCCGCCGGCCGAGGTGGACCACATCATCCGGGTGCCCCGGACCCTGGAGATGCTGCAGCCGATCCTGACGGTCGTGCCGCTCCAGCTCATGGCCTACCGGATCGCCGTGCGCCGGGGCTGCGACGTCGATCAGCCCCGCAACCTGGCCAAGAGCGTGACCGTGGAGTGACGGCCCCGCCCCGGGATCAGTGCCCGGGGAGGGGGGTATCAATCGTGCTCACCGGACCTTCCGACGGACACCGCCACGAGCAACGGTTTCGAGGATGAAGGACTACCTGACGCTGCTGAAGGAACAGGTCGGCAAGTACGCGGGGGCGCTCCGGGACGTGGTGCTGCTGGCGCCGTCGTACGCCATGCTGATGTTCCGGATGCTGAACGATCCCCGCCTCTCCCGCCGGCACCGGCTCTGGGTCGACGCCGCCATCGCCTACCTGGTCAGCTCGGACGACGTGATTCCCGAGGAGCAGTTCGGCGGCTACGGCTACCTGGACGACATCTTCTGCTGCGCGTACGTGGCCACCCGCATCGGCGAGGAGGCGGGCTGGGACCTGGTGGAGGAGAGCTGGCGCGGGCACGGCTCGGTGTACGAGCTGTCGCAGAAGCTGGTGGGGCGGGAGCAGGAGCTCCTGGGCCACACCGCCGGCGACGACGTGCTCCGCTTCGCCGGACTCGCCGAGCGGATGGACGACGAGGGTGCGGGGGAGGGGCCGGAGCACGGCGCCGACGCCCGGGGAGCCCGGACCTGATCGGACCGGGACGTCGCCTCGTCCGCGCGACGGCGCTGGGGGCCGCGGCGCTCCTGATGGCCGCCGCCGTCCCGGACGCCGCCCGCGGGCAGCAGCCGCTCCGGGCCCCGTCGGGGGCGGAGCTGGACGTGCCCCGCGATACCCTCCTGCAGATGCTCCGGGAGACCCGGGCCTACGGCGACACGCTGGTCCAGGACCCGGACGTGCTCTACTACACGGGCTTCTCCGCGGCCGTCACCGACAGCGCGTACGAGACCGCGCTCCCGTGGAACGCCATCGAGGTCCGCTCCGACTCGGTGGCCCGCGTGGCGACGCCGGGCAACCTGCGTGAAGGGGACCGGGCCTACCGGGCCTACGCGGTGGCCCGGATGGAGGCGTATCGGGCCCGCGACCCCGACGGCTCCACGCCCTCCTGCCGGGAGCGGATGGCGGACGAGGTCGAGCTCCTGGAGGCCTTCGCCCGGGGGTGGACCGTGGCCCGCATCTACTACGGCGCGCCTCCCTACCCGCCGCTGGACGAGATCGCCTTCCTCCACCGGCGCGGGATGCTGGCACCGTATCTGGCGACCGAGGGGGCGACACGCCTGGACCGGTGCGCGGAGGAGTGGGCCGGTGAGCACGCCGCCGAGATGGAGGCGTACCGGGAGTGGCGCAGGCGGGAGTTCCCGGGCGGGAGCTGAAGGACTCTTCCGGCTGACCCGTCCGGCTCCTGCCGTGGCCGACTTCTTGCGACTCTGACGGCGCCGCGGACGCGTCGACGGCGTCCCGATCCCGAGCCCCGCCGCAGCCCGCTGACCACGAGCCCCCGCCTCACCGATGGCGCTTCGACTCCACAACACGCTCACCCGGTCGCTGGAGCCGTTCGAGCCCCTGGAGGAAGGGCACGTCCGCTACTACACCTGCGGCCCGACGGTCTACGACCGGGCCCACATCGGGAACTTCCGGACCTTCGTGTGGGAGGACCTCCTCCGCCGCTACCTGGAGTGGAAGGGGTACCGGGTCACGCAGGTCATGAACCTCACCGACGTGGACGACAAGACGATCCGCGAGGCCCTGGAGCGCGGCGTCTCGCTCCAGGAGGTCACCGACCCGGTGACGGAGATGTTCTTCGAGGACTGGGAGACCCTTGGACTCGAGGACGTGGAGGCCACGCCCCGGGCCACGGAGACCGTGGACGCCATGATCCGGCTGGTGGAGAAGCTCGAGGAGGCGGGCCTCACCTACGAGAGCGACGGCTCCGTCTACTTCTCCATCTCCGAGTACGAGGACTACGGCCAGCTGGTGGAGCTGGACCCGGAGCAGCTGGAGAGCGCCGGCCGGGCCGAGAGCGACGAGGTCTACGAGAAGGACGACCCCCGGGACTTCGTGCTGTGGAAGGGGGGCGATCGCGACGACGAGGGGGAGGTGGCCACCTGGGACTCGCCCTGGGGCCCGGGACGGCCGGGCTGGCACCTGGAGTGCTCGGTCATGGCCCTGGAGGAGCTGGGCCCGACCATCGACATCCACGCCGGCGGCGTGGACCTGATCTTCCCCCACCACGAGAACGAGATCGCCCAGGCGGAGGGGGCCACCGGCGAGCCCTTCGTGCGCTTCTGGCTGCACGCGAAGCACCTGCTGGTGGAGGGCGAGAAGATGTCCAAGTCGCTGGGCAACTTCTACACGATCCCGGACCTGCTGGAGAAGGGGTACCGGGGCTCGGCGATCCGGTATCTCCTGCTCAGCGGGCACTACCGCAGCGAGCTGAACTTCACCCTGGACGGGCTGGACGAGGCGGAGCGGGCGCTGGACCGGCTGGAGGAATTCCGGCGCCGGGTCCGCGAGGCGGAGGTCGACGCGGACGCCGCCGACGGCCCCGCCGGGGAGCTGCCGGAGCTGGCGCGGGAGGCGCGGCGCGGCTTCGAGGCGGCCATGGACGACGACCTGAACGTGAGCGACGCCCGCGGCGCCATCTTCGAGCTGGTGCGCCAGGGGAACGGCCGCCTGGACGGCTCCGGCGAGCGGCTCACCGCCGACGCCCGGGACGCGGTGCTCGCGGTCCTGCAGGACTTCGATCGGGTCTTCGGCGTCCTCTCCCTCCGCGACCGGGAGCGGTCCTCGATTCCGACCGAGCTCCGCCGCTGGGTCGAGGAGCGGCTGGAGGCCCGGTCCGCGGCGCGAGAGCGCGGCGACTACGAGGAGGCCGACGCCATCCGCGACGAGATCGAGGCGCGGGGCATCCAGCTCGAGGACGCGCCGGACGGGACCACCCGCTGGAAGCTGCGGGAGGGGGAGTTCGCCGCCGTCGGCTCGTGACGGGCCGGCCCGAGCTGGAACTCGAGGGGCCCCGGTGGGTTACGGCGTCGCGGGTCCCGAACGAGACGCCGCTGGCATCGGACGTGCAGTTGACGCCCCCGGTCCCCCGGTCTATATTGGCCGGCTCCAATTGCTGACGTAGCTCAACGGGCAGAGCGTCGGATTTGTAATCCGGAGGTTGTGGGTTCGAGTCCCACCGTCAGCTCCATCGACGTTTCAGGAGCACGCGAAGCCCGACCTGGCCGTGAGCCGGGACGTGGACGGGTCCCGGGACATCGGCCCGCGGATCGAACCGGCCTCCCCGGCGAGCTCCGGCCGCCGGCATCTCGCAGGAGCCAGCAGCGCTGGGGTACCGAAGTGGCCAAACGGAGCAGACTGTAAATCTGCCGGCTTTCAGCCTTCGGAGGTTCGAATCCTCCCCCCAGCATTTCGCGCCCGCCGCCCCGCGGCGGGCCGCGGGACCCGACGTGACGCTCGCGGACGGACGAGCGAGGGTCGCGGGCGGGCCCGGACGGACGATGACGAACGAGACGGCGTGAGCGCATAAGCCTTCGACGAGACAGGAGCAGGACGGATGGCGAAGGAGAAGTTCGAGCGGACGAAGCCGCACGTGAACGTGGGCACGATCGGTCATGTGGACCACGGGAAGTCGACGTTGAC